>CALRYY010000120.1:0-12465 GCA_943372515.1 Ramlibacter sp. 2FC | reverse complement strand
TTTACCTGACGCGCCCGCTGGGCTGAGCGAGAGATCAGTCGCCGCCGGGCCGCCCCAAGGCGACTGCGGCCCCCTCGGGGGGCAGCGACCCACACGCAGTGGGGGAGCGTGGGGGCAAGAGGTTCATTCCACCTCGCCGCCGAACTTTTTAATCAGGTTGGCGATGTATTTATCGACCAGTTTTTCGAATTCGCCTTCAACCACCGGGCCCACCACCATCTTCATCAGGCCGGGCAGCGGTACGTCCACGGTGCCCTTGATCTTCAGCTCGATCGCGGTGGACTTGCCCTTGTTGTCAGTGACCTTCCAGCTGCCGCCGACCTGGGCGTTGCCGATGTCCTTGACCGGCGTCCACTTGACGGTGCCCTTGGCCTTGTCGCTCACGTACTTGCTGGCGTAGACGGTCTGGATGTTCACCTGCGCGGTGCCGACCTTTTCCATTTCCCACTTGTACACGCCGTCGCCCAGGTCGCTGAGCTTGTCTACCTTGGGGAAATGGCTGACCGACGTGGGCACATCCGACAGGACGGCAAACACATCGGCCGCCTTGGCCTTCACGGTGAATTCGTAGCCCAGATCAATGTCAACGCTGATCGCCATGGTGTCTCCTTGTTATGCGTAAAAAAACCCGACGGCTCATTTTGCCATCGGGTTTGTGGGGCTGTCAGCCGGGTTTACTTGCGCAGGTCGGCAGCGAAAGCCGTGGCCTTTTGGGTCGTGGCCAGCGCGGCGCCCACCAGCGTGTCCACCACCACAGCGGCGCCGTCAGCCGTCAGGGCGATGCCCTTGGCGTAGTAGCCGCTGAACACCTTTTGCGCGTGCGCGGCGTTCTTGCGGGTCTCGGGCGTCAGCTTCGGCGCGGTCTGCTTCAGGGCCTTGTTCCAGCGCTGGGCCAGGGCGTCGTTCAGGCGCTCGCCACCGGTGCGGTAGGCATCAATGGCCTTGTGGGCGGTGGAGCCGGCGGTGGCAATGACGCCGGTGGCGGTCTTGGAGAATTGGGTTGCGTTCATGGCAATTTCCTCATGGGTTGGATGGGGCCATTGTCCGCAGCGGGGCTAGGGCACGGGCCCTAAACCGGCCCTGTTTTCCTAGAGGTCCAGCACTAAAATCGCGCTCTTGCTGCGCGAGATGCAAGGCATGAAGCAGTCGTTGGCGGCCTGCTCTTCGGCCGTCAGGTACATGTCCCAGTGGTCGGGCTCGCCGCCCAGAACGCGCGTCTGGCAGGTGCCGCACACGCCTTGCTCGCACGAGCTGGCCACCTCCACGCCATGAGCCTGCAGGGCTTCCAGCACGCTCTGGCCGCTGGCCACGGGGATGGTGCGGCCCGATCGGGCCAGTGTCACTTCAAACTCCACGGTCATCAGGTCTCCAGGAAGTTGCCGGCCGAAAACTGTACCGGCGCGGCGTTTTCGTCAAACGACACGCCGGCCGGGTCCGCGCCCGCGGCCACGGCGTCCAGCTGCTTTTGCAACAGGCGGCGCAGCATGACAATGCCGCGGTCGGTGGTGGCCAGGTGTTCTTCAGAATGTTTGGCAATGCTGCCCTGGCTCACCATGGCCTCATGGTCGCCGGGGTACTTCTGGTGCTCTTCTTCGGTCAGCTCTTCCCACAGCTTGCCGCCCAGGCGCGAGCGCATGCGGTGCAGGTCGCCCTTTTCCTTGACGCGGCCCACCACGTAGATGCGAAAACTGTGGTCGTCAATCGGCAGCACCCAGCCCAATGATTCGACCATGCCGTAGCGCCCGATGCGCGGGCTGGGGATCACGCGCAGCGTGGGCAGGCCGGCTTCGCTGATGCGCCGCAGCGTGGTGCCGTCGGGCAGCTTGCGCAGCGACAGCGTGCGCACGCTGATGGCGGTGGTGTCCCAGGTCACTTCGGGCATCACGGCCATCTGCGGCACAAACTGCGTGCCGCTGAAGCTGGAATGCAGCACGACTACATGGAACGGGTCCACCAGGTTCTCGTAATGCTGCAGCCAGTTGCAAGGGATGATCTGCGGCCCGCCGCCGCCGATGCTGTTGTCGTCTGCCTCCAGAAATTCGCCTTCTTCAAAGGTTTCCAGGCATTCGTAGCGCGGCAGCACGGGTTTTTTGTCGGGCGGGCCCATGTAGGCCCAGACCAGGCCGTACAGCTCCTGCACCGGGTACCAGGGCTGGCGCACCTTGCCGCGCGCGCGGCCGCCTTCGGGCTCGCAGGGTTGCTCCACACAGTGGCCCTGCACGTCAAACAGCCAGCCGTGGTAACAGCAGCGGATGCCGCGCTCTTCGACCTTGCCGTAGTACAGCGACGAGCCGCGGTGCGCGCAGTGCGGGTATACCAGCCCGGGGCGGCCGGTGCCGTCGCGAAACAAAATCAGGTCTTCGCCCAGCACGCGCACCTTGCGCGGTATGTCGGTGGCGTCACTGGTCAGGCCCACGGGGTGCCAATACCGGCGCAGCAGCTCGCCCATGGGCGTGCCGGGGCCGACCTCGGCCAGGTCACGCTTGTGGGTGGGGGTGGGCCTGCCATAGGCGGTGCCCGTGTCCACCGCAATCGGGATCACGCGGGCGGGTGCTTTGGGGGCGGCTTCAGAAACCGTGTTGTGGTCCATGGGGGTGTCCTGCGGGGCCGTGTTTACTGCTGGGGCGTCACGCCGGCCGATTTGATGAGCTCGGCCACGCGCGGGTAGTCGGCGGTATAGACCTGCATGAACTGTGCGGGCGTGTTGCCCAGCGGCTCAAAGCCATAGCCGGTCAGGCGGGCCTGCACGTCGGGCATGGCGGTGATCTCGCGCAGGGCAGTCACCCACGCAGCCTGGATGTCGGCGGGCAGTTTGGCCGGGGCGTACAGGCCGATCCAGCTGTCCACGTCAAAGCCCTGGAAGCCCTGCTCGGCAAAGGTCGGTACCGTGGGCATGGTGGACACGCGCCGCGTGCCGGCAATGCCCAGCACCTTCATCTTGCCGCCCTGCACCTGGGCGCGTGCGGTGGACGGGTTGGCCCAGGCAAAGTCCAGCAGGTCGCCAAACAGGTCGCTGTGCACGGCGGCTTCGGCCTTGTAGGGCACGTGGGTCAGCTTGGCGCCGCTTTGGCGCTGCAGCAGCTCGCCAAACAGGTGGGCCGACGATCCACTGCCCCAGGTGCCGTAGTTCAGCGGCTTGGGCGACTTCTTGGCATATTCAACAAATTCCTTGAGGTTGCTGAACGGGGCATTGGCGCGCGCCACGATCATCGGCCCGCCGGTGGCCACCATGGACAGTGGTGTGAAGTCTTTGGCCGGGTCGTAGGGTGTTTTTTGCAGGATGGGCACGTTCACATGGGTGAGCGGCAGGGTCATCATGACGGTGTAGCCGTCGGCCGGGGCCTTGGCCACAAAGTCGGCGGCAATGATGCCGCTGGCGCCGGGCTTGGCGTCCACGATCACAGGCTGCCCCCAGCGCGCGCTGAGCTTGTCGGCATACACGCGGGCCAGTGTGTCGATGGGGCCGCCGCCGGTGCCGAAGGGCACAATGCGGATGACCTTGTTGGGAAAGGCGGGCGGTGTCTGGGCCACCAGCGGCGTGGCTGCCAAGGCCCCCAAGGATGCGACGAAGGTGCGGCGGCTGTGTGTCATGGGGCTGTCTCCTGTTGTTGTGTCCGGGCCAACCGGCATCATGCGCGCGCACCGCACCCGCGGCAATTCGATTGTTTGGATATGAGATATGAATCCGCGTGATATCCGCAGCCTGGACATCGCCATGCTGCGCACCTTTGACGCGCTGATGCGCGAGCGCAGCGTGTCGCGCGCGGCGGCGCGGCTGTTTTTGAGCCAGCCGGCCGTCAGCGCGTCACTGAACCGGCTGCGCGAGGCCTTTGACGACCCGCTGTTCACCCGCAATGCCCACGGCGTCACGCCCACGCCGCGCGCGCAGGCACTGGCCCCCCAGGTGGAAAAAGTGCTGGGCGATATCGGTGCGCTGCTGGAGGCCGGGCGTGCCTTCGACCCGGCGGCATCGGACCGTATTTTTCGCATCGCCGGCTCCGACTTTGCCAGCCGCAACATCCTGCCGGCGCTGGGCCGCACGCTGGCCGGTTGCGGCTCGGCCATCCGCCTGGTGTGGGAGCCACCGGGCACCTGGTCGCTGCCCGAGCGGCTGCACCGCGGCGATCTGGACCTGGCCGTGATCGCGCGCCTGCGCATGCCGCGCGACATGGAAATGCGCGTGCTGTATGAAGACCACTATGTTTACGCCGTGCGCGCGGGCCACCCGATGGCGCGCCAGCCGGTGACGCTGGACATGTTCTGCGCGGTGCCGCAGATCTTCCTGGGCTACGGCTCCTCGATCCTGGACGACACCATTGACGAACTGCTGGCCCGTGCGGGGCGCCAGCGCCTGGCGCAGATGGCGGTTACCAGCTTTGGCCAGATCATCCACCAGCTGTTGCACAGCGACCATGCGGCCGTGCTGGGCCAGCGCGTGGCGCAGGCCCATGCGGACCAGCTGCACATCCGCGCGCTGCCGTTTGAGCTGCCGCAGTATCAGTCGCTGTTGTGCTGGGACGCCCGGTCTGACGGCGACGCCGGCATCCAGTGGCTCAAGACCGAGATCGTGCGCATCATGAATGCCTGAGCCGGGGCCGGCTCAGGCATCGGGCGCGCGCGTGCGCGGCAGTGTGAAGTAAAACGTGGCGCCCTCGCTGGGCAGGCCCTGCGCCCAGATCTGGCCGCCGTGGTGCTCGACGATGCGCCGCACGATGGACAGTCCTATGCCGGTGCCTTCGTAGCCCTCAGCGCCCGGCAGGCGCTGGAACGCGCCAAACAGCTGCGCCGCGTCGGCCGGGTCAAAGCCCACGCCGTTGTCGCGGATGCTGAAGACGAAGTCCTGTGCGCCCGCGCTGCAGGCGATGTGCACATGGGCGTCAGGCCGGCGCGCGCTGTACTTGACCGCATTGGATATCAGGTTGCTCCAGGCCTGGCGGATCGTGACGGGGTCGGCCGGTACAACCGGCAGCGCGCCCACCGACACCAGGCCCGGCGGGCATTCCAGGTCTGCCAGGAGCTTGGCCACCAGCTGCTGCATGTCCACCTGCCGCCAGGCCAGCCCTTCGCTGCCCGCGCGGGACATCTGCAGCAACCCGTCAATGATGTTGTCCATCAGGCGGGCGTTGTGGGTGATGCGCGACGCATGGTGTATCACGCGCTCCATGCTGGATGCAGCAATCGCATCGGTCAGCGCAGTGGCAAAGCCGCTCATGCGCGCCGCCGGGCCGCGCAGGTCGTGTGCCACGGTCGACGTGAAATCGCCCAGCGCCTTGTTGGCCGCGCGCAGCTCGGCCGTGCGTTCGGCAATGCGCTCTTCCAGCGTCTGGTTGGCCTGCTCCAGATCGCGCCGTGCCTGATTGCGGGTGGTCACATCGCGCAGGTGGGTCTGAACCACGATGCGATCGTCCTGGTAAAGGGAGCAGCAGGCCTGTTCGACCTCCACCAGTGAGCCGTCGGCGCGCTGCAAGGTCAGGTCCATGGGGCTTGCCACGCCGGGGCCGGCCTGCAGCTGGGCCAGCCGGTTGCGGATGGCGGCGCGAAACGCGGGCAACGCCATGTCGACCAGCGACAGCGCCGCCAGCGGCGTGCCAGCATCGATATCCATCATGCGCAAAAAGCCTTCGTTGGCAAAAGTCACCACGCCGTTGTGCTGCACCACGATACCGTCGGGTGCCAGCTCGACCAGGCTGCGGTGGCGCTCTTCGCTCTCACGCAGCCCGCGCTCGATCAACGGGATGCGCTCGAGCATGTGGTTGAAACCCTGCGCGACCTGCGCCACTTCCAGCGGGCCGGCTTCGGGTGCGCGCTCGTCAAACTGGCCGGCGCCCACGCGCTGCGCCGCGCGTGTCAGTGCGGCCATCGGGGCACTGATGCGGTAGCTGATGCGCATGACCAGCCAGGCCGAGATGCCCAGGATGCACAACGCCGCCAACCCGTACTGCAGTGCCATCAATCGGGCCGGCGCGTACATGGCCTTCGTGGGGACGCCTGCAACGACAAACCAGGGTGTGCCCGCTATGGGCCTGAAGGCATACAGCCGCTCGATATGGTCCGGACCGGTTGCAATGCCTTCGCCGCTGCGCTCGCGGCGCACATGGTGCACCAGATCCATGTCCGCAACCTTCTTGCCCACGTGGGCAGCCGGCTCGACCGATCGCGCGAGGGCGTGGCCGTCGTAATCGTAGATGGCCACCACCTTGTCCCTGTGAAGGGCACCGCCTGTCATGGGGTGCAGCGCCGTGAGGTAGATGAACAGCTGCACGGAGCCGCGCAACCCCTGACGCCCCGCCAGCGGATGCGAAAACGCAACGACCCAGCGGCCCGTGCCGGGCTCCAGCTGTGGCGAGCCCACGACCAGGTCTTCCCCCGCAGTCTGCAGCCGTTGCGGGGGTGTGTGCAGTGCTGCGCGTCCCGCTGCCTGTCGCGCCGAGCAGATCAACCGGCCTGCAGAGTCGGTCGTCTGAATGTCTGCCAGGGCCGGCCGAACGGCCAGCACATCCAGCAGCACAGGGTCGCAGCGGGTGGAGTCCAGCTCGCGCACCAGATGTCGATAGGCCAGCATGTCGGCCACGCGCACATGTTCATTCAGGAACCCCAGCGTCTCAGCGGCCGACACGTCGGCCAGGCCCTTGATCAACCGGTTGGCCTTGTCCATTTCGTGCGCCGACTCACGGTACAGCGCAAAGCCCATCAAGCCCACCAGCGGCAAGGCTGTGGCCAATGCCAGCAGCGACAACATGACCCGCAGGGGCCAGTGCCTGCCCGGCACCTGGCCGTCTGCCGCCGGGGTTTGCCAGGCACGCCCGCGGCGCATCATCCAGAAAATCAGCGCGGCAGTGGCCACCACAAAGCCTGCGCCCTTGTAGGTCTGGTAGCGGGTCAGTTGCTCGGCCGACGTGAACAGCAGCTCCCCGACACGGTCTGACAGCGTGATCCACAACCAGCCCAGCACCAGGTAGACCAGGCTGGCCACGATGGGCAAGGCGTTGGCCTTCAGGCGCGGCAGCAGCCTGGTGTGCGGGTGTGCCGGCGCAGGGATGGCGCCGGAATCGATCGTGTGCATGAGCCCTAGCGTCGCAGCCCGGTCGCCCGGGCCGCTTGATCTGGCGCAAGCAAAACGGCCTGGGGGCTTCGAAACCGTACAGACCGGGCCCAATTCACGCCTGACACAGGCGCGACGGGCGGCGTACAATAGAGGGCTGTCCGGTCAACGGACAGCTGCCCGGCCACCGCGTTTGACGCTGCTGCCGGGCCCCCGAGACGCAAACCAGGCCCTCTGCGCGAGGTTGATGCCGCCGGGTTTGCAAGCACCGGCAGCCTGGCTGCCGGACCCTTGTTTTACCCGACCCCGCGCGGCAACCGTGATGGTGGCAGCGCCCCACAGACAACATGGCCAAAGAAGAACTGATTGAAATGCGCGGCAAAGTGTCCGAAGTTTTGCCTGACTCGCGCTTTCGCGTGACGCTGGAAAACGGGCATGAGCTGATCGCCTATACCGGCGGCAAGATGCGCAAGCACCACATCCGCATCATTGCAGGCGACAACGTGTCGCTGGAGCTGTCGCCCTATGACCTGACCAAGGGCCGCATCATGTTCCGTCACATCGCCGGGCGCCCCGGCCCCGTCGGCCGCTGACCCCGCCTGCCGGGTCTACAGCCCGGCGGGCTCCGTGGCCCTGAACATCGGCTGCGTCGCTTCAAAATTGGGTGGCGCATCGGGGTCACCCGCACCGTCCGCATAGCGTTTGCGGTCACTTTCAGCCAGCATCAATTCAAGCGCCGCACGCCTTTGGGCTACCGTAGGTTGCGAGTTCTGCAACAAGGGTGAGTCCAGCGGCTCTGATGCCGGCTCGGGCTGTGCGTGAGCAGACTGAGTCTTCACCACGGCAACTTCGGCAGGCGCCGTCCAGTACGACGCTGCCGGCATGGGCGGGCAGCCACTGGCATCCGGCAGCGCAAACTGCCACGAAATTCCCCCAAACCAGTTGCCCGCCAGCGGGTCAAACATTTTCAGGCGGTCTGTCAGGCTGTCTTGCAAGGCGGGCGCGTGCGCGAGCAGACGCGGCTCCCAGTGCTGGATCAGCAGCCGCAGGTGGATTCCATGCTTGCCTTCGCGTGAATGGGTGCCCAGCATTTCAGCGCCCACCCAGGCGGCGGGCAGGCCATGCAGTTTGAGTGTGTCGCGCAACACCACGCGCAGCAATTCACGCCGGGTGGCTGTGGGGCCTTGTGGGCCCGGCGGTGCTGACGGTGCGGGTGCAGCGGCACGCCGGCCGAAAAAGAGGTCCATGAGGCTCATGGAGGAGCATCGTAACAAACTGTTAACAATTCGTTGCGGCAGGCCGTCCACAATGCCTGCTTTGCACTGACCTGGCAGAACATGACCGATCCCATTGAAATAGAAACGGGCCCCAACCCCCGCGCCAGCATCGTGCTGATGCATGGCCTGGGTGCTGACGGCAATGACTTTGTGCCCATTGCACAGGAAATGGATCTGGGCCCCGTGGGCCCGGTTCGCTTTGTATTCCCCAACGCACCGGTCATGCCGGTCTCGCTCAACGGCGGCTACCCCATGCCCGCCTGGTACGACATTTATCCCCCTGCACCCGGCCAGCCACGCCGCGAAGACGACGCCGGCCTGCGCAAGTCACAAGCTGCGATTGAAGCGGTGCTGGCGCGTGAAAAAGCGCGCGGCATACCTGCAGGGCGAATCGTGATTGCGGGGTTCTCGCAGGGCTGCGCCATGGCGCTCATGACGGGCCTGCGCCATGCCGAGCCATTGGCCGGCATCGTGGGCCTGTCGGGTTACCTGCCGGTGGCGGGCACCACAGCGGCCGAGCGCCACCCCGCCAACCAGCATACGCCGGTGTTCATGGCGCACGGGCGCAACGATGAAATGGTCGTCATGGACCGCGCCACTGAATCGCGCGACCTGCTGCAGGCGCTGGGCTACAGCGTGCAGTGGCACGACTACCCCATGCCACACTCTGTGTGCATGGAAGAAGTGGCTGACCTGAACCGCTGGCTGGTCCAGGTGCTGGCCCAGCCCTGAAGCGGGCCCCGGCGTCCGGGGCTTATTTGTTCTTGAGCTTGCCGCGTGGCACAACGGCCGTCATGGGCGGTGTGGGGCGGTCTGATGAACCGGGCTTGGGCGGAGAGTTGTCCTTCTTGGGCTTCTTCGCCATCTTGTTGCTGCGCTGATCACCTTTGGCCATGGGCCCCTCCTGGTTTGCGGCCGCAACGTGCAGCCGATGCCCCAATGGTAAGGGCAAGGGCTCAATCGGCCGCAGCGCAGGCGGCCGCCAGCAGGGCGCGTTGCTGTTGCGGTGTGCGTCGCTCGATCATGGCCAGCAGGCTGCCGCCGTCCAGCGCGCTGAAGCCGCTGTCGCTCGCAAAATCGAGCGCCTCGGGCGTGAAGCTGGAGCTGGTGGCAAAGGTGCCGTGCTGCAGCCGCTGCGAAGCGATCTCCACCAGAAAATCACGCAGCTCGGGCACATCCACCGGCGTGCCGGGGTGGTGCATGCAGCGCACGACCGTCACCGGTGTGCGTTCGCGCTGCGAATACAGCCGCAGGTCGAGCACGCCTTCGGGCTCGCGGGGCAGGGCCTGCACTTCGGCGCCGGCGGGGGCAAACAGGGCCTTGCACAGCGTCTGGAACTGGCGCTCCTGCATGTTGGCCAGTATTTCGGGGCTCCAGCGGCCGCTGCGCCAGGGCGACACCACCGGTTTTTCGCGCAACAGGGGGGCGGGCCAGCTGGACGGTGGTGGGGCTTCCGGCTGGACCGGTGGGTTGTAGGGGCCGGCCCGGGTGACGGGGCTGCGGTTCAGCCAGGCAAGCCAGCGGTCGGCAACAATGCGAAGAAGTCGAGAAGGCATAGGCAGTCCACGGTTGAAATTAACCTTATTGTATTAATTTCCGCCGGTGTTGTGGCCTGTACCTTTCTCATACTTGCGGTGGAATGGCGTCGCGCGCGTGCAGTTTGGCCGCAATGTATTCACCGTGGGTCACATGCAGCAGGCCCGCTACCTTGCTGATCACGTGGTTTTCATGGGCGTGCAGGTGGGCGTCGGCATAGGCAACCTGCCACATGGCTTCAATCATCTGCACTTTCTGCGGATGCGAAAAATGATCATTGAGGGTGCTGGTGAACTGGTGGTAGTCGTACATCGCGCCGGCCTGGGTCTGCGCCAGGTCCACCAGGCGGGCCAGTTCGTCGTCAGCCAGCGAGAATTTGCCGCGCAGCGCCGCCACCACCGCCAGCCGCTCAGCCGGGCTGATGGCCGGGTCGGCGCGCATCACCTCGACCAGCAGCACGGCGGTGGCCAGTTGCGCGGCGTGCTGTTGTTGCGCAGGTGTCTGCCCGGCAGCAGGGGCGGCAAAACTGTCAAAAAGATCCTTGAGCGTACGTAGCATGCGGCCTTTCGGGCAATGAATGCCTGATGGAACCGCGCCGCGGCGCATTGGTTCCCGGCCATCGCGGGCGGCCTATCCCTTGAGGGCTTGCAGCTCGGTCTTGCGGGCGTCCAGCTCGGCTTTCAGCCGCATGATGGTCCTGCGCGAATTGATGCGCTCGGTGTCGTCGCGTATGCACATCGTCAGGCCCAGATCAGACGGCGACACCTTCATGTACACCCAGATGCCCAGGGGCGGGTAGTACTTCTCGAATTCGACCGAGGTGCCGCGCCCGATCGCGTCCTGGCATTTCTCCAGAAACTTGCCGGCCGCCGTTTCAGGAAATTCCGTGAGCAGGCAGCGGCCCTTGAGCTCGGCGCGGTCGCGCCGCAAAATGCGCGCGGCCTCGGGGTTGGCATACACAAAACACCATTCACGGTCCAGCAGGATGAAGCCGTCGCTCAGCCCCTCCAGCGTGCGGGTAAAGCGCTCAGCCGTCAGGCGGGCCTCGTCGGCCACGGCGCGAAAGCGGCTTACGTCCTGCAGCGCGCCGCGCACATGCGTGACCGAGCCCTGCGCGTCGCGCTCGGCCTCACCCAGCGCACGTATCCACACTTCGCGCCCCTTGGCGGTGACCAGCTGCAATTCCAGGTCAAACGGCACGCCCTGGCGCGCGCACGCGTCAAAGGCTTCCATCATCAGTTCCTGTGAATCAGGGGTGTAAAACGACAGCGCGTCCTGGCTGGTGGGCTCGTAATCGGGCGGGACTTCGTGGATGGTCTTGACCTCGTCCGACCAGACCCACTTCATCGCGGTCAGGTCCACCGACCAGGCGCCCAGCCGGCCGGCGGCAGCGGCCATGCGCAGCAGGGCCTGGGTTTCCTTGATCTGCTGTTCGCTCATCCACGAGGTGGACACGCCGTTGTGGGCGCCCAGATAGCCGCGGTAAGTGACGCCGGATGTCCAGAACGAGCCCTCTGCGGCACCGCCGGTGCTGCTGTTGTCGGCGTCGCGCCGGCGCCACATGCGCCGCCATGCGGAGGCGACACCATCGCCAATGCCTGTTGCGTCTTTCATCTGGATGACATGTGCCTGGGCCATGGGAGCTCCTTGCATTGCCGTAACCGCCTTTGCTGTAGCCCATGGGGACGCATAAGGCGTGCCATTGGGCCGTGCATAAGTCACGCAGCGGACAAGCTGCGCACCGCCGGTTTTGAGGTCTTTTGAATCAAGCTGCACTCTGGCCGGCGGCACCGCACAACCGCGCAGGGGGGGCATGCCTCAATTTGAGGCGCCCGCGCCCCAAAACACGGCGCAACGCCTGTGCAGCCTTATGCAGGGGCTTTGGGCGCGAAGCTGACCACCAGCCCATCGTCGAGCACGGTGATGCGCTCAGGCCGCAAGCCCATGGCGTCGGGCAGGGCCAGGTCTTGCGCGCGCAAGGTGTGCAACACCACCTCGGCCCAGGTCTGGCGGGCCAGCGCCGGCACATAGGCATCCAGCAAGGCCCCGGCCTGGGGTGGCAGTCCGGTCAGTTGCAGTGACACCACGCGAATCTGGTGCGCGCGAACCGTCATGTCAGTGCTCTCGTACCGCAAGGCAAAGTCCACATCCAGCACGCCCGGGTAGCGCCTGCGCAGCGCGGGGCCCGCCGCCAGCACCGCGGCCTGCGCGCCCAGGCGGCCGCTGGCGGCCATGAAGCGCAGCTCGGGCAGCTGCACGGCCAGCTCAAACAGCCCGCCCACCGGGTAGCGCAGGGGAAAGCGCTGCGCCAGCGCGTCGCGCACCTGCGCCGCCGCAATGCGATGGCGCGGCGCGCCTGCGGCGTCACTGCCGCCAGGCGATTCAGCACCCGCAGGCCCAAGCCATGCAGCGCCTGGCAACGCCGCGCAGGCACGCAGCCAGTCGCGCCGGGTCAAGAAGCCACCAGTTTTCATCCAGGGCATTGTGCGCCGCATCCGGCGCGACCGTCTGTCGGCCCATGTCTGTCAACGGGCGTCAACGGTCATTGGCGGGCACGGTCAGCCGCGCAAAGTAGTGCGTGCTGGAGCCGTCATTGAATGGCAGCAATGC
>CALRYY010000119.1:0-12517 GCA_943372515.1 Ramlibacter sp. 2FC | reverse complement strand
TGTACAGCGTGCGGCCGGTGTCGCGCTTGCTCAGCTCCAATGCCAGCTTCACGCGCTGGGCCTCGCCGCCCGACAGCGTGGTGGCCGACTGCCCCAGCTTGATGTAGCTCAGGCCCACGTCCAGCAGCGTTTGCAGCTTGCGTGAAATGGTGGGCACGGCCTTCAAAAATTCGTGCGCGTCTTCCACCGTCATGTCCAGCAGCTGGGCAATGTTCTTGCCCTTCCACAGCACTTCCAGGGTTTCGCGGTTGTAGCGCTTGCCGTGGCACACGTCGCAGGGCACGTACACGTCGGGCAAAAAGTGCATCTCCACCTTGACCACGCCGTCGCCCTGGCAGGCCTCGCAGCGCCCGCCCGCCACGTTGAAGCTGAAGCGCCCCGGGCCGTAGCCGCGCTCCTTGGCGACTGACGTTTCGGCCATCAGCTCGCGGATGGGGGTGAAGAGACCCGTGTAGGTGGCCGGGTTGCTGCGCGGTGTGCGGCCGATGGGCGACTGGTCGACGTTGATGACCTTGTCGAAATGCTCGATGCCCTCGATGGCTTCATGCGCGGCCGGCTCTTCGTGGGCGCGGTACAGCGTGCGCGCCACAGCGGCGTACAGGGTGTCATTGACCAGGGTCGACTTGCCCGAACCTGACACGCCGGTCACACAGGTCAAAAGCCCCACGGGGAAGGCCACGCTCACGTTCTTGAGGTTGTTGCCGGTGGCGCCCAGCACGCGTATTTCCTGCAGCAGGCCCTGGGTGGCCAGGTGGCCGGCCTCGCGCGCGGCGCGGCGCACAGCAGCGTCGCTGGGGGGCAGGCGTGCGGGCTTGCGCACCTCGGGCACGGCGGCGGCCACCACGGGCAGCCAGGCGGTGCGCCGTTTGGGCACGGCGATGGACTTGGCGCCGCTCAAGTACTGGCCGGTCAGCGATGCGGGCGTGGCCTGCACCTGCTCAAAGGTGCCTTGCGCCATGACGCGCCCGCCGTGGATGCCCGCGCCCGGCCCCATGTCGATCACATGGTCGGCCGCGCGGATCATGTCTTCATCATGCTCGACCACCAGCACGCTGTTGCCGATGTCGCGCAGGTGTTTCAGCGTGCCGATCAGGCGGTCGTTGTCGCGCTGGTGCAGGCCGATGCTGGGCTCGTCCAGCACATACATCACACCTGTCAGGCCGCTGCCGATCTGGCTGGCCAGGCGGATGCGTTGTGATTCACCGCCGCTCAGTGTTTCGGCACTGCGGTCCAGGCTCAGGTAGTTCAGTCCCACGTCGTTCAAGAACTTCAGGCGCAGGCCGATCTCGCGCACCACCTTGTCGGCAATCTCGGCCTTGGCGCCGTGCATCTTGAGGGTGGTGAAGTAGTCCAGCGCTTCGCGCAGCGTGGCGTGGCTCACTTCAAAAATCGCGCGGGCCTGATCGCCCTCGCCGATCTTCACGTGGCGGGCCTCGCGCTTCAGGCGCGTGCCGCTGCAGTCCTTGCACGGCTGCAGGCTGCGGTAGCGGGCAAGTTCCTCGCGCACCGCCACGGAGTCGGTCTCGCGGTAGCGCCGCTCCATGTTGGGGATGATGCCCTCAAACGGGTGCTTCTTGGTCAGCTTCTTGCCCGCAAAGTTACCCGAGTCCATGGTGTAGCTGAAGCGGATGTCTTCGTCGCCCGAGCCATGCAACACGGCGCTTTGCACCGGCAATTCAAGGTCCTCAAACGGCAGGTCCACATTGAACTTGTAGTGCCTGGCCAGGCTTTCAATCAGGGCAAAGTAATAGCCATTGCGCCGGTCCCAGCCCTTGATGGCGCCGCTGGCCAGGCTGAGCGAGGGGAAGGCGACCACGCGCGTGGGGTCGAAGAACTCCATGTGCCCCAGGCCGTCACACGACGGGCAGGCGCCGGCGGGCGAGTTGAACGAGAAGAGGCGCGGCTCCAGCTCGCTGATGGAATAGCTGCACACGGGGCAGGCGAACTTGGCGTTGAACAGATGCTCTTTTTCGCCATCCATCTCCAGCGCAATCGCACGCCCGTCTGCGAGGCGCAACGCGGCTTCAAAGCTCTCCGCTACCCGTTGCGTCATATCCGGGCGCACCTTCAGCCGGTCAATCACCACGTCAATGTTGTGCTTCTCGGTCTTCTTGAGCTTGGGCAGTTCGTCAAATTCATAGGCCTTGCCGTCCACGCGAAAGCGCACATAGCCCTGGGCCTGCATCTGCTCGAACACGTCCACAAACTCGCCCTTGCGGTCGCGCGCCACCGGCGCCAGGATCATCAGCTTGGTGTCCTCAGGCAGCGCCAGCACGGCGTCCACCATCTGGCTCACGGTCTGGGCCTGCAGCGCCAGGCCGTGGTCGGGGCAATAGGGTGTACCGGCGCGGGCAAACAGCAGGCGCAGGTAATCATGGATCTCGGTCACCGTGCCCACGGTGGAGCGCGGGTTGTGGCTGGTGGCCTTTTGCTCGATGCTGATGGCCGGCGACAGGCCCTCAATCACGTCCACATCGGGCTTGTCCATGAGCTGCAAAAACTGCCGCGCATAGGCGCTCAGGCTTTCCACGTAGCGGCGCTGGCCTTCTGCGTACAGCGTGTCGAACGCAAGCGACGATTTGCCCGACCCCGACAAGCCGGTGATCACCACCAGCTGGTTGCGCGGAATGTCCAGGTCCACGTTCTTGAGGTTGTGCGTGCGCGCCCCGCGAATGGCGATGCGCTGGGCGGCCAGCGCATTCGCCAGGTACCTGCCGTCGGCGCTGTCAGCAACGTACTTGCCGTCGGTCGGTGAATTCATGAATGCGTGTGCCCGGAAAAACCTTAAATCATAGTCCTGCATGGCCTTGGGCGCACCTGACAGGTCCGGGCCTGTGGTTTGGGTACAAGCCCGGGGTGCCGCAAGGGTTTCTGTGTGTCATACTGTATTGACATATGGCAGTGTCATTCCCTTTCTCCGCCATCGTGGGCCAGGACGAGATGAAGCTCGCGATCCTGGTCGCGGCGATCGACCCCAGCATTGGGGGTGTGCTTGTATTTGGTGACCGCGGCACCGGCAAATCCACCGCCGTGCGCGCCCTGGCGGCGCTGCTGCCCAAAATGCGCGCCGTGGTCGGCTGCCGCTATGCCTGCGACCCGGCCGACGCCGGTGTGGGCTGCGCCGACTGCCCCACGCTGCGCGGCAAGACGCCACTCAAAAGCCACCTGATCCCCGTGCCCGTGGTGGACCTGCCCCTGGGTGCCACCGAAGACCGCGTGGTCGGTGCGCTGGACCTGGAACGCGCGCTGTCCCAGGGCGTCAAGGCGTTTGAGCCCGGCCTGCTGGCCCGCGCCAACCGCGGCTTTCTGTACATCGACGAAGTCAACCTGCTGGAAGACCACCTGGTGGACCTGCTGATCGACGTGGCTGCCTCCGGCGAAAACGTGGTCGAGCGCGAAGGCCTGAGCGTTCGCCACCCTGCGCGCTTTGTGCTGGTGGGCAGCGGCAACCCCGAAGAAGGCGAGCTGCGCCCGCAGCTGCTGGACCGGTTTGGCCTGTCGGTCGAGGTGGCCACCCCCACCGAGCTGGCCGACCGGGTGGAAGTAGTGCGACGGCGCGACGCATTCGAGCGCGACCCGGCGGCCTTTACCGCGCAGTGGACCAAGGAAGACGAACGCACGCGCAAGCGCATCGTCGCCGGCCGTAACCGGCTGGACAAGATTGACATCCCCGACGCCGCGCGCGAGCGGGCCGCCCAGCTGTGCATGGCCCTGGGCACCGATGGCCTGCGCGGCGACCTGACATTGATACGCGCCGCGCGTGCGCTGGCAGCCCTGCAGGGCGACGCCGGCGTGACCGACGCCCACCTGCGCCGCGTGGCCGCCCCGGCGCTGCGCCACCGGCTGCGGCGCAACCCGCTGGATGATTCGGGCTCGACCACCCGGGTTGAGCGGGCTGTTGCGGAGCTGATGGGGGCATGAGCGCAGCGCCGAACCGCTTCAAGCCAGCTCGCGCCCCCTCGGGGGGCCGGCCGGCATCGCCGGGCGTGGGGGCCACATGAACACCGATGGGTTGCCCGGCCTCGGCGCAGATGCCGCCGTGGCCGCAGCCCTGTTTGCGGTGGACCCTGCGGGTTTGGGCGGCGTGGCCCTGCGCGCGGCCGCCGGCCCGGTGCGCGACCAGTGGCTTGCGCTGCTGCGCCACCTGCTGCCCGCAGGCACACCGCAGCGGCGCATCCCGCTGAACACCACCGACGCATCGCTGCTGGGCGGGCTGGACCTGGCCGCCACGCTGCAGCGGGGCCGGCCTGTGGCGCAAGCCGGCGTGCTGGCGCAGGCCGATGGCGGCATTGCGCTGCTGGCCATGGCCGAGCGCGTGCCCGTGGGCGTGGCCGCGCGCCTGGCCGCCGTGCTGGACACACACGAGGTGGTGGCTGAACGCGACGGCCTGGCCATACGCCACAGCGCGCGCCTGGGCCTGGTGGCGCTGGACGAAGGCCTCGGCGACGAAGAGCAGATGCCCGCCGCGCTGCTGGACCGCATGGCCTTTCACCTGGACCTGAATGCGCGTGCACCCGCGCAAGACATCCCCGACTGGCAGCCCGGTGAAATCGTGCAGGCCCGTGACCTGCTGGCGCGGGTGCAGGTGAGCGACGACATCGTGCAGGCCCTGTGCGCCACGGCGCAGGTGCTGGGCGTGGCCTCTTTGCGCGCGCCGCTGCTGGCGCTGCGCGTGGCGCGGGCGGCTGCGGCGCTGTCGGGCCAGGACGAAGTGGAACAAGGCCATGCCGAAATGGCGGCACGCCTGGTGCTGTCGCCGCGCGCCACACAGCTGCCGGCGCCACCGCAAGAGACCGAAGACGAGCCCGAGCAGGACGACACGCCCGAGCCGCCGCAGCCCCCCGTGGATGAAGACGCGGGCGACAGAGCCGATGATGCCGACGAGCCGGACGAACCCGACGAGCGCAACGAACCGTCTGAAGGCGAGCTGCAGGAGATGCTGCTGGCCGCCGCCACCGCCGCCATACCGCCGGGCCTGCTGGCCGCGCTGAAGGCGGGCGAGGCCAGCCGCTCGCGCGCGCAGGCCGCAGGCCGCGGCGGCGCCGCGCAGAAAAGCCGCGCCCGGGGCCGCCCCGTGGGTGCTCGCCGGGGCGAGCCACGCGGCGGCGCCCGGCTGCATGTGATGGAAACACTGCGCGCCGCTGCGCCCTGGCAGCGGCTGCGTGAACAGCAGGCGCTGCGGGAACAGCAGGCGCTGCGCGGTGCAGCCCCGCAGCCTGCAGGCACTGCGCGGCGCATCCATGTGCGCCGCGAAGACTTTCACATCCGCCGCTACAAGCAGCTCAGCCAGACCACCACCGTGTTTGTGGTGGACGCATCCGGCTCGTCAGCCCTGCACCGGCTGGCCGAGGCCAAGGGCGCGGTGGAGCTGCTGCTGGCGGATTGCTATGTGCGGCGCGACCGCGTGGCGGTGCTGGCGTTTCGTGGCCAGACGGCTGAAACACTGCTGCCGCCCACCCGCTCGCTGGCGCGCGCCAAACGCAGCCTGGCCGCGTTGCCCGGTGGCGGCGGCACGCCGCTGGCGGCTGCGATTGACGCCGCACGCGAGCTGGCCGGCCTGATCCACCGCGCTGGTGAAACGCCGGTGATCGTGATGCTGACCGACGGGCGCGCCAACATCGCGCGCGACGGTGCCCCGGGCCGCGCCCGCGCGCATGACGACGCGTTGGCGGCCGCCCGGCAGTTCCGCCAGTCGGGGCTGTCGGCCCTGCTGCTGGACACATCGCCCCAGCCGCAAGACAGCGCCCAGGCGCTGGCACAGGCCATGGGCGCGGCCTATGTGGCGCTGCCGCACGCGGGTGCGCACACGCTGTCGCAGGCGGTGCGCCTGGCCACCCCTGTGGCGGCCTGAACCCTACCGGCATGGGCGCACGCATGGACTGGCAGGCAGAAGGCCACGACTGGCCCCACCGCAGCGCCAGCCGCTTTGTGGAGGCGGGCGGCCTGCGCTGGCATGTGCAGCAGTTCACCGCCACCGACCGGCAGGCACCGGTGGCCCTGCTGATCCATGGCACGGGCGCCTCCACCCATTCATGGCGCACGCTGGCGCCGCTGCTGCGCGCGCAGTTTCAGGTGCTGACGGTCGACCTGCCGGGGCATGCCTTTACCGACATGCCGCCAGGCGGCCCCACGTCAGCCCGCCTGTCGCTGCCGGGCATGGCGCGTTCGCTGTCGGCGTTGCTGGGCGTGATCAAGACCCGCCCGGCCCTGGTGGTGGGGCATTCGGCGGGTGCTGCCATTGCGGTGCGCATGTGCCTGGACGGGCTGATCGCGCCGCGCATGGTGGTCAGCATCAACGGCGCGCTGGTGCCGCTGGGTGGTGTGGCCGGGCGATTGTTTTCACCGGCGGCCAAGCTGCTGGCGGCCGTGCCGCTGGTGCCTCGCGTGTTTGCGCGCCGCGCCAGCGACCCGGCCGTGCTGCGCCGCCTGCTGGACGGCACCGGCTCCACGCTGGACGCGCAGGGCGTGGCCTTGTACGGGCAACTGGTGCGCAACCCCGGGCACGCCGCAGGCGCTCTGGGCATGATGGCCAACTGGGACCTGGCCGCACTCTGGCGCGACCTGCCCGCGCTGAAGGCGCCGCTGGTGCTGGTGGTCGGGGCCCATGACACGACGGTGCAGCCGTCGCAGGCGGGCCAGGTGCTGGCGGCCGTGGCGCGCGCCACACTCACCACGCTGCCCGGGCTGGGCCATCTGGCGCACGAGGAGCGCGCCGACCTGGTGGCGCAGGTGGTGTGCGCGCACTATGGCGCGTTGTCGGGTGTGCCGACCGGTGCGTCAGCGCTGCCTCAGGGCTGAACGTCGCTGATCGTGATCCGCAGGCCTGCAGCGCCGGGCTTGACCACCGCGCTTTGGCCCAGCAGGTCGCCGCTTTGCGGCATGGCGTTGCCCGACTTTGAAATCCGCGCGCCGACCACCACCTCGCTGAATTTGGACAAGCGCATCTCGGGCGTCATCGCTGTGCTGTCGTCCAGCGTGAAGCGCACGGGCAGCTCGCCCGCCGTGCGCCGCACGATGGCCAGCGGCATGCGCGGGCCGTTGGCGGCACGCGCAAAGATGAACAGCGTGTCACCGGCGACCACACGGGTGGCCAGCGCGGGCGCCAGATGGACTTCACCAGTGATCGCTGCGCCGGTGGCGCGGGCGGGGGTGGTCGCCGGGGTAGCTGCCTGCGCCATGACGACGGACGGTGCCACTTGTGATGCCGTGCCCGACGCCGCCAGCCCGGCCCGGGCTTCCACCAGCGACCGGTCCAGCCCGGTGGCAAATTCACTGCCTGCAGGCGACAGCGCGCGCGCCCGCGACCAGTGGCGCACGGCGGCGGCATAGTCGCCACGCTCCAGCGCAATGCTGCCGGCCATGGCCAGCGCCTTCAAGTTGTCGGGGTCGATCTTCAGGGCCTGATCAACCAGGCGCGTGGGCTCGCCTGCGGCGCTGCGCCCCTGCAGCATGGCCAGCACATCGGCCCGGTCGGTCAGCAGCTGCGCATTGCCCGGCGCCAGCGCAATGGCGCGCACATAGGCGGCGTCGGCCTGCGCAAAGTTCTGCAGCGCGGCGTACGAGCGCGCCAGCATGTCCCAGTCCTGCGCGCCGGGCGGCTGGCCGGGCGGCGGGTTGTTCAGCCGCTGCGCCATGGCGCTGACCATGTCTTCCACGGCCTGCATGGACACGGCGTTGTCCCTGTCGGCCGGCGCCAGCAGCGCCGCCTGCGGGTTGCCCAGCTGCAGGTACAGCGCCACCGCCAGCGCGGGCAGGCCCAGGCCCAGCAGCAGGGCGGTTTGCGGTGAACGGGGGGCGTGAACAGATGCGCGTGCGGGGTCGCCCTGCGCGCTGTCTTCTTCCAGCACGCGCTGCTGCAGCTCCAGGCGGGCCAGCTCGTACTGCGCCTGTGTGACGCTGCCCGCAGCCAGCTCGGCCGACAGCTGGGCCTGCTGCTCGCGCAGGATGGCCAGGTTGCCCGTGCGCACCGGTGTGGTGGTGCGCTGTTGCAGCAGCGGCGGCAGCACCATGGCCAGCGCCAATGCCATCAGCACTGCGGCCATCAGCCAGAACATCGTCATGGTGTACCCCCCTGGCCTTGCGCGCCGTCCAGCAGGCGTTGTGCGCGTGCGCGCTCGGCGTCGCCCAGCGGCGAGGGCGCCGAGCGGCGCCGCCGGATGTTGGCCGCCATCGCGCCCAGCCCCACCAGCAGCAGCACAAACGGCAAGCCCCACAGCACCAGCGTGCTGGCCTTCAGCGGTGGCTTGTACAGCACGAAATCGCCATAGCGCTCGACCATGTAGTCCAGGATCTGCTGCTGCGTTCGCCCGCCGGCCAGCTGGCTGCGGATCTGTTTGCGCAGGTCCACCGCCAGCTCGGCGTTGGACGCTGCAATGGTTTCGTTCTGGCAGACCAGGCAGCGCAGCTCTTCGGCCACGGCCATCACGCGCGCTTCCAGCGCCGGGTCGGCCGACGCCGGGGCGGCTTCCTTGGCGGCGGCATGTGCGCCCACGGCCAGCAGCAACGTCAGGGCAAGTTTCTCAAGCACCGAGTTTTCCAATCAACGGGATGATGGTGTTGCGCAGCGCCTCGGGCGTCACAGGCCCGGTGAGCTTGAGGCGGATCACACCGTCGCGGTCAATCACAAAGGTCTCGGGCACGCCATAGACGCCAAAGTCAATGCCCACCATGCCGTCGGTGTCCGACAGCGACTGCCGGTACGGGTCGCCAAAATTGGCCAGCCAGCGCACGGCGTCGCTGTGCTTGTCCTTGTAGTTCAGGCCATAGATCGCCACCGGGCTGGTCTTGGCAAATTCCACCAGCACCGGGTGCTCCAGCCGGCAGGCCACGCACCACGACGCCCACACGTTCAGGATCCACACCTGCCCGCGCAGGTCCTGCGCCGACACCATGCGCTCGGGTGCGCCCACCGTGGGCAGCTTGAAGGCTGGTGCGGGCCGGTTGATCAAGGGCGACGGCACGTCGCGCGGGTTCAGCCCCAGGCCCACGCCCAGAAAGCCCAGCAGCGCCACAAACACCGCCAGCGGGATCAGGTAGCGCTTCATGGCAGCGCGCCCTTGCCGGCCAACACGGGATTCGTTGGCTTCATCGGCGGCGTTGCAGTGTTGGCTGCTGCCGGCGCCGCAGCGCTGCGCCGCACGCGGTAGCGGCGGTCCAGCACGGCCAGCACGCCGCCCAGGGCCATCAGCACACAGCCGCCCCAGATCCAGTTGACAAAGGGCTTGTGGTGCACGCGCACGCTCCAGGCGGTGTCACTCACCGGCGTGCCCAGCGCCACATACAGGTCGCGCGTGACGCCGCGGTCAATGGCCACCTCGGTCATGGGCATGCGGCTGACGGTGTAGATGCGCCGCTCGGGCGTCAGTGTTGTCAGGGCCTGGCCGTCGTGGCTGACGCTGAGCACCGCGCGGGCCGACACATAGTTGGGCCCGCGCACCTCCTGCACCTGCTCCAGGTGCAGGCTGTAGCCGGCCAGGCGTGTGGTGTCGCCCACTTCCATGCGCACATCGGATTCACTTTGAAAGCTGCCCACCGCCGTCACGCCCACGATGAACACGGCCACGCCAAAGTGCGCCAGCAGCATGCCCCAGTAGCTGCCGGGCTGTGCGCGCACGCGCGCGGCCCAGCCGGGCGCCGGGTGCACGCGCTCGTCCCCGCCGGGCGCTTGGTGTTCACGCAACCGCGTCACCAGATTCAGCACAGCCGTGGCCGCAATCCACACGGCCAGCAGCAAGCCCAGCCCGGTCAGCGGCGACCAGCTTTGCAGTGCCAGCGGCGCCAGCACGGCGCTGGCCACACTGACGCCCGCAGCCCAGCGCAGCCGGTACGCCAGGTCCCCCAGGCGGGCTTCGCGCCAGCGCGCCAGCGGGCCCACGCCCATCAGGAACAGGGCCGGCGCCACCAGCGGCACAAACACCGCAGCAAAGTAGGGCGCACCGACCGACAGCTTGCCCATGCCCAGCGCGTCGATCAGCAGCGGGTACAGCGTGCCCAGCAGCACGGCGGCCGCGGCCACCAGCAGCAGCACGTTGTTGGCCATGAGCATGGATTCACGCGAGACCAGCGCAAAGCTGCCGCCCATGCCCACGCGCGGCGCGCGCCAGGCAAACAGCGCCAGCGAGCCACCCACCACCAGCGCCAGAAAGATCAGGATGAACACGCCGCGCGCCGGGTCGGTGGCAAACGCATGGACCGAGCTGAGCACGCCCGAGCGCACGATGAAGGTACCCAGCAGCGACAGCGAAAACGCAATGATGGCCAGCAGCGCCGTCCACACCTTGAAGCCGCCGCGCTTTTCGGTCACGGCCAGCGAATGCATCAGCGCCGTGCCCACCAGCCAGGGCATGAACGACGCGTTTTCCACTGGGTCCCAAAACCACCAGCCGCCCCAACCCAGCTCGTAGTAAGCCCAGAAGCTGCCCAGCGCAATGCCCAGCGTCAAAAAGCACCAGGCCACCGTGGTCCAGGGCCGCGACCAGCGCGCCCAGGCGGCGTCCAGCCGGCCCGACATCAGCGCCGAGATGGCAAACGCAAACGCCACCACAAAACCCACATAGCCCATGTACAGCATGGGCGGGTGGATGATCATCCCCGGGTCCTGCAGCAAAGGGTTCAGGTCCTGCCCGTCGGCCGGCGCGGGCAGCATGCGGGTAAACGGGTTGGACGTGGCCAGCGTGAACAGCAAAAAGCCGCAGCTGACCAGCCCCATCACGCCAATCACGCGCGCCACCGTGGCGTCATCCAGCTGGCGCGAAAAAAAGCTCACCGCCACCGTCCAACCCGACAGGATCAGCGACCACAGCAGGATGGAGCCCTCGTGGTTGCCCCACACCGCCGTGATGCGGTAGACCAGCGGCAGCGCGGTGTTGGAATGGTTGGCCGCCAGCGCCACAGAAAAGTCGCTGACCACAAACGCGTGGGTCAGGCAGGCATAGGCCACCACCAGAAACAGGCATTGCGCGCGCGCGGCCGGCCGGGCCACGGCCATCCAGGCGGCGCGGTTTTGTTGTGCGCCCACCAGTGGCAGCACCGCCTGGGCCAGCGCCATGGCCAGCGCCAGGATCAGGCTGAAATGGCCCAGCTCGTAGATCATGGGGCTGCCTTCATGCCTTGGCCCTGCGCGGCCTTCAGCGCGGCGGCGGCTTCAGGCGGCATGTAGTTTTCATCATGCTTGGCCAGCACCTGGTCGGCGCGAAATACGCCGTCTTGCCCCAGCTTGCCCTGGGCCACCACGCCCTTGCCTTCCTTGAACAGGTCGGGCATCAGGCCGGTGTAGGTCACCGGGATCTTCTGTGCGCGGTCGGTCACCACAAAGCGCAGGGCCAGGCTGTTCGGGTCGCGCTGGATGCTGCCTTCTTCCACCAGCCCGCCCACGCGAAAGCTGCGTTCGCGCGGCGCCTCGTTGGCCATGACCTGCGTGGGGCTAAAGAAAAACACCAGGTTGCTCTGAAAGGCATTGAGCACCAGCGCGCTGGCCCCGCCCAATGCGCCCAGACCGACCAGCACGGCCAGCGCGCGGCGTGTGCGCTGCTTCATGGTGTGCTCCTGTACACGTCGCTGGCGGTTACATCGTTCGCCGGCGCGCCGTTCACGTCATTCGCCAGCGCGCGGCGGCGCGCCTTCAGCATCAGCATCTCGGCCAGCATGACCGCGGCGCACATGCCCAGCGACCCCCACACATACAGGCCGTAGCCGCCCATGTGCACAAAATCTGCAAAGCTTGCCCAATGGTTCATGCGGCCTCCAGTGCCTGGCGCGCCCAGGTGGCGTGGCGTTCACGCTCGAGCATGACCACGCGCACCCGCGCCAGCGCGATGGCAATGCAATACATCCAGAACGCCAGCGCCATGACCAGCATGCCCAGCAGCATGGGTGTGGCCATGCTGGGTGCCTTGGTCAGGCTGACCGACGCGCCCTGGTGCAGGGTGTTCCACCACTTCACCGAGAAGTAAATGATGGGCACGTTGACCACGCCCACCAGGGCCAGCAGCCCGGCGGCGCGGTCTGCGCGGCGCGGGTCGTCGATGGACGCGTGCAGTGCCATGAAGCCGATGTACAGGAACAGCAGCACCAGTTCTGACGTGAGCCGTGCATCCCACACCCACCAGGCGCCCCAGGTGGGCTTGCCCCACAGCGCGCCCGTCCACAGCGCCAGAAAGGTCATGAGCGCACCGGTGGGCGCCAGCGCGCAGGCCATCATCGACGACAGGCGCGAATTGAACACCAGCCCCACGCCGGCCCATGCCGCCATGGCCAGGTAGACCACCATGGACATCCAGGCAGCGGGCACATGCACAAAGATGATGCGGTAAGCCTCGCCCTGCTGCGCGTCGGTGGGCGCCAGCCACAGGCCGATGTACAGGCCCGCGGCCGTGAGCAGCGCGGCCAGCGCGCCAAACCACGGGACCAGGCGGCCGGCCAGCGGGTAAAAGCGCTGGGGCGCTGCGTAATGAAACCAGTTGATGCCGTTCATGACTCCACCGATATGCGTAGCGCCAGCGCCGCCACCAGCGGCGCC
>CALRYY010000118.1:0-12546 GCA_943372515.1 Ramlibacter sp. 2FC | reverse complement strand
GACCTGAAGCTTTTTGAAGACGCAGACCTGGACCAGAGCATCGAGATCGCGCGCGCCCAGCAAGAGGTGTCGCTGGCGGTGGACGATGTGCTGCCGGCGTTTGACACGCGCGTCAGCACGCTGCTGGGCTGGCGCACCATCCAGCCGGGGCTGAACCCGCTGCGCCCCGATGTTTTTGTGCGGGCCCTGCAAACCTGCCTGTCCGTGTATGTGACCGAGCCCCCCGTGCGGGAGTCTTTGATCGCCCCGGCCGCCGGCTTGTTGGGCGTGAACCTGCGCACCGTGTACCGCGAGCTGTCTGATTGGCTGGTGGCCACCGGGGTGGAGCCGGCCGTGCCCGTGGGCGGGCTGGTGCAGGCCGGCCAGCACGGCACCTCGGGTGCCAGCGACAAGGTGTCGCGCACCATGCTGACGCTGGACCGCCTGCGCCGGCTGCTGGCCGGTGATTTCGACCCTGCGTCGCCGCCACGGCGCGACTTCCTGAACACCGTGCCGGCCTCGCTGGTGGCGCTGCAGGACTTGAAGCAGGTCGATGCGCTGGTGCAGCGGCTGGAACAACGCCCCCCGGCGCCGACCCAGGCACCCGAGCCCGAACCCCTGCGGGCGTCGGCGGCTGACGCGATCCCGCGGCTGGGCCACCAGCTGGGCGCAGAAGTGGTGCGCCTGATGTTTGACAACCTGGCGCAAGACCGCCGCCTGCTGGCGCCGCTGAAGGAACAGCTGCGCGCCATGGAAAGCGCGGTGCAGCGCCTGGCGCGCGAGGATTCACGCTTTTTCAGCGACCGCACGCATCCCGCGCGGCAGCTGCTGGACGTCATCACCCAGCGCAGCCTGGCGTTCCCGTCGGAGGCCGACGACGGCTGGCAACGCTTTATGGCAACCGTACGTGACGCCGCCCAATGGCTGACCAGCAAGGTGGTGGACGCCGACGTGGTGGGCGAGCTGATTGACCACCTGCAGGCCGAATGGGACCGCCAGGACAAGGTCAGTGTGGCGCGCAACGCCGAAGCCGCCCGCGCGCTGGAGCATGCCGAGCGGCGCCACCTGCTGGCGCAGGAGCTGGCCACCGAGTTTGAAAGCCTGATGGACGGGCTGGACGTACCCGCTTTCGTGCACGACTTCCTGCGCGGCGCCTGGCCACAGGTGGTGGCGCAGGCACGCCTGACGACGCTGGACGAAGCCACCGACCCCTATGGCTACCGCGCCGTGGTGGACGACCTGATCTGGAGCGTGCAAAAGAGCACCTCGCGCCGCGGCCGCGCCGCGCGGCTGATGCAGATGATCCCCGGCCTGATCGGCAAGCTGCGCGACGGCCTGGCCCGCTCGGGCTACCCGCCCGAGCTGACCGAAAGCTTCTTTGAGGGCCTGGGCGCGCTGCACCATGCGGCGCTGAAGGAGGGGCGCGATGCACAAGCCCAGGCCGTCGCGCAGGCGGCGGCCGATGCAGCTGAGGCCGCCCCCAGCCAGTTTGCCGACAGCGGCATGCACAGCGTGGACCCGTGGGTGGCCGGGCACGAGGCGCAGGAGTCGGGCTATGTGGGGATCGACTCCGTCATGCCAGCCGATGCAGCCCTGGCCCCCCAGGCCGATGAACCCGCACCCGTGGGCGCGGCCGGTATGGTCATTGGCACCTGGGTGGAACTGATGGGCAACGACGGCCAGTGGCTGCGCGTGCAGCTGACCTGGGCCACGCCGCATGGCACGCTGTTCATGTTCACCTCGCTGGCGGGCACGGCGCACTCCATGTCGCGCCGCACCCTGGAGCGGCTGCGCGCCCAGGGGCAGATCCGCGTGGTGGCCGGGCGCCACGTGGTGGACGAGGCGCTTGACCAGGTGGCCCAGGCGGCCCTGCGCAACAGCCTGTCGGGCAAGCCCTGATAATCGGGGGTTTGCACCACCGCAACCCCCAGAGAGCCCCCAATACCCATGGCCCAGTACGTTTACACCATGAACCGCGTCGGCAAGATCGTGCCGCCGAAGCGCCACATCCTCAAAGACATCTCGCTGAGCTTCCTGCCGGGCGCCAAGATTGGCGTGCTGGGCCTGAACGGCTCGGGCAAATCCACCCTGCTGAAGATCATGGCCGGCGTGGACAAGGAGATCGAGGGCGAAGCCATCCCCATGCCGGGGCTGAACATCGGCTACCTGCCCCAGGAGCCCAAGCTCAACCCCGAGCACACCGTGCGCGAAAGCGTCGAAGAATCCATGGGCGAGGTCTTTGCCGCCAAGGCCAAGCTCGAAGAGGTGTACACCGCCTACGGCGAGCCCGACGCCGACTTTGACGCCCTGGCCGCCGAACAGGCCCGTCTGGAAGCCATCATTGCCACATCCGGTACCGATTCCGAGCACCAGCTTGAAATTGCCGCCGACGCGCTGCGCCTGCCGCCGTGGGACGCCAACATCGGCGTGCTGTCGGGCGGTGAAAAGCGCCGCGTGGCCCTGTGCCGCCTGCTGCTGTCCAAGCCCGACATGCTGCTGCTGGACGAGCCCACCAACCACCTGGACGCTGAAAGCGTGGAATGGCTGGAGGTGTTCCTCAAGCGCTTCACCGGCACCGTGGTGGCCATCACCCACGACCGCTATTTCCTGGACAACGCGGCCGAATGGATCCTGGAGCTGGACCGCGGCGCCGGCATCCCCTGGAAGGGCAACTACAGCACCTGGCTGGAGCAAAAGGGCGATCGCCTGGCGCAGGAGCAAAAGAGCGAGGAAGCCCATGCCAAGGCCCTGAAGAAAGAACTGGAATGGTCGCGCCAGAACCCCAAGGCCCGCCAGGCCAAGAGCAAGTCGCGCCTGGCGCGGTTTGAGGAGCTGTCCGACATCGAATACCAGAAGCGCAACGAAACCCAGGAAATCTTCATCCCCGTGGCCGACCGCCTGGGCCAGCAGGTGTTTGAGTTCCACAACGTGACCAAGTCGTTTGGCGACCGCGTGCTGATCGACAACCTGAGCTTCACCGTGCCCCCGGGCGCCATTGTGGGCATCATCGGCCCCAACGGCGCGGGCAAGTCCACGCTGTTCAAGCTGATCGCCGGCAAGGAGCAGCCTGACTCCGGCACCGTGGTGATCGGCTCGACTGTGAAGATGGCCTTTGTGGACCAGCACCGCGACGAGCTGGCCAACAACAAGACCGTGTGGGAAGACGTCTCGGGCGGCCTGGACATCCTGAACGTGGGCAAATTCCAGATGGCCAGCCGCGCCTACTGCGGGCGCTTCAACTTCAACGGCGGCGACCAGCAGAAGAAGGTGGGCATGCTGTCGGGCGGCGAACGCGGCCGCCTGCACCTGGCCAAGACGCTGATCGCCGGCGGCAACGTGCTGCTGCTGGACGAGCCGTCCAACGACCTGGACGTGGAAACCCTGCGCGCCCTGGAAGACGCGCTGCTCGAATTTGCCGGCAGCGTCATGGTCATCAGCCACGACCGCTGGTTCCTGGACCGCATTGCCACCCACATCCTGGCGGCCGAAGGCGACAGCCAGTGGACCTTCTTTGACGGCAACTACCAGGAATACGAAGCCGACAAGAAGAAGCGCCTGGGTGAAGAAGGTGCCAAACCCAAGCGCATGCGCTACAAAGCATTGAAGTAAATTCCCCCCCGAAGCGCCTTTGGCGCTTCCCCCTCCAGGGGGCGCCACCAGCGGCCCGGCAGAGCCGGTTGCGCGGTGGCACTGGGAAAACGGAGAGACGAACATGACCGTACCATCGCAGCACCGCCATGAAGCCCCGTTTCGCGCCTGCATCGGCGAGGCGGCGCAGCGCGGGCGGCTGCTGATGGAGAGCATGGTCCAGGGTGCGCGGCAGTCGCTGCCGCAGCGCATTGCGCTGGCCAACGATGTGCGCGAACGCGAAGTGCAGCAAGAGGCGCTGCGCCTGCTGCCGCAGTTTGAGGGCGTGCTGCGCGAGAGCTATCCCCAGGCCCTGCTGGCCGAATTTGCCCAGGCCATTGCTGGAAACACCGACAAGGAGGCCCCAAGCGGCCTGAGCTTTGACGCGCTGGAACTGATGGGGGATGACCAGATCCAGGAGAGCGTGGAAATCGCCCGCGCCCAACAGGCCACGCTGCTGGCCGTGGAGGGCGACCTGGGTGAGCTCAATGCGCTGATCTGCGCTGCACAGGGCCTGAAAACCGTGCAGGCAGAACGCAACCCCTTGCGCCCCGATGTGTATGTGCGTGGGCTGCGCAGTGTGCTGGCCAACACGGGTGTGCCCGTGCCTGTGCGCATGCGCTGGCTGTCGCACATGGGAGAAGCACTGGGCCCGGCCCTGGCGCGTGATTACGTCCATTTGTCCCACATGCTGCGCGACAAGGGCGTGGTGGCGGCGGGTTTCAATGTGATCGTTCAGCAGGAGACCCCCGCAGCGGCGCGTGCGCTGGCGGCGGGGGCGGATGCTGCAGGCACCCCTGCAGCGCAACACCGCCCTGAAACCCTGCTGACCGTGCGCCAGTTGCGCCGCCTGCTGTCGGGCGAGCTGGACGTGGGCGGCAACTCGTTTGATGAAAAGTTCACCCGCGAATTTGAAGGCGATGGCCGCGAACAGCCGCACGCCGATTTTTCACCCACGGTACCCGCCGCGTTTGAAGCACTGCAGGAAATGAAGCAGGTCGACGTCGTCATGCAGCGCCTGGCGCAACGCAAACCAGGGGCTGATGGAGATTCGCTGCGCGAGCAGCTTCGCAGCAAGGCCAGCACCGGTCAGGCGCTCGGCCTGGAGGTGGTCAGCCTCATGCTGGACAACATCGCCAACGACGCCCGCCTGCTGCCCGAGGTGCAGGCGGTGGTGCACGAGCTGGAGCCCGCACTGATGCGACTGGCGATGATCGACCCGCGATTTTTCAGCGACAAGCGCCATCCTGCACGCCGCTTCCTGGACCTGCTGACCCAGAAAAGCCTGGCCTGGCAAAGCGCGGACACAGCCGGCTTTGGCGGCTTTATCGACCCGGCACGCCAGGCGGTGCAGGCGCTGGTGGCCACGCAGATTGAAGGCGCCGAGCCGTTTGCCTATGCGTTGAACACTCTGGAAGAATCCTGGGCCGAACAGCAAAAGCGCGAGCGCCGCAAGCGCGAGAAGGCCGTGCGTGCGCTGCTGCAGGCCGAGCAGCGCAACCTGCTGGCCGAAAAAATCGCCAAGGACCTGCGCCAGCGTGCCGAAACGGCGGGTGCGCCCCGCGGCATCGTGTACTTTGTGACCGGGCCCTGGGCGCAGGTCATTGCACAGGCGCGGCTTCTGGACAGCAGCGGCCAGGTCGACCCGGGCGGCTATGAAGACCTGGTGACTGACCTGTTGTGGAGTTCCATCCCGGCGGTGGCCTCCGCCAACCCGGCGCGGCTGGCGCGGCTGATCCCCGGTTTGCTGGCCCGTCTGCGTGAAGGGCTGGACAGCATTGGCTTTTCGCGCTCCAAGGCCGCGCGCTTTTTTGACGAACTGGTGGCACTGCATGCGCGCGCCAGCCAGCCGGCCGCGCCGCTGGATGATTCACCGCGTGGGCGGCTGGAAGCGCAGTTTCGTGAAGCTGACGAAGCCGGCCTGTGGTTGGCGCCGTCAGAGCAGCACCAGTCGGGTTTCATGGAAACGCAGGCACCGCACACCGACAAACCCTTGTTCGAGATGACGCAGCCCGCGTTCGGCGACACCCTGCTTGAAGGCGTGGCCAAGGCCGAACCGGCCACACCTGCTGCAGCGCAACCGCAGTCGCTGGAGCTGGCCCCCGGCGCCTGGGTAGAGCTGCGCCTGGACGATGTATGGACGCGCACGCAGCTGACCTGGGCCAGCCCGCATGGCACGCTGTTCATGTTCACGCAGGCCGATGGCGTCAACCATTCCATGACGCGCCAGTCCATTGACCGCCTGTTGGCCGGCGGCAACCTGCGCGTGCTGGCGCAGCAGGCAGTGGTGGAAGGCGCGTTGGATGCTGTTGCGCAGGCAGCCCTGCGCAACAGCGTGGACTTCACACTCTGAGCAGCTTCTTGCGCACCAGGTGGATGTTGTTGCGCAGGGCGTACAGCTCGTCCGCATAGGACAGCGGCACGTTGATCTTGCCGGCCTTGTCGTCCAGTGTGTTCAGCTCGGCCAGAAGGTCGCGGCCTGACGCGGGGCTGGTGTCGGCCCGCGCTTCGATGTCGCGCAGCTGCGCATACCAGCGAAACACCCGCGAGCGGATACGGAATTCATACAGCGGCGGTACGATGCGGCTGGCCGGCAGCAGGATGGCAATGATGATGCCCAACACCAGCCACATGCGTTCCACCAGGTTGGCCGCCCAGAACGGCAGCCAGCGCTGCAGCAGCGGCTTGCCACCCTTGATGGCGCGCTCGGCCTCGGCTGACACAGGGAATTCGCTGCGCTCGATGCTGGGAAACACGCCCGCGCGGTTGAACCAGCCGGCCTTGCCATGAAACTCGCGCGCGGCCTGGGCAAACAGCTGCAGCAGTGCCGGGTGGGTGGCGTCACGCGTGAGCAGCGAGGTGGTGGATGCGATCAGCCGCACATTGGCCGGCGGCATATCCTGCGCCAGGTCCACCACGCCGCGCGGCAGCGTGGCGGGCGTGAGGAATGGAAAACGCCGTGAATAGGCCTCGGCCTGGGCAAAGTCCATGAGCTTCACGCCTGGCGTCTGCAGCAGCATCTGCACCATCAATGATTCAGGCGCTGAGGCGAACACGATGGCGTCCAGCTCGCCACCCAGAAAGGCCACGGTGGCGGGGGTTTGTTCCAGCTGCGACAGCTTCAGGGCGGCAGTGTCCACCCGGTTGGCCTCGAACAGCTTGGTCATCAGGCTGGGCACGCCGCTGCCGGGTGTGCCCACATTCAGGCGCATGCCCTGCAATTGCGACAGGGACGTGAGCGTGGCGGTTTTCGTGACGCCGCGCGCAGCGCTCTCGCGGTAGAACAGCCACACGGGTTCTACAAACAGGCTGCCCAGCGATTCAATGGCGTTCTCGTCGCCCTCGGCAATGTCGGCGCTGCCGCCTTGCACAAAGCCCAGATCCGCCTTGCCGTCACGCAGCAGCTGAAGGTTGGCCGAGGAACCTTCACTGGGCAACAGCACCACCTGGATGCCATTGGCAGCCAGCGCCTTCTGGTAGCGCTTGCCAAATTCGTCGTAGGCGCTTTGCGCAGGGCCGGTGGCCAGCGTGACACGCTTGGGCGGTGTGGGCTTGAGCCACAGATAGGCCAGGATGATCAGCCCGGCGGCCAGCAAGGCAAATGGCCCCGCCGAAATCAGCATCTCGCGGATGGACAGCAGGGTGTAGCGGATGGCCTTGGGCATCACAGCTCGCCCGCCGCGGGCAGGTGCAGCGTGCCGGCCGTCAGGCCGCGCGCGGCCAGCACCGCGCGCACCACGGCGCGGGCGGTGGCCTCGGCCGCCATGGTGCCCAGCACCATCATGCCGGGGTGGGTTTTGACACGGCCCGTGCCCAGGGCAAACAGCGTGTCGCCGTCGCTCATGGTGTGCACCGGGTTGATGCTGCGTGCCAGGCCGTCGTGCGCCATCTGGGCCAGCTTGGTGGCCTGCAGCTTGGTGATGACGGCGTCGGTGGCAATCACGCCGATGGTGGTGTTGGTGCCGGCCAGCAGCGGGCGCGGGGCAACGCCGCGCAGCAGCGCGCGCCGTGTGTCCAGCAGCTTCTTGCCGTTGGCGGTGCGTGCGCCTGCAATGACCTGGGCCGTGTCCGGGTCCACCACATCGCCCAGCGCGTTACAGGCAATCAGCGCGCCCACCGTGACGCCATCGACGGTGACCGACGCGGTGCCGATGCCGCCTTTCATGGCGCGGTCAATGCCAAAAATCTTGCCCACGGCGGCACCGGTGCCGGCGCCCACATTGCCTTCGGCCGGGCGCCTGGTGGTGGCCGCGGCGCAGGCTGCATAGCCAGCGGCGGCGTCGGGCCGTATGGACGCGTCGCCCACCAGCAGGTCAAACAACACGGCGGCGGGCACGATGGGCAGGCGGCCCACACGCACATCAAAGCCCACGCCGCGCTCTTCGAGCCAGCGCATGACGCCGCTGGCAGCGTCCAGGCCCCAGGCACTGCCGCCGGCCAGCATGATGGCGTGCACCGTGTCCACCAGGTTCACCGGCGACAGCAAATCCGTTTCGCGCGTGCCGGGTGCGGCGCCGCGCACATCTACGCCCGCCACAGCGCCGCCACGCGTCATGACGACGGTGCAGCCCGTGGGGCGGCGGGTGTCTGTGAAATGGCCGACCTCGATGCCGGCGACGTCGGTGATGGAGCCCGCCTTGCGGGCGCTGGTCAGAGAGGGCATGAAATCATTATCCATGCCCCCATGCGTTCATGGGGCTGCGGACAGCGCGGGTTGCACAAATGCAAACCAGCCGCCCACCGCATAGACCAGCACACTGACGCCATACACCCGCGCCGATGTCCTGCGCGTGCGCAGGCAGGCGCTGCGCAACGCGGGGTCGGTGGGGCAGGGGGCTGTGCGGTTGAGCCACTGCAGCCAGCCGCTGGCGGCCAGCATCAGGCCGGCGGCGATGAACAGGCCCTCTTTGTGCTCGCTGAGCCACACCAGTTGCGGCACGGCCAACACCAGCGACGACAGCACGGCCCCCGCGCCCAGCGCCACCAGCAGGGCCGGCAGCGCGCAGCACACCAGCGTGCCCGAGCTGGCAAGCAGGCTGGCCAGCGACGCCCAGAACCCGGTGCGCGATTCGGCCAGGCCGTCAGCGCTCACTTTTTGTCCCGGGTTTCGGCCTTGATCTGCTCGACGGTCTGCGACACGTTTTCCAGTTTGGTCACGTCGTAGCCCGCATCGGTGATTTCGGCGGTGATGAGCTTGTGGTCCAGCTTCTGGCCGGGTCTGGCCTCGACCGCCACGATGCGCTTTTTGAGGTCCACAAACACGGCCTGCGTCGCGGGCAGCTTGCCCAGGCGCTTTTCAATGCCCTGCGCGCAAAACGCACAGACCATGCCGTTGACGGTGGCCTTCACGGTGTCGGCGGCCCAGGCGCCGGTGGCGCATGCCAGCAGCGTGGTGGCCAGCACGGATTTGCAAATGATCGGTGACATGGTGCGTCCTTCAAAAAATGTACATGAAGTTGAAGCGGCCCTGCTTCATCTGGTTGACGCCAAGCTCAACGAAATAGCGTTTGTGGATGAGCCGCAGCATGGGCGTGATCTCGGTTTCATCCGACAGGCCGCGCATGCGCCGTGCCTCGACCACCAGCCAGGGCTGGGTCTGGTCGTAGTCCGCCTCGTAAAACGAAAAGCCCGCCCGCACGGCAGCGTAGTCGTGGTTGATGCCTTCGGCCCGGTACAGCCGCGCTGTGGCCGACGCATACAGGCGCGTGGTTTCCCAGTCCACCGACAAGCCGGGCGCGAGCATGGTGCGCGTGCCGGCAAAGTCGTTGCCGCGCACGGGCCCTGCGCCGCCTACAAACCACACGTTGGCCTGCGAATGCGGCGCGTTCCAGCGCTTGACCAGCCGGGTGTAGTTGACCTCGGCAAATTCACGTGTGATGCGCTTGTCGTCCGAGCGCATCCAGATGCCGCCCGCGCCGAAAGCATCGCGCGGCGTCGTGGCATGGTTGACCCAGGCCTCGCGCCAGTTGGGGCCGAAGTCGCCCATGGCCATGGTGCTGTCCTTGAAGCCCATGGGGCCGGCATGCACCGCGGCCGCAGCGCACACCAGGGCGGCTGTGAGCCAGCGCCGCGCCAGCGTCATGGCGCGGCCTTCTCCACTGCGGTCACCACATAGGCGCCTTGCTGCTGCTCGGCCGTGAACCTGACTTTGTCGCCGGCGGCAACCTTGTCCAGCAGCGCGGCGTCTTTCACCTGGAACACCATGGTCATGGCGGGCATGTCCAGGTTCTTGATGGGGCCGTGCTTGAGTGTGATCTTCTTCGCGTCCTTGTCGACCTTGCGCACCTCGGCGTCGGCCATCTCTTTGGCGGGGGTTTGCGCCAGGGCCAGGGTGGATGACAGCGCGATGAGCGCGGCGGTGATGAGCTTGTTCATGGGTAGTCCTTTCAGCTGTTGTAGCTTTGGTAAACGCGGGTGCTGCCGTCCGTGGCGACCAGCAGCACGTCGTAGCGGTCCTTGCGGCCGCGGTACTCGGGCCCGTCCATGCCGGGCGAGCCCACCGGCATGCCCGGCACGGCCAGGCCCAGGGCGCGGGGCCTTTCGCGCAGCAGGCGCTGGATGTCGCGGGCGGGCACATGGCCCTCCACCACATAGGTGCCCACCACCGCCGTATGGCAGGAGCCCAGCGCGTCGGGCAGGCCCAGGCGTTTGCGTGCGGCGGTGTTGCCCTGGTCGTGCGTCCTGACGCGAAAGCCGTTGGCTTCCAGGTGCTTGATCCAGTCCTTGCAGCAGCCGCAGTTGGAGTCTTTCCAGACTTCCACCAGCGGTGGGGTCTGGGCCTGCAGGGGCAGGGCGCCGGCCGCCAGCACGGCGGCAATGAGGTTGCGTCGTTTCATGGTCATCTCCTTGGGGTTCAGGCGGGTGTGACGGTGATCTTGCCCACCATGCCGGCCTGGTAGTGGCCGGCGATCAGGCAGGCAAAGTCGAATTCGCCCGCGCGGTTGAAGTGCCACACGATCTGCCCGGTCTTGCCCGGGCCCACGTGGGCCATGTACGGCTCGTCATGCTCCATGTTCGGGAACTTCACCATCAGTGCAGCGTGGTCGTCCAGCTCCTGCCTGGTACCTATCACCAGCTCGTGCAGCATCTTGCCGTTGTTGCGGATCACCAGGCGCACGGTTTCGCCCTGGCGTACCGTCAGGCGGTCGGGCTCGAAGCGCATGGCGTCAGTCATGGTGATTTGGATGGTGCGTTTCACCGCCTTGGCGTCGCCGGCAATGCCCCAGGGTTTCTGCTCTTTCCTGACCACTGCCGGCTTCTTGTGGGCGTCGCCGTGCGCCAGCGCGCGGTGGGCCACGAAAGCCAATGAAGCGAGCGCGATGTTGAAATGTCGTCTGTTCATGGCATGCGTCCTGTCGTCAATGCTGGTGGGCGCTGGGTTTGCGTACCGTCAACGGCGCGGCAGCCGGGTTGGCCGCGCCCGGCACCACGCCGTTGTTGGCCGCCACCTCGGCCTGAAAGCGCGCGGGCTCGGGCAGCGCCCCGGTGAACTCGAAGGCCTGGGTACCCGGCGGCTGCACGTACCAGCCCGGGTCCTTGTAGTCACCGGCTTTCTGGTCGCGGCGCACCTTGAGTGTGGTGAACATGCCGCCCATCTCGATCGGCCCATGCGGGCCGGTGCCGGTCATCATGGGGAATGTGTTGTCAGGCAGGGCCATCTCCATCTCGCCCATGTCGGCCATGCCGCGCTCGCCCATGACCATGTAATCGGGCACCAGCTTCTGGATCTTCCTGACCAGGCCGCGGTGGTCCACACCGATCATGGTGGGCACACCGTGGCCCATGGCGCCCATGGTGTGGTGGCTCTTGTGGCAATGAAAGGCCCAGTCGCCTTCCTCGTCGGCCACAAACTCCACCTGGCGCATCTGGCCCACCGCTACGTCGGTGGTCACCTCGGGCCAGCGGGCTGTTTTGGGAACGGGCCCGCCGTCGGTGCCCGTCACAACAAATTCATGGCCGTGCAGGTGGATGGGGTGGTTGGTCATGGTCAGGTTGCCGATGCGAATGCGCACCTTGTCGTTCAGCCGCACGTTCAGCGATTCAATGCCCGGGAACACGCGGCTGTTCCACGACCAGATGTTGAAGTCCAGCATGGTGTTGACCTGTGGCGTCATGCTGCCGGGGTTGACGTCAAACGCATTGAGCAAAAAGCAGAAGTCGCGCTGCACGTCGTCGATCAGCGGGTGCTTTGCCCTGGGGTGCGTGATCCACAAGCCCATCATGCCCATGGCCATCTGCGTCATCTCGTCCGCATGCGGGTGGTACATGAAGGTGCCGGGCCGGCGCGCAACAAACTCGTACACAAATGTCTTGCCCACGGGGATCTGCTTTTGCGTCAGGCCGCCCACGCCGTCCATGCCATTGGGCAGGCGCTGGCCGTGCCAGTGGATGGTGGTGTGTTCGGGCAGCTTGTTGGTCACAAAGATGCGCACGCGGTCGCCTTCCACCACCTCGATGGTGGGCCCGGGGCTCTGGCCGTTGTAGCCCCACATGTTGACCTTGAAGCCCGGCGCCATTTCACGCACCACGGGTTCGGCCACCAGGTGAAACTCCTTCACGCCGTTGTTCATGCGCCATGGCAGCGTCCAGCCGTTGAGCGTGACGACGGGGTTGTACGGTCTGCCGGTGTTGGGTACCAGGGGCGGGGCAGTGTCTGGTTTGGTCATCGTCACCGGCTCGGGCAGGGCGGCCATGGCGACGCTGCTGACGGCTGTGGCGGCGCCGGCGAAGAATGTTCTTCTGTCCATTTTGTGTGTCCCTTTAGTTGGTTTTTTTGGGGGTGGTTTTCTTAGTGCGCGCTTCGCGGCAGGCGGTGGCCGGCGGGGGCTCACACTGTGGCGGTCTGCACTGCGTGCAGACTCCGCTGCGGTGCTCGCCACAGGGTCGCGCCGCAGAACTCGCTACGCGCTGCGCGCTGCGCTCGAACAGCCGCGGCGAGCT
>CALRYY010000117.1:0-12648 GCA_943372515.1 Ramlibacter sp. 2FC | reverse complement strand
TAGGCCTTGGGGCCGATGCGCGATTCAGACTTCAGGCCGCGCTCAACCTCCTTGGCATCAGCGCCAAGCTGCTCGCAGATGGAGGCCAGCTCGTTGGCAAACACGACGGATGTGGCCAGGAACGCGTTGATCGCATGCTTGGTCATCTCGGCCGATTCAACCGACATCCATTCGATGCGGGCGCCCAGGGGCTGCAGCATGGCGTCAATGCGCGCACGGTGCGGCTCGCCGCGCACCCCCACAACGATACGGTCAGGCCTGAGGAATACGTCCAGCGCCTTGCCCAGGCGCAGGTTCTCGGGCGAACAGGCAAAGCCGGGTGCGCGCTCGCCCAGGTGGGAAGCAGCCTGCTCCAGCCGGCGGATGGAGCCTGCGGGCAGCTGCGACGAAATCAGTACCGTCACGCCCGGCGGCAGGTCCACCAGCACATCCATGACCCGCGACAGGACAAATTCAACATCGGCGTGGTCGTCCGCATCCACCGGCGTGTCGTAGGTGACCCAGACCAGCTCCGTGTCTGACGGGATACCCGATGCATCCGCCGCAAAGCGCAGCTTGCCCGCCTGCATTCCCTGCGCCACAAGCTCGGGCAAACCGGGCTCGAAGACCGGCGGCCTGGCATCGTTCAGCCCGGCAATCACCGTCGCGTCTTCGTCTACGCCGGTCACGTCATGGCCCAGCGACGCCAGGCAGGCTGCGGTCACCGACCCTAGGTGCCACAGGCCCAGTACGGCGACCTTCATTCGCGCGCCTCCATCACCCACGGGTTGGCGCGCAGGAACGCCACGGTGCCTTGCACCCCCTGCTGGATGGTGTGGGCCGGCGTCCAGCCCAGCGCGCGGATTTTCGAGGTGTCCAGGTAAATGAATGGGTTGTCGCCAATCCACCCGCGCTCGCCGCCGGTGTACTCCAGCTGCGGGCTGACCCCCAGCGCTGCGCAGATCCAGCCAATGGAGTCGTTGACCTCGCAATAGCTGTCCACGCCCAGGTTGAACAGGTTGACCTTGTCGTGCGCGCGGTCCATGGCCAGCAGGATGGCGTCGATGCAGTCCTGCACGTGCAGGTAAGACTTGCGCTGGCGGCCATTGCCCAGCACGCGCAGGCTGGCCGGGTTGCCCTGCAGCTGTTTGCAGAAATCAAACACATGCCCATGGGTATAGCGGTCTCCCAGGATGGAGACAAACCGGAAGATCCAGGCCTGAAAGCCAAAGCCTTCGCAATACGCGGCGATCATGCCCTCGCCCGCCAGCTTGGACGCCGCGTACAGCGAGGTCTGCACCGGAAATGGGGCGTCCTCCGGCGTGGGGATCACTTTGGCCTCTCCGTAGACCGAGCCGGTGGACGAGAACGCAATCCGTTTGATGCCGTTGGCCCGCATGGCCTCCAGCACGTTGTACGTGGCGATCGTGTTCTGCTCCAGGTCGCGGCGCGGATGGTCGGTGCCAAAACGCACGTCAGCGTTGGCCGCCAGATGCACCACCGCCGTGCCGCCCGCGAACGCCGCGTTCAGCGCGGCGGGGTCCAGCATGTCGGCTTCAATCAGGCGAAAGCGGGCGTGGCCCAGCGCGCCCTGCAGGAACCTGCGCTGGCCCGTGGAAAAGTTGTCAATGCCGGTGACCTCATGGCCTGCTGCCAGCAGACGGTCCACCAGCGTGCTGCCAATGAAACCGGAAGCGCCGGTCACCACAAATCGTTCACTCGATGCGATCAAGGATCAGGCCTTTTTGTTTTCTGGTTGAAATACCCACACGCGGGCCAGTATGTAGCCGGCTGCCAATGTTACCGGCATGGACAGCAGCACGCCCTGCGCGCTGGTCCAGCCCAGCCACTCAACGCAGGCAATGACGATGGCCAGGTTGATCAGGTAATTCATGCCCACAAGCACCAGGTACCGGGGCAACTGGTCCCGCAGGGCGCCGGCGCCGGACGCGGCAAAAGTGACGTGCCTGTTCAGCAGGAAATGCGTGGCCACGCTTGCGCCATACGACAGGGTCACGGCCAGCCGGTAGTCCAGCCCCCAGCGGTGCTCAAGCAGGTACAGGGTGGCGAAGTACGTGAAGGCCGATGCCAGCCCGGCCAGGGCAAACAGCGCGAAAGACCTGATCACGGCCGTGCCGTGGCGAAAGGTTTGCGGGCAACCACCAGGCAACGGATACCGAACGGCAGCGCCATGCGCGCGCGCAGCCAGTCCTCCAGTTTGAGGGCCAGACCCAGCAGGCCGCTGCGGGACGTCTGCTGCGCCTGCCTGGACACCAGCGCCGTACTGGCCTGCGTCTGTGTGGATGGGTTTGCCGGCTTGCGCCGGTTCCAGCGCTTGACCAGGGCAAATGCCGGGTAGACCAGAAAGCCCAGATGGGTCGTGCGCACAGGCTCAAGCCCCGCAGCCTTCAGGCGTGCCACCAGATCGGCCATGTCGTATCGCCGGAAGTGAAGCAGCGCCTTGTCGTAACCGTCATAAAGACCAGACCCGGCGGGGACCTCCAGCACCACATGCCCGCCAGGCTTGAGCATGCGAAACACTTCGCCCAGGGCAGCGCCGTCGTCTTCGATGTGTTCAAGCACATTGAGCATGACCACACCATCCAGCGCATGGTCTGGGATCGGGCTTTTCAGCAGGTCAAAGCGCAGCAGCGGCATGTGCGGCATGCGCTGGGCCAGCGCCAGCAGCGGCGCTTTCACCACATCGGCTCCCATGAGGCGCGCGGACGGAAACTGCTGGTTCAGGTCATGCAGCAGGAAGCCCGACGAACAGCCGATCTCCAGGATCACGGGTCGGGGTGCGTCAACAAAGCGCCCTACCTGCGCGCAGGCATCGCGGCGCGATGCGAGATCGATGGGGTGCGAGCTTCCTGCGGCGTGCTCATGCAGGTGTGTCAGCTCGTCCGACCAGCCGGCGAAGTTCTCGCTGTATTCAAGCACCGGCACATGACGGTTGCCGACCCGAAAACCGGCGCCCGTCCACTCGACCTCGCGGGCATCACGCTGCAAGGCAGCAGGCACAGGCAACGCAAAGCCAAACATGCCTATTTGTCGAGGTTGATGGTTCTGTCAACGATGTACAGCGGCCTGCGCTTGACTTCGTCATAAATCCGGCCGACGTACTCCCCCAGCAGCCCCAGCGCCAACAGCTGGACGCCGGCAAAAAAACTGATCAACAGCACCGTGGTGGACAAGCCCGGCGTCAGGTTGACGCCCACGAGCTTTTGCACCACGTACCACCCGCCCAGCAGAAAGCTCAACCCCGCCAGCGCAAAGCCCGTCAGCGACATGACCTGCAGTGGTTTGGTGCTGAAGCTGACCAACCCGTTCAGGCCGATCTTCAGCGAGCCAAAGAAGCGGTTGTAGTTGCCGGCGCCCGAAAAGCGGCGGTCCCGGTTGTAGGTCACAACCTCCTGCTTGAACCCGACATAGGCCACCAGGCCGCGCAGGAACCCGTGGCTTTCATTGAGCCCGCGCAGTTCCTCGATCACCCGGCGCGTCATGACGCGAAAGTCGCCGGTATTGCGCGGGATCTGCACGTCGCTCATGCGGTTGATCACCGCATAGCCGAAATAGGACACGGCGCGCTTGACCCAGGTTTCGCCTTCACGCGACAGCCGCTGGGCATAGACCACCTCGGCACCAGTCTGCTTGAGCTTGCTGTACATGGCCGCAATGAGTTCAGGAGGGTCCTGCAGGTCGACGTCGATCACGGCGCAAGCCTGGCCCTTGCACAACAGGATGCCGGCCATGGTGGCCGCGGGCTGGCCAAAGCGGCGCGAAAAGACAATGAGGCGGACATTGGGGTTGGTGTTGATCGCCTCCTGGATGACAGCCTCGGTCCTGTCGGGCGACGGGTCCATGGCAAAAATGATTTCATAGTGCACGCCCATGTCGCGCATGACGGCTTCGGTTCGTTGCAGGAAAGGACCGATGCTGGCTTCTTCCCGGTAGACCGGCACAACGATGGAAAGATCAACGGCGCGGGGCGTTTCGCTCATGAAGGATTCTTGGCGTAGAGGTGGCGGTTCACGTAGCCGTCAAAACCGGCGGGCAGCGGCCGTGACGAACGTTTTGCCCACGGCACGCGGCCCCGCACAGTGTATATGGCCGAGAAGATCAACCGTCGGCCCTGACTGGCCATCAGGGGCCGGTGGATGCCCCAGGTCTCCTCCAGGAAGGCCGTGCCGGCCTTGCCTGTCACGACCATCATGTCGGCGGGACTGAAGGCCTGCTCCACCTCCTGGTCACTGATGGCGCCGCGGCGCGTGAACAAAGGCGATTTGTGCGACCCCATGACAAAGCAATGGGCGCCGTTGTCCGTTTGCACGTCGGTCAGATAGGCAAAAAGCTTGACGAACTGGATGTCGTCCAGATCACGGTGAAAGATGTCATCTGCGCTCTTTTTGCCTTCGGGGTTGTTTTCACCAAAGGTCCACCAGGCCTCGGCCGATGCCAGCGTGGGCTTGCACCCCAGGCGCTGCCCGACGGCCGCCAGCACATCGGGGTCGTTGGCCAGGTCCATCAAGGGCCTGCACGCCAGCGTATCGCGCGAGTCATACACCGCCCGCTTGCAGGTCGCTGGAACGGGCGTGCCGGCGGGGTAGGCCAGCGTTGCGTCGTGGTAGTCGATCAGGGCGCACCTGCCAAAGTGTTCATGTATGGCGCCCAGGCGGCCTGCGTCCAGGGTCTTTTCAGGCAAGGGGGCGAAACCCTTGTCCAGCAGGTCGCCGAGTGCCCGCCTTGAAACCGGCGAGTCGGCCGGGTCGGCGCCTGGTGCCAGCGCGCTCATGGCATGGCCCAGGAATGCCCGGGTTGCGGGCGAACGGATCAGCTTCTGGCCGTAGTAAACGGCCAGGCCCGGGTCGGTCAGCAGGGTTTTGAGGGTGCTCATGGCTTTCCTAGTAGCTGGCGGGACGTTGCGGCATGGGATTGTCGATGCTGCGGTTTTCCACACATTGAGATGCCTCAAGGGTGGCCACCGCGGGCGTGACAAGCCCGGGCCGCAGGCCGCCCAGCAGGGTTTGCATGACGCTGCCGGGGGGCAGCACGGCCTGGTATCGGGAAATGCAGCGTTCGCCGGGAAAGTCGATCAGTGAAAGCGACTGCTGGACCCAGCGCGTGTCCAGCCCGCCGATTGCCTTGAAGTGCGCGTTGTACTGCCAGTGAAGCTCCCGCTGGTAAGCGGGCAGCGCGTGGATCATGGCGTAGTACCGGGGCGAGCCCCAGGCCCTGGCAGCGATCTGGTTGGCGGTGTCGGTGTGGATCAACCAGTCACTGACCGGGGCATACCGGACGTCTACCACGCCAGGCGGCGGCGCGGGCAAGGCGCTCAGTCCTTTGGCCAGCGCGATTTCAGCGCGTTGCTGGGTCAGCCGGTTCCAGGCGCCGCCCAGAATCCAGGGCAGCATGGCCGCCAGCCCGATGACCAGCGCCGCACGCGGGGTCAGCGCTGCGGGGCCTTTGCCAAACAAGCTGCGAGGCAAGGCCGTGGCCAGATAGACCAGCATGGCCAGCGGCAGCATCAGCAAGACGCCGTGGCGCCCCGACGTCAGCGAGAAACCGGGAGCCAGGGGGCCGGAATAATACGCGCGCAATGCCTGTTCGGTAATGCCCGAGCCCAAGGCGGTGGCGGTGAACAGCGGCGGGCCTTTGGCCACCATGGCATAGGGGAATGCCGCGCTGGCAAACAGCAAGAACGCGATCGCAAAGCGCCGCAGCCAGAGGGTTTGCGACGCCTGCTGCGATGCGAACCCTTGCCAGGCCCACTGGCCCCTGAACCGGATCCACAGCAGGCCGCAGACCAGCGCTGTCAGCGGGACGATCATCCAGGTCAGGAACATCAGGCTCGCGCGCAGTACCGATCGGATGCTGTCCCAGTCGGTCGGCAGCCGGATGGCGTTGTAGGTGGCATACGGCCCGGCCGGAGGAAAAGCCCACTTGCGAGCCAGAAAGAAAAGCACGCCGCCGCCCGCCAGGGCCGCCAGCAAAACCCAGTCTCGCCGGCGGTGTGTGCCGGCCGACAGCATGGCGCCCATGTGCAGGGCCAGCACAAAGACCAGCATGGACGTCAGCTGGAATGAAACAAGCACCAGCACGGCGCCCGCGGCAACCGCCGCCGTCCTGCGAGTGGTCAAAAGGCGGTAGCCCGCCAGGCCCGCCAGTACCAGTACCGGCAACATCGTGCCCAGCGACGCGGCATAGATCTGCGGAGAGATGAACAGTGAAGCCAGGAAAGCAAACACCGTTGCCTCATCAGCATCCAGGCGGAACACCTGGCGCAGGTACCAGCGGTACTGGAAATACAAGCCGGCAAAAGCCACCAGCAAGGCGAGCTTGACCACCAGCATGCGCGGCACATCCAACCATTGCGCCAGGGCAAAAATGGCCATGTGGTAGGCGTAGGCCAGGTGCCATGCCGAGTTGAGCTGCCATGTACGAAAACCTTCGTAGACCTGGTGCTCAAAGGCGAATGCCAGTGGGGCGCCGTCGTACATGTCCTGCTGCAGCAGGTACAGGGGGATCCAGTAGATGCAGATGCCGGCCACCGGCCAGAACCAGTCGGGCAGGCGGCGTGACGGGCGGCCCAGGTGGTCCATCGTCACAGGCTCTCTACCCGGTCCAGGGCGGGCTGGGCCACCCACTGTGCAAACTCATCAGCCAGCTGCTGGCTGGCCGCCACGGCCGTACTCCAGGCCTTCACACGCGAGCTCAGGTGGGGCCCGTAGTGCACAAAGTCGTTGCGGTCTGGCAGCTTGGCGTTGGGCAGGGTTTTGACCCAGTCGGGGTCAGGCGCCAGCACCACCATGTTGTCCAGAAAACGGGTGGCGCCATGGCGCCAGCGCAGGCTCTTGTCCAGCCAGCCGGGCACCACGGCCTTCTGGAAATGCGGGTACAGCACAATGCCCGCGCCCTGCCCCGCCGGCAGCTGGTAGTCCAGGTGCAGGTGGTAATCGGTGATCCCGCCGTCCCAGTAGGCCCCGCGCGGCGCGCCGGGGATGTCATGGACGGCCTGCAGCACAAACGGGATCGAGCAGCTCGCCTGCAGCGCCGCATTGAAGTTGGCTGTGCTCAAGCCCACCTGGCGCGTACGGTAATCGTGCGTGCCAAACGGCAGCGCCGCCCCGTCGCTCGAGAACACCACCCGCTCCAGCCAGGCGCCCATGGCGCGCCGGTGCACGGTGTTGGTCAGGAAGGCGCCCAGGTAGCCCAGCGGCGTGCGCAGGCCATGCTCGCGCCCCAGCAAGTGGCGCCCGCGCGAGGTGACGATGTGCAGGTGATAGCGTGAATGGCCCAGCACCTCGCCCACCCGTCCGCCGTAAAACGCCTGCAGGTTCTGGCCGAACCGCTCGCTCACGTGGGCGGCGGTCGGCCGCTTTTGCCCCGGCGCCAGTGCGTAGTCCTGGTGGATGTAGTCATGCTCCAGCCGTTTGAACGCGGCCACCGGATCGTCCAGGCAGGCCGTGGCCATGCGCCAGGCGCCAATGGAGGCGCCCACCAGGTGGATGGGCTGACTGGACGCGGCCAGCCATTCGCCAAACAGGTAGCGGTCCAGCGGCCCCAGCACCAGCCCCTTGGGGCCACCGGCCGCACCCGGCACCACGCCAATGTCATTGGGGCGCAGGCCGTTTTGCTCGATATGGGCGCGGGCCCGGGGACCTGCATGGATTCGCAACGCTCTCATGGAGCCCGATTGTCGCAAACCGGTGGGGCGCAGCCTGCGCCCCGCGCGTCAGGCGTTGCTTGAAACCAGCGTGCGCTTGTTGCGCCCGGGCAGGCCTGCCAGCATCATGTCGGGGTCCAGGTCCAGCATCAGGCCCACCTCGTCGGGGTAGCTGGTGGCCATGTCGGCCTCATTGAGCCCGCAGAATTCGCCGCGCGCGCGCCAACCCGCCAGGTTGATCACGGCGGCCAGCACCTCGTGGTGATCGTTTTCCAGGGGGGCAAACTGGTGCTCCACGGCCTCAATGAAGCGCAGCGGCAGGCCCCAGTGCCTGAGCAACACCGCCCCGGCTTGGGCATAGCAGTAGCCAAAGCGTTCCATCTCAAGCGCCGGGCGCGCCGGTGCCATGGGGTGGCTCAGGCTGTCCAGGGCATCCATGGGTTGCGGCATGGCGGCGCTCATCACCAGCATGCCCACCGTGTGCAACAACCCGGCGGTATAGGCCGTGGCACGGTCGATGCCGGTCAGGTTGCCGATGCCCAGCGCCACATCCGCGGCGTTCAGGCTGACGATCCACACCGCCTCCATCTTGCGCGGCTCCACGGTATGAAAGCAGGCTTTCAGCGCTGCCGTCATGACCAGGCCACGCACCTTGTCAAAGCCGAGCACGCGCACGGCGTCCAGCGGGCTGACGACGGTGCGGCCCAGACCGAAATAGGCTGAATTGGCGGATCGCAACAGTTGCGCGGTCAGCACCGGGTCGTCGCCGATGTCGCGCGCCAGGACCTCGGCCGACGGATTGGGTGCGTCAAAGTTCTGGATGACGCGCGTCATGGCGATGGGCGCCACGGGCAGCGCCAGGTCACGGGTCATCAGGTCGGCAAGCGGGGTTTTCATGCGGGCTCCTTTTTTATGGGTGTTACCGCATGTTCGGCCGCGCTGTCCGTTTCTTGAGCGCGATGTGCGCTTTGCCTGTCAGCCCCCGCCGCGCAGCTTCTGGAAAGCCTGGGCCATGGCAGAGTTGCCTGGTGCCGGTGCCTGCGTAGTGGCTGGGCGCTGGCCGCGGGCCACGCCCTCGAAACGGTTGTCGCGCGGCCCGTCCCTGCGCGCGGGTGCTGCGTCCAGCTTCATGCTCAGGCCAATGCGCTTGCGCGCCACGTCGACTTCCATAACCTTGACCTTCACGATGTCGCCGGTCTTGACGACCTCGCGCGCGTCGGTCACAAACTTGTGGCTGAGCTGGCTCACATGCACCAGCCCGTCCTGGTGCACGCCGCTGTCGATGAACGCGCCGACCGCCGCCACCTTGCTGACCGTGCCCTCCAGCACCATGCCCTCTTTGAGGTCCTTGATGTCTTCCACGCCGTCGTTGAAGCGGGCCACCTTGAAGTCCGGGCGCGGATCGCGGCCGGGCTTTTCCAGCTCGCCCAGGATGTCTTTCACCGTGATGACACCGAATTTGTCGTTGGCAAACAGCTCGGGCTTCAGGGTCTTGAGCATGTCGGCGCGGCCCATCAGCTCATGCACCGGCTTGCCGGTTTTGGCCATCATCTGCTCGACCACCGGGTAGGTCTCGGGGTGCACGCCGGTCATGTCCAGCGGGTTGTCGCCGCCGCGGATGCGCAAAAACCCCGCGCTCTGCTCGAAGGTCTTGGCGCCCAGCCCGCTCACGTCCATGAGCTGGCGGCGGTTCTGGAAGGCACCGTTGGCCTCGCGCCAGCGCACCACGGCCCTGGCCACCGTGCCCGACAGGCCCGACACGCGCGACAGCAGCGGCACGCTGGCCGTGTTCAGGTCCACGCCCACCGAGTTCACACAGTCTTCCACCACGGCGCCCAGCGTGCGGGCCAGCTCGCTCTGGTTCACGTCGTGCTGGTACTGGCCCACGCCAATGGACTTGGGGTCGATCTTGACCAGCTCGGCCAGCGGGTCCTGCAGGCGCCGGGCAATGCTGGCCGCGCCGCGCAGGCTCACGTCCACATCGGGCATTTCCTGGCTGGCGAATTCACTGGCGCTGTACACGGAGGCACCGGCTTCGCTGACCACCACCTTCTCGATGATCATGCTGGCCTTCGCGGCGGTCTTGATCAGCTCGCCTGCGAGCTTGTCGGTCTCGCGACTGGCCGTGCCGTTGCCAATGGCAATCAGGTTCACGCCATGCTTTTCGCACAGCTTGGCCAGGGTGAACAGCGCGCCGTCCCAGTCGCGCCGGGGCTCGTGGGGGAACACCGTGGCGGTGTCCACCAGCTTGCCGGTGGCGTCCACCACGGCCACCTTCACGCCGGTGCGGATGCCCGGGTCCAGGCCCATCACCACACGCGGGCCGGCAGGTGCAGCCAGCAGCAGGTCGCGCAGGTTGTCGGCAAAGACCTTGATCGCCACTTTCTCCGCGTCTTCACGCAGGCGGGTGAACAGGTCGCGCTCGGTGGACAGGCTGAGTTTCACGCGCCAGGTCCAGGCGACGCATTTGCGGATCAGGTCGTCAGACGGGCGGCCAGCATGGCTCCAGCCCAGGTGCAGGGCAATTTTTCCTTCAGCGATGCTCGGTTTGCCCGGTTCGGGCTCCACCGGCAATACCAGCTTGGCGTCCAGAATCTCCAGTTGCCGCCCGCGAAACACCGCCAGCGCCCGGTGCGACGGCACGCGGCCAATGGGCTCGTCATAGTCAAAGTAATCGCGAAACTTGGCCACGTCGGGGTTGCTCTCGTCCTTGCCGTCCATGCGTTTGGCTTTGAACAGACCCTCAGACCACAGCCATTCGCGCAGGCGCTGCACCAGCGCCGCGTCTTCGGCCCAGCGCTCGGACAGGATGTCGCGCACGCCGTCCAGCACGGCGGGCACGGTGGAAAAGTCGGCGCCCGGCTTGCCGTCGTCCAGCACCTCGGGCGCGCGGGTAAAGGCTGCGGCTTCCGTTAAAGGATTCAGCGTGGGGTCGGCGAACAGTTTGTCGGCCAGCGGCTCGATGCCGAATTCGCGGGCGATCTGACCCTTGGTGCGGCGCTTCTGCTTGAACGGCAGGTACAGGTCTTCCAGTTCCTGCTTGGTGGGCGCGGCGTCTATCGCAGCGCGCAGCGCGGGCGTGAGCTTGCCCTGCTCGTCAATGCTTTTGAGCACGGCCTCGCGGCGCTCCTCCAGCTCGCGCAGGTAGCCCAGGCGGTATTCCAGCTCGCGCAGCTGGATGTCGTCCAGCCCACCCGTCACTTCCTTGCGGTAGCGGGCAATAAAAGGCACCGTGGCCCCGCCGTCCAGCAACTGCACGGCGGCCGTGACCTGATGGGCCTGGACCCTGATTTCTGCGGCGATCTGGCCAATGATTTTCTGCATGCTGGAATGGGACTCAAAAAAGGGTGCGTGTCGCAAAGGGCGCGAGTTTGCCACACCCGCCCACAGCAATACGGGGCGGTGGCTGACAAGGCCGCGCCGGGGCCGTTTGCACAATAAAACGAACTGTTCCCCCAAGGAGACCTGAATGCGCATCCGTATGACCCTGCTGCTCATTGCCACGCTGATTACGGCCGTGTTTGTCGCGCTGAACTGGCCCGAATTCATCCGCCCCACGCCGGTGAGCCTGGGCGTGACCATTGTGGACATGCCGCTGCCGCTGATCCTGCTGGTGGCCCTGCTGCTGGCCTTGCTGGGCGGAATGGGCAATGCCGCCTGGACAGATGCGCGGCATGACCGCGAGCTGGGCCTGCACATGCGCGAGCTGCAAGCCCAGCGCAACCTGGCCGACAAGGCCGAGGCCTCCCGCTTTACCGAGCTGCGCCACTACATGGACCTGCAGGTGACCGAGGCCCGCCAGCGCGAAGCCGTCAACTATGAAGCCCTGCAAGCCACCCTGATCAAGGGCCAGCGCGACATGCAGGCCAGCGTGGAAATGCTGGCCAACCGCCTGGCCGCCCAAATGGGCACGATGAACGGCCACCCGCGTGAAGAGCGCCCGACGCGGACCCAGACCACGCTGTAAGACGGCGAGACCGGGCGCGACATACCGCACGGGCCTGCCGGCCCGCAGGAGTTTTTCCGTGCGATTGTCTGCCCCTTTTCTGCTGTTCGCCCTGCCTTTGGCCGCCGCAGCCGTACCGGCCTGCGAGGCGGTATCTGCGGCCTTTCAAACTCCGGTGATCGAGCTCTACACTTCTGAGGGCTGCAGTTCCTGTCCGCCCGCTGATCGCTGGCTGTCTACCCTGAAGCCTACCGCCGCCGCCGGCAAGGCCGTGGTGCAGGCCTTTCATGTGGGCTACTGGGACTACATCGGCTGGGTCGACCGCTTTGCCAGCCCGGCCCACACCACGCGCCAGCGGCACATCGCGGCCACCAACGGTTTGCGCAGCATCTACACCCCGCAACTGGTGCGCGACGGGCAGGACTGGCGCGACTACGCCCGTGCGCTTGCCCCTGCTGCCACGCCGGCGGGCGCGGCCATCACGCTGCAGCGCAAGGGCGTCGACGCCTTTGAAGCCACGGTGACCCCGGCCGCAGGCGTAGACGCGTGGTCAGCCTACTGGACCGTGACCGAGCACGGCCATGCCAGCAAGGTGAAATCGGGCGAGAACGCCGGCGAATTGCTGAAACACGACTTTGTGGTGCGCCAGTACGTGCCAGCGGGCGACTACCGGGGCAACGCCCGGCTGAGCTTGCGCACCCTGGCGCCGGATGCAGCCTACCCGCGCCAGGTGAACCTGGTGGTGCTGCAGGCGCGCAGCGGCAAGACGTTGCAGGCGCTGAGCCTGCAATGCAGCGGCTGACTCAGCCCGGCACGTCAAACAACCCGGGCGCGGCACCGAATCGCGCGCCCTCGTTCAGCAGCATGCGCAGCTTGGTGTTCACGCCACCACGGGCCGAGAAGCCGCCGCTGCGGCTGCCCGCGGCCAGCACCCGGTGGCAGGGCACGATGGGCGCAAACGGGTTGTGCCCCAGCGCCTGCCCCACGGCGCGTGCCGCGCCCGGCTCGCCCAGCGCGGCGGCCACCTCGCCGTAGGTCAGCGTGCGCCCCGGCGCAATGG
>CALRYY010000116.1:0-12671 GCA_943372515.1 Ramlibacter sp. 2FC | reverse complement strand
GCCTGCGTGTGGGCTACGGTGTGGCGCAACCGGCGCTGACCGCGCGGCTCAATGCCATCCGTCCGCGGTTCAACGTGACCACGCCCGCGCTGGCTGCCGCCTGCGCCGCGCTGGCCGATGACGATTACCTGGCACGCAGCTATGCGCTGAACACGGCGGGGCGCGAGCAACTCAACGCCGGCCTGTTGGCGCTGGGCCTGCATTGCCTGCCGTCTGCGGGCAATTTTGTGACCGTGCGCTTCGCCGATGCACCGGCCGCCCAATCTGCGCATGCCCGGCTGCTGGCCAGCGGCATCGCCGTGTCCACGCTGGAGCCCTACGGCATGGCCGACTGGCTGCGCATCAGCGTGGGCTTGCCCGAACACAACCGCGCCGTGCTGGACGCGCTGGCCTGACCCATTTCATTCACAACAAAGGAGACACGGATGATCAAACGCCGCCATTTCAATGCCCTGGCTGCCGCGGCAGCCGCCCTGGCTGTACCCGCGTTCGCGCAGGAACGCACGCTCAAGATCCTGGTGGGCTTTCCGCCCGGTGGGTCGGTGGACGTCATCGCCCGCCTGCTGGCCGAGAAGCTGCGCGCGTCACTGGGCCAGAACGTCATCGTGGACAACAAGCCGGGTGCGGGTGGGCGCGTGGCGCTCAATGAAGTCAAGCGCGCCGCGCCCGACGGCCAGACACTGGTGCTGTCGCCCAGCGGTGCGCTGGTGATCCAGCCCTGGCTGTTTGCCAACCTGGGTTATGACCCCATCAAGGACTTCACGGCCATCTCGCGCGTGACCACGTTCGACTTTGCGGTGACCGCCGGCCCCGGCGCCCCTGCGGGCGACCTGAAGGCCGTGCTGGCCTGGATGAAGGCCAACCCGGCCAAGGCCAATTACGCCACCTCGGGCGCCGGCACGGTGCCGCACTTTGCGGGGCAGCTGCTGGGCCAGGCCGCAGGCGTGCCCATGACCCACGTGGCCTACCGCGGCGGCGCACCGGCGGCGCAGGACCTGATTGGCGGGCAGGTACCGCTGATGGTGGACACCGCGTCTGAAACGCTGGAGCACCACAGGGCCGGCAAGGTACGCATCCTGGCTGTGACGGGTGAAGCCCGCTCGCGCGCCCTGCCCGACGTGCCCACGCTCAAGGAGTCGGGCATCAACGTGGCAGCCGATGCGTTTTTTGGCCTGTATGGCCCGGCGGGTATGCCCGCCGATGTAGTGGCACGCATTGACCGTGCCGTGGCCGATGCACTGAAGGCGCCCGATGTGCAGGAGAAGATTTACAACTTCGGCCTGGTGCCCAACCATGCACCGGCAGCCGCCCTGAGCGCCAGCCAGGTTGAGCACCTCAAGCGCTGGGAGGCGCCGATCAAGGCGTCTGGTTTCAAGGCGGAGTAGTCGCGACCCGCCCGCTGAGCGCACGCGCGCCGTCCAGCACCGGCTTGACGTGGCGCTCGTCATAGCGGTGGGTGGGCATGGTCAGCGTGAGCGCCGCGGCGATGCGCCCATCTGCATGAAACACCGGCGCTGAGATGCCGGCCACCCCGGCCAGGCGGTCGCCCTCGGCGGCGTAGTAGCCGTGTTCGCGGATGGCGGCGTACAGCTTGCGGTCACGCACGGCCGCGCGGCTGCGCTCGGGGTCAAAGGCAATCAGCACGCGCGCGCCGGTGCCGCGGTCAGCCGGCAGCACGTCGCCGGCCCGGATATGGTCGCGCACGGGGTGGGGCGAGTCCACGCGGTACAGGCACAGCCGCATGGCATCCGCACCCTGGCCCTGCTGCACATGGTAGGCCGCGCTCTCGCCGGTTTGCTCCACCAGGCGGCGCAGCACCGGAAGCACCACGCGGTCCAGCGAAAACGACGCGGCGTACACGCCGTTCAGGCGCGCCAGCTCTGCGCCCAATGCGTAGCGGCCATCGTCCAGTTGTTGCACCAGCCCGGCGTGCTCCAGCGACGCCAACAGACGCAGCGTGGTGCTTTTGTACAGCCGGGTGCGCGTGGCCAGCTCGGCCAGGCTCAGCGACAGGTCGCCCTGGCGAAAAGCCGCCAGCAGCGTCAGCGCGCGGTCCACTGCCGCGACGCCGCCGGGCGCGGCATGGGCGTCGGCCATGGATTCAGTGCGGGCTTTGCGTGGCATCAAGGCCTTGGCGGATTTGACAGTGCCGGGCAAACCGGCGAACATTTCAACAGAAAGAACTTTATTTCATCTATTGGAACAATGCAAGATGTCATCAACGCTTGCTCCCGCCGTCTTGATCAGCGAGGTCGGCCCGCGCGACGGCCTGCAGTCGGTCAAGGCCATCATGCCCACCGCTGCCAAGCTGCGCTGGCTAGACGCGCTGCATGCCGCCGGTCTGCGCGAGATTGAGGTTGCCTCGTTTGTGCCCGCCAAACGGCTGCCGCAGATGGCCGACGCCGCCGATGTGGTGCGCTACGCCAGCGCGCTGCCCGGCCTGAGCGTGATGGCGCTGGTGCCCAACCTGCAGGGCGCGCGGGCGGCGCTGGCAGCGGGTGTGCACAAGCTCACCATCCCCGTGTCCGCCAGCCCCGCGCATTCCATGGCCAATGTGCGCCGCACGCCGCAAGACATGGTGGAGCAGGTGCGCGCCATCGTCGCGCTGCGCGGCGACACCGCATCCGGCGTGGGTGTGGAGGTCGGCATCTCCACCGCATTTGGCTGCACCCTGCAGGGTGCGGTGGCAGATGACGATGTGATCCGCTTGGCCGTGGCGCTGGCGCAGGCCGGTGTGGACGAGATCGGCCTGTCTGACACCACCGGCATGGCCAACCCGGCCCAGGTGCGCCGCCTGTTCACGCGGCTGCGCGCCGAGCTGGGCGACAGGGCGGGCGCGGCCCACATGCACAACACGCGGGGCCTGGGCCTGGCCAATTGCCTGGCCGCATACGACGTGGGCGTGCGCACGTTTGACGCTTCGTTGGGCGGCCTGGGCGGTTGCCCGTACGCGCCCGGGGCTTCTGGCAATGTGGTGACCGAAGACCTGGTCTTCATGTTGGAAGCCATGGGCGTGAGCACCGGCGTGGACCTTGAAAAACTGATCGCTGCGCGTGCGCCGCTCATGGCGGGCCTGCCCGGCGAGCCGGTGTACGGCATGACGCCCGAGGCCGGGCTGCCCAAGGGCTTCGCACAGGAATTCGCTCATGTCTGAAAGTAAACCGCCGTCCAGCAAAGAGCTGCCCTATGCCGGCATCCGCGTCGTTGAATTCACCCATATGGTCATGGGCCCCACCTGCGGCATGTTGCTGGCTGACCTGGGCGCCGAGGTCATCAAGGTCGAACCCATTGCGGGCGACAACACGCGCCGCCTGTTGGGTTCGGGCGCGGGCTTTTTCGCCATGTTCAACCGCAACAAGAAGAGCATTGCACTGGACCTGCAAACCCCCGCCGGCAAAGAGGCCGCGCTGCGCCTGATCGCCACCGCCGACATCGTGAGCGAAAACTTCAAACCCGGCACCATGAAAAAGTTGGGGCTGGACTACGCCAGCCTGAGCAAGCTCAACCCGCGCCTGATCTACGTGAGCCACAAGGGCTTTTTGCCGGGGCCCTACGATCACCGCACCGCGCTGGACGAGGTGGTGCAGATGATGGGCGGCCTGGCCTACATGACGGGCCGCCCCGGTGACCCGCTGCGCGCGGGTACCAGCGTGAACGACATCATGGGCGGCATGTTTGGCGCGATCGGTGCCATGGCAGCACTGGCCCAGCGCGAAAAGACCGGCCGTGGTCAGGAAGTGCAAAGCGCCCTGTTTGAAAACAACGTGTTCCTGGTGGCGCAGCACATGATGCAGTTTGCCGTGACCGGCAAGGCGGCCGACCCCATGCCGGGGCGCATCTCGGCCTGGGGGGTGTATGACGTTTTCACCGTGAAGGACGGCGAGCAGATCTTTCTGGCGGCCGTCAGTGACACGCAATGGGCGATCTTTTGCGACGCCTTTGGCCTGGCCGACCTGAAGGCGGACGCTCGCCTGGCCACCAACAACGACCGCGTGCGCGCCCGCGACTGGATGATGCCCCTGTTGCGCGAGCGCCTGGCCGGCCACAGTGCGGCCGAGCTCAGCGCGGTGTTTGAAAAGCACGGCCTGCCGTTCGCGCCGATCACGCGCCCGCAAGACCTGTTTGACGATCCGCACCTGAACGGCACGGGGGGCCTCGCACCGCTGACGCTGCCCGACGGACGTGAAACGCGCGTGCCGCTGTTGCCGCTGATGCTGGACGGCCAGCGGCCCGGTGTGCGCAGCAATCCGCCCGGCATCGGGCAGCACACTACCGCGTTACTGCGAGAAGCCGGCTACACCGACGACCAGATTGAGATGATGATTTCAATGCAATCAGTGCTTCAAGGGAGTTGATTTTTAACTTCCATCCGCATAATCTGCGGCATGGACAAGCTCAAGGCACTGGAATCGTTTGTGTCGGTGGCCACCCGGGGCAGCCTGACGGCTGCCGCCAACGCCGAGGGCGTGGCACCCGCCATCATGGGGCGGCGCCTGGATGCGCTGGAAGAAAAGCTAGGCGTCAAGCTGCTGGTGCGCACCACGCGGCGCATTTCACTCACGCACGAGGGCAGTGCGTTTCTGGAGGATTGCCAGCGTGTGCTGGCCGACCTGGCCAATGCCGAGGCCAGCGTCAGCGCCGGCGGGGTGAAAGCCAGCGGCCATCTGCGCATCACGGCGCCGGCCGGGTTTGGCCGCCGCCATGTGGCGCCGCTGGTGCCGCGCTTTCGTGAGCTGCACGCAGATGTGACCATTTCACTCAACCTGAGCGACCGGGTGGTGGACCTGGCCGGTGAGGGCTACGACTGCGCCGTGCGCGTGGGAGACATGCCCGATTCGTCCCTGGTCAGCGTGCGGCTGGCCGACAACCGCCGCCTGTGTGTGGCCACGCCTGAGTACCTGCAGCGCCACGGCACGCCGCAGCATCCCAATGACCTGGTCAAGTTCGACTGCCTGAGCCTGTCCAGTGACGCGTCGCAAACAAGAGGTTGGGCGTTTCGCGTGCCGCGCAACGCCCAAGGGCGCAATCAGGAACGCGTCCTTGCGGACGCGGGCGCACTCCGCGATGGCGACCACGATAGCGAGGTCATCCACCTCAAACCCGGCGGCCCCCTGGATTGTTCTGACGGGCAGGTGTTGCACAGCTGGTCGCTGGCCGGCTACGGCATTGCCTGGCGCAGCACCTGGGAGGTGGAAAGCGACATCGCCGCCGGCCGCCTGGTCGCGGTGCTTGAAGAGTTTGCCGCCCCGCCCAACGGCATTTACGCTGTGTTTCCCCAGCGCAAGCACCTGCCCCTGCGCGTACGCCTGTGGATCGATTTCCTCAAGCACAACTACAGCCAGAGCGAGTTCTGGAAGGCAGCCCCATGACCCCGAAAGCCTGGCTGGCGTATGCACACCTGCTGGACATCCTGAAGACGGTGGTGTTTCTGGCGCGTGGCTGCGAAAACAACTGAGCCGCCATTGAAAAGGCCCGCAACAGCGGGCCTCATGGTGTGCGCGAAGCGATCAGGCCTTCTTGCTCAGGCACTCGCTCATGAACTTCTTGCGCTCGTCGCCCTTGAGGGTCTTGGCCTTTTCGTCGGCGTTGCACATCTTCATCTTGCTCTGCTGCGTCATGGGGGCTGCAGGCTTGGCGCTCAGGCATTCCTTCATGAAAGCCTTGCGTTCGTCGCCCTTGAGGGTTTTGGCCTTCTCGTCTGCGTTGCAGGTGGTCATCTTGCTTTGCTGGGCGGTGGGCTTCTTGTCGTCAGCGGCATGGGCGACGCCCATGGAAAGGCAAAGGCCAAGGGCCATCAGGGAAAGCAGCTTCTTCATGGGGTCTCCTGGAAAGGTGTTGGGGTTAAGTGTTTGAATCCCGGGGGGATTCCAGCACATAACGTGAGGCCCGGCAAGGCGGATGACCAGCGCCCCGTAAAATCCGCAGATGCTCTCCGTCAAACAGGAATTGCTTGGCAGCCTCGTTGCCGAGCTGGAACAGTTGTCGCCCGGTGCCGGTGCGCGTGCTGCATTTGAATCGCCCAAGGTTGCAGCGCATGGCGATTTCGCCAGCACCGCCGCCATGCAGCTGGCCAAGCCGCTCAAGCTCAACCCGCGCCAGGTGGCTGAAAACCTGCGCACGGCGCTGCTGGCCACCGCGCCCTACCAGCGCTGGGTCGAGGCCATCGATATCGCCGGGCCCGGCTTCATCAACATCAAACTCAAGCCCGAAGCCAAGCAGCAGATCATCAGCGAGGTGCTGGCAGGTGGCGCACGCTTTGGCATGCAGCCGTCCAACGGCCGCAAGCTCATGGTCGAATTTGTCTCGGCCAACCCCACCGGTCCACTGCACGTGGGCCACGGCCGCCAGGCTGCTTTGGGCGACGCCGTGTGCAACCTGTACGCCACGCAGGGCTGGGACGTGACGCGCGAGTTCTATTACAACGATGCGGGTGTGCAGATCGCCACGCTGGCCAACTCCACCCAGCTGCGCGCGCAGGGCCTGAAGCCCGGTGACGCCGGCTGGCCCGAGGCCGCCTACAACGGCGAATACATCCAGGACATCGCCAACGACTTCCTGGCCAAAAAGACGGTCCATGCCGACGACCGCGAATTCACCGCCAGCGGCGATGCGGCCGACCTGGACGGCATGCGCCAGTTTGCCGTGGCCTACCTGCGCCATGAACAAGACCTGGACCTGCAGGCCTTTCAGGTGAAGTTTGACAACTATTACCTGGAGTCCAGCCTGTACACCAGCGGCAAGGTGGACGACGCCGTCAAGCGCCTGCAGGCTGCCGGCAAAACGTATGAGCAGGACGGCGCTCTGTGGCTGAAATCCACCGACTACGGCGACGACAAGGACCGCGTGATGCGCAAGTCCGACGGCACCTACACCTACTTTGTGCCCGACGTGGCCTACCACATCACCAAATGGGAACGTGGCTTTGCCAAGGTGGTGAACATCCAGGGCACCGACCACCACGGCACCATCGCGCGCGTGCGCGCCGGCCTGCAAGCGGCCAACGTCGGCATTCCGCAGGGCTACCCCGACTACGTGTTGCACACCATGGTGCGCGTGGTCAAGGGCGGTGAAGAGGTCAAGATCAGCAAACGCGCGGGCAGCTATGTAACGCTGCGCGACCTGATCGACTGGACCAGCAAGGACGCGGTGCGGTTCTTTTTGCTCAGCCGCAAGCCCGACACGGAATACACGTTCGACGTGGACCTGGCCGTGGCGCAGAACAATGACAACCCGGTGTACTACGTGCAGTACGCGCATGCGCGCATCTGCTCGGTGCTGGCCGCCTGGGGTGGCGATGTGGCCACGCTGAAAGACGTCGACCTCAGCCCGCTGCAAAGCCCGCCGGCGCTGGGCCTGATGTTGCAGCTGGCCAAGTACCCCGACATGCTGGGCGCAGCCGCTGCCGACTTTGCCCCGCATGATGTGACGTTTTACCTGCGCGAGCTGGCAGCGGCCTACCACAGCTACTACGGCGCCGAGCGCATCCTGGCCGATGACGAAGCCGTGAAAAAAGCCCGCCTGGCACTGGTCGCGGCCACTGCACAGGTGTTGCACAATGGCCTGCAGGTGCTGGGTGTCAGCGCACCGCAAAAGATGTGAACATGGCAACAATGAAGCTACAACGCGGCAACCTGGTTCTGGGCCTGATCATTGGCGTGGTGATTGGCCTGGGGGCGGCGCTGGCCGTGGCCGTCTACGTGACCAAGGTGCCCGTGCCTTTCATGAACAAGGGCCAGAACCGCACTGCCGACCAGGACGCGGCCGAAGCCCGCAAGAACAAGGACTGGGACCCCAACGCCCCGCTGTACGGCAAGAACCCGGTGCGACCGGCGCCTGCAGCGTCTGGCCCTGTGACCAGCCCGCCGGTGGCGGCCGCATCGGCACCCAAGCCAGCCGCCAGTGCCCCCAAATCTGCCGAGGTCAAGCCCGCCGTCACCGGTGGCGATCCGCTGGGCGACCTGGCCCGTGCCAAGGCTGCGGGTTCAACAGCGCCAACGGCCGCAGGTACGGCCGCGGGGGCCGACCCGTTCCTGTATTTCATCCAGGCCGGTGCCTTTCGCACGCCGGAAGACGCCGAAGCCCAGCGTGCCAAGCTGTCGCTGATCGGGCTGGAGGCCAAGGTGACCGAGCGTGAACAGTCCGGGCGCACCGTGTACCGCGTGCGCATCGGCCCGTTTGAGCGCAAGGAAGAAGCCGACAAGCAAAAGGAGCGGCTGGAAGCCGGTGGCGTAGAAACCGCGCTGGTACGACAGCAGCGGTAAATGACGGCGCGCCGGCCGGGCTGAACTTTCCCGCCAAGGCGGGCTCAGATGGATTCAAGGAGTGAATTGACATGAAGCGACGCGATTTTTCCCTCGGCACCGCCGCCGCGCTGGCGGCAAGCGGCCTGGCCCTGCCGGCCCATGCCCAGAAAAAGCCCGAGGATGGCTCTGACTACCTGACGCTGGACAAGCGTGTGCCGGTGGAGGCACCGGCCGGCAAGGTCGAGGTGATCGAGTTTTTCTGGTACGCCTGCCCGCACTGCAATGCCTTTGAGCCCAAGCTGGAAGCCTGGATCAAGAAGAACCCCGCCGATGTGATGGTCAAGCGCGTGCCGGTCGCCTTCCGCGACAACTTCGTGCCCCAGCAACGGCTGTTCTACACCCTGGAAGCCATGGGCAAGCTCGACGAAGTGCACCGCAAGGTGTTCAACGCGATCCACGTGGACAAGCTGGCCCTGGACAAGGAAGACAGCATCACCGCCTGGGTTGAAAAGCAGGGCGTGGACAAGGCCAAATTCGCCGAGCTGTACAACTCGTTCTCGGTGTCCACCAAGGCCCGCCGCGCCACGCAACTGCAGGACGCCTTCAAGGTGCAGGGCGTGCCGGCCATGGGCGTTGCAGGCCGCTGGTACACCGACGGCACGCTGGCCGGAACCATGGACCGTGCGTTGCAGGTCACCGATTACCTGCTGGCCGAAGCACGCAAGAGCCGCTGATCTGTACTTCGTACCCCACAAAAAATAGCCCGCATGAGCGGGCTATTTTTCTTGAGCCGCCACAAGCGGCCGCTACAATGGCCAGCAAGATTCGTGCCGATATGAAACTTTCCTACGCCTCCCTTTTTCTTGCAACCGCCTGTGCACTGTCCGGGGGCGTGGCGCTGGCCGAACGGGCTGACCGCAACAAACCCATGAACATCGAGGCGGACGCGCTGAGGTACGACGACCTCAAGCAGACCAGCGTCTTCACCGGCAAGGTCGTCATGACCAAGGGCACCATCGTGATCCGCGGCGCGCGGGTGGACGTGCGCCAGGACGCCGAGGGCTACCAGTTTGGGACCGTGACGGCCGAGCCCGGCAAGCTGGCCTATTACCGCCAGAAGCGCGAAGGCCTGGACGAATACATCGAGGGCGAGGCCGACAGCATTGAATACGACAGCCGCGCCGACCGCGTGCGCTTTATCCGCAATGCCGAGCTGCGCCGCCTGCGCGGCGCCACGCTGGCTGACGAGATGACCGGCACGCTGATCGTGTACGACAACACCACCGACGTGTTCACCGTGGACGGCAGCGTGACCACGCCGGGCCAGCCGGCCGGTGGCACCGGCGGGCGTGTGCGCGCCGTGCTGACGCCACGCGGTGCGGCATCAGCACCTGTGGCTGCCCCGGGCGCCCCGGCGCAGTTGCGCCAGAGCACCACCATCGGCGGGGAGCGCAAGTGACGGCTGTGATGCCGGTACCTGACATTGCCGTGGCCGCTACCAGTGGCACGGTCAGCCGGCTGGAAGCCCGGCACCTGCAAAAGTCGTATGGCAGCCGCAAAGTCGTCAAGGACGTGTCGCTGGCCGTGCAAAAGGGCGAGGTGGTGGGCCTGCTGGGCCCGAACGGCGCGGGCAAAACCACGTCGTTCTACATGATCGTGGGCCTGGTGCGAGCCGACGCGGGCGAGATCGCCATTGACGGCAAGCCGGTGGAGCACATGCCCATTCACCGCCGTTCGCGACTGGGCCTGAGCTACCTGCCGCAAGAGGCCTCCATCTTCCGCAAGCTCAACGTCGAGGAAAACGTGCGCGCCGTGCTGGAGCTGCAGCGCGACGAGAACGGCCGCCCCTTGAGCAAGACAGAGATCAACCAGCGCCTGACCACGCTGCTGCAGGACCTGCGGGTGGAGCACCTGCGCGGCTCGCCGGCGGTGGCGCTGTCGGGCGGCGAGCGCCGGCGGGTAGAGATTGCCCGGGCCCTGGCCACGCAGCCGCGTTTCATTTTGCTGGACGAGCCGTTTGCCGGCATCGACCCGATCGCCGTGATCGAGATCCAGCGCATCATCAGTTTCCTCAAATCGCGCGGCATCGGTGTGCTGATCACCGACCACAACGTGCGTGAAACGCTGGGCATCTGCGACCATGCCTACATCATCAGCGACGGCCATGTGCTGGCCCAGGGCACGCCATCGGAAATAGTGAACAACGCCGACGTGCGCCGGGTCTACCTCGGCGAGCACTTCCGCATGTGACATGACCCCCACGCTTGTCACTTCGTGTACTGCGCTGCCCCCCGAGGGGGCCTTCGCGCCTTGGGGCGGCCCGGCGGCGCTCACGCTGCCATGAAGCAGGGTCTTTCCCTTCGCGTTTCGCAGCATCTGGCGCTCACACCCCAGCTGCAGCAGTCCATCCGCCTTCTGCAGCTGTCCACGCTGGAGCTCAGCCAGGAAGTCGACCAGATGCTGGACGACAACCCGTTCCTGGAACTGAACGCCGACGAAGCCCCGCGCGAGGAATTCGGCCTGGCCCAGGTGGACACGCCGGTGCGCGAAGACGACCGGGAAGCGGAGTTTGTCGCCGAACCCCCGGCTGCACTGCCACAGGCCGAAAGCACCACAACAACAACGGAAACGGATGCACCCGCCACATCCGACGGCGACGAACCCACCTGGGACGGCGACGGCAGTACCGAGATGGTGCCCGACGACGGCGAGTGGGGCGGCGATGCACCCGCGCGCAAGAACAACCTGGGTGACGACGGCGAGATGGACGCGACCGAGCTGGCCCGCGGACAGGAGTCGCTGCAGACGCACCTGCATCGCCAGGCCCTGTCGCTGCGGCTGTCGGCCGAAGACAGCGCCGCACTGCGCTTTCTGATCGAGTCGCTGAACGACGACGGCTACCTGGAAGACTCGCTCGAAGAACTGGCCATCGGCCTGGCCGGGCGCGACGAAGAGCAACTGGACGAACTGGTCCACCGCTTCACCGTGGCGCTGCGCCTGCTGCACCACCTGGAGCCTGCCGGTGTGGGCGCCCGCACCCTGGGCGAATGCCTGACGCTGCAGCTGCGGGCCATGCAGGCCGAGGGCCGCAATCATCCGGCGTGTGAGACCGCCCAGCGCCTGTGCGCACAACCCATGGAGCTGCTGGCACGCCGCGATGTGAAGCGCCTGGCGCAGGCCAGCGGCGACAGCGAGGCCGACGTCAAGGCTGCCATTGCGCTCATCGTGCGGCTGGAGCCCAAGCCCGGCCGCCGCTTTGTGGATGTGGAGCGCAACATCGTGGTGCCCGACGTGATCGTCACGCGTATCGGGCGCACGGCGCAACCCAAATTCCGCGTGCAGCTCAACAGCGACGTCATGCCGCGCCTGCGCGTGCACGACATCTACGCCGGCGCACTCAAGGCCCACAAGGGCGAGGGCCACCAGGCGCTGCAGCAGCGTTTGCAAGAGGCGCGCTGGTTCATCAAGAACATCCAGCAGCGCTTTGACACGATCCTGCGCGTGAGCAACGCCATCGTCGAGCGCCAGAAAAATTTCTTCGTGCACGGCGAGCTGGCCATGCGCCCGCTGGTGCTGCGCGAAATTGCCGACGAGCTGGGCCTGCACGAATCCACCATCAGCCGCGTGACCACAGCCAAGTACATGGCCACGCCCTACGGCACCTTCGAGCTGAAGTATTTCTTTGGCTCGGCGCTGGGGACCGAGACCGGCGGCAACGCATCCAGCACCGCGGTGCGCGCGCTGATCAAGCAGTTTGTGGCCAGCGAAAGCACAAAAAAACCGCTCTCTGACAACCAGATATCCGAGATGCTCAAGGAACAGGGTATTGAATGCGCGCGCCGCACTGTGGCCAAGTACCGCGAGGCCCTGCGCATCGCGCCGGCCAACCTGCGCAAAGCGCTCTAGAACGATCCAACGGAGACATCGACATGAAGAAAAACATCGGCATGGTGGGCATCGGCATGATGGGCCACGGCATCGCCAGCAATCTGGTCAAACACGGCCACACGTTGACGGTGCTGGAGCACCCTGGCAACCAGCCTCTGGACGCGCTCATGGCCGCCGGTGCGCGCAGCGCCACACGTGCGGCTGACGTTGCCGCTCAGTCGGACGTGGTGATCCTGGTGCTGACCGGCTCGCCGCAGGTTGAAGCGGTGCTGACCGGTGAGGGCGGCGTGCTGGCCGGCTTGCGCCCCGGCACCATCGTGATGGACTGCTCCACGGCACTGCCGTCGTCTACCGTGCGCATGGCTGAAGCGGTGGCCCAAGCAGGCGGCCGCTTCCTGGACACACCCATGACGCGCACGCCCAAAGAGGCCGCTGAAGGCCGCCTGAACCTGCTGGTGGGCGGCGACGCTGCGCTGCTGGACGAATGCCGCCCCATCCTGCAGTGCTTTGCAGAAAACATCTTTCACGCCGGCCCCATCG
>CALRYY010000115.1:0-12926 GCA_943372515.1 Ramlibacter sp. 2FC | reverse complement strand
CGCGCAGGCCAGCGCGCGCGGGTCCTGGTCAGTGGCCACCACACGCTGCACGCCGCGGTGCGCCAGCAGCGCGGCCAGCACGCCGGTGCCGGTGCCGATGTCGAATGCCAGTTCGGTGGACGGCAGCGGCGCCTGTGCCACCAGGTCCAGGTATTCGCCGCGCACCGGCGAGAACACGCCGTAGTGCGGGTGGATGCTGGCGCCCAGCGCCGCAATGGGCACGCCCTTCTTGCGCCATTCGTGCGCGCCCACCAGGCCTTGCAGTTCACGCAGCGACGCCACACAGGCGCCGGTGGATGGGCCCCAGGCCTCGGTGCAGGCCAGGCGCAGGTCGGGCGCGCGGCGCAGCGGGACGGCGTAGCCTTCGTCCAGCGGGATCAGCACCATGGCCAGCACCCGGGCGCGCTGCGCCTGGGCCTGGCGGTGCAGGTGAAAGGCCTGGGCCAACGGGGCAGCAGCAGCAGGGGCCGCACGGGCCTTGCGCGGCTTGCGGTCCACCCGGCGCGCGAGCGCCTGCAGCAGCTGGCGCGCGTTGTGAAAATCGCCGCGCCACAGCAGCCCCGTGCCTTCGCAGGCCAGCCGGTAGGCGGTGTCGGCATTGAGCGTGTCGTCGGCCACCTGCACGCGCTTGGGCGGCAAAAGGCCTGCCTCGCTGCGCCACCGGGCGGTGTGGGGTGCACCGCCTTCGGTCCAGCTCAGCAAGGCGGGCGCTACGGCCGGCAGCGGGGTTGCATTCACGCCGGGGCCTTGGTGCCCAGCATGCGTTTGACCAACAGCACACCGGCCAGCACCAGCGCGCCGGCCACGATGCCGGTCAGGCCGTCCAGCAGCAACGGCGTCAGCGCGCCCAGCAGGCCGCCGACGCCAGGTGTGGCGGCCACGGCCTTGGCGGCGCTTTCAATCGCATGGTGCAGCGGCGCAATGCCGTGCGTGAGGATGCCCCCGCCCACCAGGAACATGGCAGCGGTGCCCGCCACCGACAGCGCCTTCATGAGCCAGGGCGCCGCCGCCAATATGCCGCGCCCCACCGCCTGTTTGGCCGCACTGGCCTGGCGGCTGAGGTACAGGCCCAGATCGTCCAGCTTGACGATGCCGGCCACCAGGCCATAAACGCCCACGGTCATCAGCAGCGATATGCCCACCAGCACGCTGACCTGCGTGACGAACGGGCTGGCCGCCACCGTGCCCAGGGTGATGGCGATGATCTCGGCCGACAAAATGAAGTCGGTGCGCACAGCACCCTTGATCTTGTCTTTTTCAAGTTGCACCAGGTCCACGGCCGGGTTGACCACGGCCTCAGTCAATTTGGCGTGATGGGCTTCGTCCTCGTCCTTGCTGTGCATGAATTTGTGCGCCAGCTTTTCAAACCCTTCAAAGCACAGAAAGGCACCGCCCACCATCAACAGTGGCGTGACCGCCCACGGGATGAAGGCACTGATGGCCAGCGCCGCCGGCACGAGGATGGCCTTGTTGACCATGGAGCCGCGCGCCACGGCCCACACCACCGGCAGCTCGCGGTCGGTCTGCACGCCGGTGACCTGCTGCGCGTTCAGCGCCAGGTCATCCCCCAGCACGCCGGCCGTCTTTTTGGCCGCCACCTTGGTCAGCACGGACACGTCGTCCAGGATGGTGGCAATGTCGTCTAGCAGGGCAAGCAGGCTGGAGGCCATGAACGGGGTCCTTGGTGCGGTGTTTAGTCGAGTTTGCGTTTGAGGCGGATTTCTTCCACCTTGGCGCCGCCCACCGTGGTGGTGCGCGCGGTGTTCAGCTCGCGCTTGAAGCCGGCCAGCTCGTAAAAGCGCAGCGCGCGTTCGTTGCGCAGCATGACCCACAGCGTGACCTCGGTGCAGCCCTCTTCGATCAGGCCTTCGCGCGCGGCGTCCCACAGGGCCAGGCCAGCGCCCTGGCCCCAGTGCTCGGGCGTCACATACAGCGCCCAGATTTCGCCCGTGGTGGGCTTGGTCTTGGGGTCGCGCGAACGGTCAAAGCCCACAAAGCCGGCGGCTTTGCCGTTGTCGGCCACGGCCATGAAGACCTGCGGCTCACCGTATTCGATGGCGTCGCGCCACAACGGCAGGCGCATGGCGGGGGTCAGCCCGTCCAGGAAGTTGTCGGGCAGCACGCCCTTGTAGGTGGCTTTCCAGGTGGCCACATGGAGTTCGGCCACGGTGGAGGCGTCGGCGCGGGCGGCAGGGCGTACGGAATAAGAAGGCATGGAGCTTGGACGGCAGGGAAAGTGGCAGATTGTCGCCGGGGCCGTGATTATGCTGGCCCGCACCCGGGCTGTGACCATAGTTTCTCCACAATCTGAAACCTAAAATACGCCTCCAACGACGAGGGGTATCTCATGAACATGTCAGCACGCAGCTTTATGCTGGGAGTGGCCGCCCTGATCGGGGCCTGTGGCGGGGGCTCTGGCGGCGAACCAGCCCTGCCCTCACCACAGGCCGCGGTGGTGGACACCGCCCTGTGCGCCGACGCATCGGCGGTGCCCGGCGGCTTTACGCAGGTAGACGGCCAGTGCCTGCGCAGCGCCACGGCGCTGGCTGGCGCCAGCCCCCAATCGGCCGCACAGCCGCCCCAGGCCGCCGTGGCGCCCGACGCCACCACCCTGATGGACTGGGCTGAGCTGACCTACCCGCAGTTCTTCCCCAGCCGGCGCAGCAACCTGTTTTCCAGCCCCTACACCTACCGGTATTACCCCGAGTCGCAAAATCACCTGGGCATCGCGGGCGACAGCATCTTTGTGCTGGGCCCCATGAGCGGCAACCAGATTGCCTACGTAGGCAGCCTGACCGGCTTTGCCTGCGCGGTGCTGCCCGCCAACTGCGCCGTACCCGGCGCACCCGTCATCGGCACGGCCACAGCGGGCAACACCAGCGCCACCCTGGCGTTCACCGCACCCGCGTCCGCCGGCGGCTCGGCCATCACGACCTACACCGCGGCCTGTACCGCACAGGGCACCACACGCTCGGCCACCGGCGCGTCGTCGCCGCTGACCGTGCTGGCCTTGAGCAACGGCGTGGCGCACAGCTGCACCGTCAGCGCAACCAACGTCTATGGCACGGGATCGCCGTCTGCCGCAGTCACGGTCACGCCGACCGGCACCACCAGCACGGGGTCGGCCACAACCACCACGGGCTCGGGCACCACCACGGCGTCCAGCGGCACCAGCGGCGTCATGTGTTCGTTCAGCCAGAGCGTGATGAACACTTTCCTGAACCTGGTGAGCACGGCCGCCATCAGTTGCAGCGGCACCCAGCGCACCATCACCGGCAACGGCGTGCCGGACCATACGCCGGGCACCTTCCCCAATTCGGGCAACCCGAACGCCATTGCGGCGCAGAACGTGCGCTTCAGCAACACCACCGCGCCGGCCGTGGTCAGCAGCAGCGGCACTGCGGTGGCGCACATCCTGGGCTATGCCAACAACAGCGTGAAGTTCGACCCCTCCACCGCCGAGAGCTACCAGAACGCCGGCGTATGGAAGATCGAGGCGCTGAACCAGACCTACTTTGCCTTTGGCGTGGACTCCAGCAACGCCCACGTGCAGCCCGGCGGCGCCTACCACTACCACGGCATGCCCGAGGGCTACATCACCCGCCTGGCCAAGGGCACGGGCATGACGCTGGTGGGTTTTGCCGTGGACGGCTTCCCCATGTATGCGCGCTATGGCTACAACACCGCCACCAACGCCGCCAGCGGCACCAAGGTCATGGTGTCCAGCTACCGCCTGAAGACCACGCCCAGCAGCGGCCGGCCGTCCACCGCTGCCGTGCCCATGGGGACCTTCACACAAGACTACGAATACGTGGCCGGCCTGGGCGACCTGGACGAATGCAACGGCCGCACCGGCGTGACGCCTGAATTCCCCTCGGGCATCTACCACTACTACATCACCGACAGCTACCCGTACATCCAGCGCTGCGTCAAGGGCACGGCCGCTTCCACCACCGGGCCCTGATGCTGCGCACGGTAGTCACCCAGGTGCTGCGCGCTGCCGCGCTGTGCGCCTCATTTTTGGCCGCGCCCGGCGCCTTTGCCCACCTGATGCCTGCCGGCCAGGGCAGCCTGCGCATCGCAGGCGACAGCGTGTTTGTGGTGATCTCGGTGCCGGTGCAGGTGCTGTCGGGCTTTGACGCCGACGGCGACCGCCTGCTGAGCCTGGCTGAACTCAACCAGCACCGCGACGCGCTGAACAACCAGGTGTCGCAGCTGCTGGACCTGCGCGACGCCGGCCAGCCCGGGCAGCTGCTGTTTGCCGACCTGATCATCCCGCACCTGCACGACCCGGATGCCAAGCCCGCCACCGGCCAGATCGTGGTGATGCGCACCTACCGCTGGGGCGCGCCTGTGCAGTCGCTCACGCTGGATGCACGGCTGTTCAACGGCGACACGCCCGCGCTGATGCTGCGCGCCGTGCAGGGCGAGCGCAGCGAGGTCGTAGCGCTGTCGGCGGCGCGCAGCGAGCACCGTTTTTTTGCCGGGCCGCTGGCCACGTTCCAGCGTTTTGTGCTGCTGGGCGCCGAGCACATCCTGGCGGGGTTTGACCACCTGCTGTTCCTGCTGACGGTGCTGGCCGCGGGTGCAGGCTGGCGTTACTGGCTGGCCATCGTGACCAGCTTCACCGTGGCGCACAGCCTGACGCTCAGCCTGTCGGTGCTGGGCTGGGTGGCCGTGCCGGGCGCGGTGGCCGAGCCGCTGATTGCGGCCAGCATCGTGCTGATGGCGCTGGACAACCTGCGCGCTCGCGCGGGCAGCACGGCGCGGCGCGCGGCGCTGGTGTTTGCCTGCGGGCTGGTGCACGGCGCGGGCTTTGCCACCGCACTGATGGAGCTGGGCGGCACGGCCACACCGTGGCTGAACCTGCTGGGCTTCAACCTGGGGGTGGAGCTGGGGCAGTTGCTGTTTGTGGCGGCGTGCTTCGCGCTGCTGGCCGCATTGCACCGCGTGCGGGCGCTGGGCGATGTGCCGCGCCTGGTGCGGGTGGGATCGCTTGGCGCCGCCTGCATTGGCGCGGGCATCCTGGTGCAGCGCCTGGCTGAATTGGCATGATGGCCGGATGGATCCCGCACGCCCGGTCTTCTGCGCACGGCTGACCCCCGGCGGCGAGCGCTTTGACGCACCCGCCGACGCCCCGCTGTTGCTGTCCGCCGACGAAGCAGGCCTGGCGCTGCCCAGCTCATGCCGCAATGGCACCTGCCGCACCTGCATCTGCCACATGGCCAGCGGGCAGGTGACCTACCGCATTGACTGGCCGGGCCTGAGCGCCGAGGAAAAAGCCGAAGGCTTCATCCTGCCGTGCGTGGCCTACCCGCTGAGCGACGTGGTGCTGCAGGCCGAGCCGCCACGCTGGTTGTAGGGCTGGTTGTAGGGCTGGGTGTGGCGTTGGCGTCAGGCTGGCTTCAGCCTGTGCCCCTACGATGGTCAGTCATGCAAGCCGACGCCCCCCGACCCGACAACCCCGGCAGTAAAACCCAGGCCTGGCTGTTTGCCGTAGGCTCGGCCGCGCTGTGGCAGATCGACCCCGCCCTGGTCGAGCTGGGCGAGCTGGCCTGCAGCGTGGCGTTTTCGTCCACCCAGGGCCTGGCCCGCGAATCGGCCACGCAGCTGCGCGGCAGCGCCGCCGCCCTGCAAAAGCGCCTGGCCCCCATGGGCGCGCGCGCGGTGGACCGCGTGGTGCGCCGGGCCGAACGCGCCAGCGGCAGCGTGCTGGACAAAAAGGCCCGGCTCAAAGAGCTGCAAGACAGCTGGAACGACCTGCTCACCTGCCTGCCGCTGACCAAACGCTGAAAGCGCTTCAGGCATCATCGCCTTGTGAAACTGATTGCCCTTGCCCTGACCGCCGCGGCCCTGTTGGCGGCTCCCGCTGCCCATGCCGCCCCACCCGGCCCTACGGCCGCCTTTGAAAACTCCATGGCCCAGCGCACGCAGGCCTGCACCGTGTGCCACGGCAAGGAAGGCCGCGCCGGGCCGGACGGCTACTACCCCCGCATTGCCGGCAAGCCCGCAGGCTACCTGTACAACCAACTGCTGAATTTTCGCGACGGGCGGCGCCATTACGGACTGATGACGCGCATGCTGGAGCCGCTGTCAGACGCCTACCTGCTGGAGATGGCGCAGTACTTTGCCGCGCTGGACGCGCCCTACCCGCCGCCGGCCGCGCAACAGCCTGCGCCCGGCGCGGACACCTTGCGCCGCGGCCGCCAGCTGGCGTTGCAGGGCGACCCGGCGCGCAAGCTGCCGGCTTGCGCGTCATGCCACGGCGCGGCACTGACAGGCGTGCAACCGGCCACGCCCGGCCTGCTGGGCCTGCCGCGCGACTACCTGAATGCCCAGCTGGGCGCCTGGCGCGCCGGCCAGCGGCGGGCCCACGCGCCCGACTGCATGGCCGAGGTCGCCCGGCGCATGGACCTGGCCGACGTGAACGCGGTGGCCGCCTGGCTGGCCGCGCAACCGGTACCGGCGAACAGCAAACCGGCAGCCGCGCTACCCTCCCCGCCCGAACTGCGCTGCGGCATGGCGCCACCAGCCACCGCCACGGCGGCAGCCCCGCCCAAGTCGGCACCCACATCGGCCCCCACACCGGCCTCCACGCCCGCATCCACGCCGGCAACCGACCTGGTCGCGCGCGGCGCCTACCTGGCCCGCGCCGGCAACTGCCTGGCCTGCCACACCACCCAGGGCGGCGCGCCGGGGGCCGGCGGGCGCGGCATCAACACCCCGTTTGGCACGGTGTACGCCGGCAACATCACGCCCGACGTGAAGACCGGCATTGGCGGCTGGACGAACCACGACTTCTGGCAGGCGCTGCACCACGGCAAATCCAAAGACGGGCGCAGGCTGTACCCCGCCTTTCCGTACACCAGCTACACGCAGGTCACCCGCGCCGACGCCGACGCACTGCACGCGTACCTGATGAGCCGCCCGCCCGTGGCGCAAGCCAACACGCCACACGCCCTGCGCTGGCCCTACAGCACGCAGGCTGCACTGGCCGTATGGCGTGCGCTGTACTTCAGCCCCGGCGCCTTCAATGCCGATGCGCGCCAGAGCACCGAATGGAACCGCGGCGCCTACCTGGTGCGCGGCCTGGGCCACTGCGCGGCCTGCCACACCACACGCAATGCCCTGGGCGCCACCGACGACAAGCTGGACCTGGCCGGCGGCATGATCCCGTCGCAAAACTGGTATGCGCCGTCGCTGGCGTCGCCCGCCGAGGCTGGTGTGGCCGACTGGCCGCTGCCCGACATCACGCAGCTGCTCAAGACCGGCAGCACGGCGCGCGCATCCATGCTGGGCCCCATGGCCGAGGTGGTGCAGCACAGCACCCAGCACCTGAGCGACGCCGACCTGCAGGCCATGGCCACCTACCTGAAGGCCTTGCCGCCCTCCGCCGTGGTGGCCAAGGCATCTGCACCTGTAGAAGCCAGTGTGGCCAGCCGCGGCGCCAAGCTGTATGAGCAGCAATGCGCGCAGTGCCATGGGGATCGCGGCGAGGGTGTTGCCGGTGCCTACCCGCCGCTGGCGGGCAACCGCGCGGTGACGCTGGGGCACACCGCCAACCTGGTGCAGATCGTGTTGAATGGCGGCTTCGCACCCGCCACCGCGGGCAACCCGCGGCCTTACGGCATGCCGCCGTATGTGCTGGTGCTCAGTGATGCGGATACAGCTGCCGTGCTGAGCCACATCCGCAACGCCTGGGGCAACACGGCGGCGCCCGTGACCGAGCTGGATGTGAGCCGCCAGCGCAGCGCGCTGCGGCCTTGATGCGTCAGCCCGCAAACGGGTTGGCAAAGACAAACATCATCGCCACGCCCACGCCAATCAAAAAGTTGGCGTCGATCAGCCCGGCCAGCAAAAACATCTTGGTCTGCAGCGGCTCCATCATCTCGGGCTGGCGTACCGCCCCGTCAATGAACCGCCCGCCCATGAGCCCGATGCCCATGCACGCGCCGATGGCGCCCAGCCCGATGATGAGACCGCACGCAATGGCAATCAGTCCTGTGTCGCTCATATAAACCTCCAGTCGTTGATGAATCGTCGTTGGAAGGATGTTCCCCCAACGGCGTCATGCCGGCAATGACGTGGGAGGTAATGCCGGGTTGGCGAAGCCCGGTGATTCCCGAACAAAGACCTGCAGAATGGACAGCCATGAAAGCCCAACTCGCTGAACTGCTCGCCCGTATTCCGGGAGACCCCACAGAACGGTGGCCCCAGGGGGAACGGTTTGTGCGGGCACTGGCCCATGGCTCCATGTCGGTCGAGCTGTATGCCCCCCTTGGCAACGATCCCCAGACACCGCACACCCAGGACGAGCTTTACTTTGTGCAGTCGGGCACCGGCCTGTTTCGCCCGGGCTCGGAGTTGCACCCGTTTCAGCCTGGCGACTGCCTTTTTGTCCCTGCAGGTGCTGAGCACAGGTTCGAAAACTTCTCGGCAGATTTCGTCACATGGGTTGTCTTCTGGGGGCCTCCCGGCGGCGAAGCCGCGCCCTGATGCTGGGTCAGAGCAGCTTGCACATGAAGAAGCTGTTGGGGTCGTCGGTGTAGCCCTCAAACGGCGGGCATTCCACAAACCCCATGCGGGCGTACAACTGGCGCGCAGGCTCAAAGGCGTCCTGCGAACCTGTCTCCAGGCTCAGTCGGGCGTAGCCGCGGCGATGCGCCTCTTCAATGATGTGGGTCAGCATGGTGCGGGCCACACCGCTGCGCCGGTGGCCCTGTGCGGTGCGCATCGATTTGATCTCGCCATGCTGTGCATTCAGCTGCTTGAGCGCGCCGCAGCCCATCAGGCTGCCGCCCGACCAGACCGTCCAGAACGTGATGGCGGGCTGGCGCAGCTTGGCCAGGTCCAGCGCGTGCACGCTTTCAGGGGGCGACACAGCGCGCATGTGCTGCATGTGTTCCTCCAGCAGGGCATGGATTTCGGGGCCGGTGAGGTCGTCCTGGCGAATGTGCATGGCGTCAGTTGGCAGGGGTTTCATTGCTGGCCACAGAGGCGCTGGCGCGCACGGGCTCGATCGGCCGCACCTCAAACTGCAGGCCGCAGGCGATGCAGGGGTTTTGCGCGGCCAGGGCGCAGGCTTCGTCCAGGCTGGCAGCCACAAAGAACCAGTAGCCGCCCACCACTTCCTTGGCCTCGGTGAACGGGCCGTCCAGCACACCGCTGCGCGAGACCAGCCTTGCGTCGCGCGCCAGGCGCTGGCCGGACTTCATGCGGCCTTGCGCCACCAGTTGGTCGTGCCAGGCATAGAACGCGTCAATGGCCTGCTGGATCTGTTCAGGCGACTTGTCGGTGTCCCACTGGCCGCGGGACAAGACCAGGTAGTCGTGTTGCATGCTCATCATGGGTGCCTTACTTGTCGCTCAGGGCCAGACGTGCGCCCAGGCCCGCAAAGGCCGCCGCAAAGCTGTAGCGCAGCCAGCGCTGCACACGCGCCGACTCAATGACGGCGGCGCGAAAGGCGTGCGCCACCAAGCCATACACCACAAACACGGCAAACGTCATGGCCATGAACACGGCGCTGAGTACCAGCAATTGCAGCAACGGCTGGCTGGTGCCGGGCTGCACAAATTGCGGCAGGAACGCCAGGAAAAATATCGTCAGCTTGGGGTTGAGGATGTTCAGCAAAAACGCCTTGAGCACCAGGCCCGACGCCGTGGTGCGCGACACGCTGCCGTCCACCGCAAAGGCCGATTTGTCACGCCAGGTGGCCCAGGCCACATAAAACAGGTAGGCCACCCCCGCGTACTTGAGCACCTGAAACGCCAGCGCGCTGGCATGCATGACAGCCGCCAGCCCCAGCACCGTGGCCAGCAGGTGCGGCACGATACCGGCCGTGCAGCCCAGCGCCGCATAGATGCTTGCGCGCCGGCCCTGCACCAGGCCGGTGGACACCGTGTAGATGACGCCGGTGCCGGGGATGAGCACCACGATGAGTGAGGTGATGAGGAATTCAACGCTGATCATGATGTTGTCCTTGCGATGATTTGCCGGGGTTGACCACGCCGGCAGCATATACGCAGCGCAGCTGACCCGGCGGCAGACCTAGGCGTCGTGTGCGTAAACAATGAAACCGGCGTGTTGGGCCACCTTGTCATAAAGCAGGCGGCCCGCAGCGTTGGTCTCGTGGGTTTGCCAGTACACGCGCTTGATGCCGGCCGCGCTGGCGGCCTGGTACACGCCGTGGATCAGCAGCCGCCCCACACCCTTGCCGCGGGCGTCTGGCGTGGTGAACAGGTCTTGCAGATAGCAGGTGAGCTCGATGCGCGTGGTGCTGCGGTGATACAGGTAATGCGTGAGCCCCAGCAAGCGGCCTTCGCACTCGGCCACCAAGGCAAACACGGGCTCGGCCGGGTCAAAAAAGCGTTGCCAGGTTGCCTGGGTAATTTCAGGCGCCAGGGCTGTGGCGCCGTCCCTGCCGTAAAAGGCGTTGTAGCCGTTCCACAGCGGCTGCCAGGCGGCGAAGTCGGATTGCTGGATGGGGCGGACAGTGACGGGGTTCATGGGGATTGTGTCGATGGCGCAGGGTCACCCGGGTACTGCGGCAACCCATCCAGTATGGGCCACCAGCGGCTCTTGCTGTCCGTGTGCGCATGCCAGGCCAGCCGGGCATTCACCGGCTCGTCCAGCAAACCCGCACGCACGCGTACCACGCCGGGCAGCGCAGCGCGGCGGCTGAACAGCGGCGAACCGCAGCGGCCGCAAAACGCACGCTCCTTGCCCGGCGACGATTCGTACCGCCTGAGCAGGCCCTGCACGTCGTCCAGCGTAAAGTCCTTGGTGGCCACTGGCGTGACGGCCACCAACGGGCCGCCTTGTGCCTTGCGGCATTGCGTGCAGTGGCAGACCTGGACGGGTTGCAGCGCCGCATCAATTCTGAAGCTGATGCCGCCGCACAGGCAACTGCCTGTCGTGACGTCGTTGGCCGTCATGCCGCAGCGGCCTGGCCCACCACCACCAGCAGTGTCTGGCCCGTGGCCACCAGGGTCTCCTGGCCGTGGGTCACGGCGAAGAGATCGCATGCGGTGAACACCTGCGTCTTGCCCGGCTTGACGACGCGGGCGCGGGCAATGAATCGCTCACCCACCGCCGGGCGCAGGCAATTGACAGAATAGTGCGACGCCAGCACGCGCCCCACCATCGTGACGGCGGCAAAGCCACAGGCCGTGTCGATCAACGCCCCCACCAGGCCCGCGTGCAAAAAGCCGGCGTATTGCCCCGCCTCGGCCCGCCAGGGCATGGCAATCTCGGCCTGGCCCGGCTGGGCGTCCAGCACCTCGATGCCGCACCACTGGTTGAACGCGGCGGACTGGTTGACGGCGCGAAGCTGCGCAAGCAATGCGTTGGGCGTGGTCACGGCAGCGGCCTGTGTAGTGGGGACAGGCGCACTGTAGGCAGGGTGGGGGCGGGGCCGCTGTCAACGGTGCGACATAGTGCGCGGCGCCGCGTCACGTGCGGGACTGGCTGCGCAGCAGGCTCAGGCCTGCCGGCGCTGCGGTTCGCTGACGTGCAGGAACTTGGTGTACAGGTCGCGCGGCGGCACAACAGAGATGGACTTGAGCACCTGGCCTACATTGCCCCGGTGGTAGGCGCCGTGGGTGATGACGTGGGCCAGCATCTCTTCGCGCGACATCGTCCCCGTGTCGCCATCGGTGAAGCGAAACACCATGCGCTCGCCCAGCTGCCCGGGGGAAACGGTTGCGGTGTAGCGTTCAAACCAGGCATCTACCCCGGCGGCGGCGAAATGCAGCTCCCCCAGATCCGGCGTGGCGTCGGTGTTGGTAGCGGTGTAGCCGTGCGGCTGACCCAGCAGGTGTGCCTGGAAGATTTTGTCCACGACATAGATGTGGTTGAGCGTGCGGATGGCCGTGTGGACCGCGCCCGAATGCTCCTGCGCGTTGACGGCGGCCAGCGCGTTGAACAGTTCGTTGTTGGCCCAGGCCTTTTGCGCGAAGAGGGAGTGGAGTGTGTTCATGGGGGTGCAGTGGTTGGGTTGAACGGGAGGACGGGCGCGTCTGCGTAGAGCTCATAGCCTGCCAGCCAACATGGCGCGGGCAAGGAGGCGCTTGACGCCCCATTTGTGAAAAGGCGCAATGACCCGCAAATACACGCGGCCAAACTGATTGTGGGCACGACAGACTGTGGATACGGTCGCGAATGAGGCTTCACCCGTCGTGTGCGTCTGTACAGACAACCGGAAGTCCAGGTGCTTGTTGTCGCGGCCTGCAATCAATTCGGATTCGCCCAGAAAGTAGATGGGCCAGGGGCCGATGTTCTGGCCTGCACAGTAGCTCTCGCTTCGCACAGGGTTCAGCAACTGTGCAGTGCTTGCAGCGCCCAGGCCCAACCATGCGCCGACACGGTGACGAACCAGCAGGATGGTTTTCAGCCAGACCGGGTGGTGTCCGAAGACTGCAAAGAAGATGTCAACGACGCTGGCATGGGCTGGCAACAAGGCCACGCGATACGAATCGGAAAAGCTGGCGTTGTCGATCAGTGCGCGATCCAGGGCGGTATGAACCGGCAGCGGGCAGGCAACGATGGTCACGTGATTACACACGGCTGATCCCTTGCCCCGCCACGCTTTGCAGTTCTTGAAGTGTCACCTGCCCCGGCGCAATCTGCGCCAACGGCACCAGCACAAACGCCCGTTCATGCATGCGCGGGTGCGGCACGGTCAGCGTGGGGCTGCTGATACGGGCGTTGCCGTACAGCAGGATGTCCAGGTCCAGCGTGCGGGGTGCGTTGCGGTAGGGGCGTTCACGCCCTGCGGCCTGTTCTATCGCTTGCAATGCCGCCAGCAGCGCGGGTGCGGTCAGTGCGGTGGTGATTTGCACCACGGCGTTGATGTAGTCCGGGCCGCTGGAATCGACCGGCGCGGTGCGGTACAGCGATGACTGTTGCGTGAGCGTGGTGCCGGGCAG
>CALRYY010000114.1:0-12943 GCA_943372515.1 Ramlibacter sp. 2FC | reverse complement strand
GGTGGCCTTGCGGGCCAGTTGCGTCTCGGTTTCCTTTTTGAGCTCGAGCCGGGCGTTGCCGCCTGTGCCCATCTGCGTGCCCTGCGCGTCGGGGGCTTCGTCAGACAGTCTGCTGAGCGCCACGCCCTGCTTGTCCACGACTGTCACGTCTTGCGCCTGCATGCCGGGTGTGGCCGCGGCCACCAGCCGCTGGATGCCGCTGATCTGCTCGGCGCGCAGGGCCTGGCCTTCGCGCAGCGTGAGCGTGATGGCGGCCTTGGGTTTGCTGCTGGCCTGCTTGAACAGGCCCTGTTCTGGCAGAGCCAGGTGCACCCGCGCATCGCGGATTTCAGACAGCGACAGGATCGTGCGCGTCAGCTCGCCCTGCAAGGCGCGCTGGTAGTTGATTTTCTGGGCGAATTCGGTCATGCCGAAGTCGGTGTTGTTGAACACCTCAAAGCCCACCGCACCGTGCAGCGGCAGCTCCTTGCCCATGAGCTTGATGCGGGTGGCGTGCACATTGGCTTCTTCGACCAGCAGGGTCGTGCCGCCGTCGCCGATGCGGTACGGGATCTTGAGCTTGTCCAGCTCGTCCGTCATGACCGACGCATCCTGCGGCTTGAGGTCGGCGAACAGCACCTGGTAGTTCGCCTTGAAAGCCCACCACGCCATGAAGCCCGTGGCCAGCAGGATCACTGCCGCACCCACGACCAGGCCCGTGCGCGCACCGCGCCCCAACCCTTGCCAGAACGAATTCACAAACTTGCTCCCTGAATTGAATGAATGCCTGTCATGCCGCTGCCTAGATCTGCATCTTCATAACGTCTTGGTAGGCTTCCAGCAACCGGCTTCGGACCTGCATGGCCAGCTGGAATGACAGCCGGCTTTCTTCCAGCCGGATCATGATCTGGTGCAGGTTTTGCGCGTTGCCCATGGCCAGCTGCTGCACGTCGGTCTGGCTGGCCATCAACTGTTCGTTCACCTGGTTCAGCCCTTGTGTGACGAGCTGGCCGAAGCCCGCGGGCGCGCCGGCCTGCAACGCACCCTGGGCGCCCTGCACGGGCTCAAGCGACGGCGGGGCGATGGGTGCAATGGTGGCCGCGACGGCGGCAATGGAATCTGCGCTCATGTGTTGCCTCCGATGTCCAGGGCTTTCAGGCTCATGGTGCGGGCGGCGTTCATCGCGGCCACGTTGGCCTCGTAGGCGCGGGTGGCGCTCATCAGGGTGACCATTTCGGTGGCGGTGTCCACACCCGCATAGGCCACAAAACCCTGCTCGTTGGCCATGGGGTGGCCAGGCTCATAGACCATGCGCGGCGGCTGCTGCGTGGGCTCCAGCTGAACCTGGGGGGTGGTGGCACCCAGCCCTTGTGTGACGGCCTGCGCGAAGGCGGCCCGCGCGACCACGCGCATGGGGCGGTAAACCTGCCCGTCGGGGCCGGCCACGGTATTGGCGTTGGCAAGGTTCAGGGCGGCGACCTCGACCCGCGTGCGCTCCAGGTTCATGCCGCTGGCGCTGATGGCGAATGATTGTGAATAGTCCATGGTGTGTTGCACGGTGGGGGTTACAGGGGGCTCAACGCTTGCCGTCGTTCACGGCAATTGAAAGTACGCTCATCTCACGCGAAAGGGCCTTGACCAGCGCCTGGTAGTGCACGGCGTTGCGCGCCATTTCAGCCACTTCGACGTCCAGCTGGACCCGGGCGGCCTGGCCGTTGCCGGCCAGCATGGGCTCCACGGGCAGGGGCGACGCCGTCATGGCCGAGGCGGTTTGCGCATCGATGTAGCCCCGCTCGTCAAGCTGGCGCCGGGCGTCGCGCACATGGGCCTCAAAGTTCACCCGCTGGGGAATGAAGTCCTGCGTGTTGGCGTTGGCGATGTTGTTGGCAATGACCTGGTGGCGCAGCGTTGCCGCGTCCAGCGCCAGTGACAGGCTGGCGCGCGTGACCGCTTCTGTTCCTTCAAGCATGTGGGGGCTCCCTGGTTTGGTGGTGTTACTGGACGACCAGCTCGGCATGCAGGGCGCCTGCAGCCTTGATGGCCCTGAGGATGGAAATGATGTCGCGGGTGTGGGTCTTCATGCGCGACAGCGACTGCACCAGGTCCGACACCGTGCTGCCGCCCGCAACAAAACCGGGGCCGTGCTGCTCGTCCACATCAATGCGCGTATTGGTCACCAGCGCCGTGCGCACGCCCGTACCTGCCTGCCCGATGAAGCCGCCCGGCTGCGACGCGGTGGTTTCGTTGGCGATGGACAGCTTGATGTCGCCGTGCGATATGGCCACCTTTGAAATGCGCACGTCGCCGCCGGTCACCACCGTGCCGGTGCGCTCGTTGATCACGACCCGGGCGCGCCGGTCCGGGTCCACGGTAACGGCTTCAAGGCGTGCCACAAAGGCGACCAGTGCGGGTTGATGGTCTGCCGGCACGTTGATCTCGATGCCGGAGGCGTCGCGTGCGCGTGCCAGGCCCGCGCCCATCTGGGTATTGATCGCGTCGGCCACCCGCTGCGCCGTGGTGTAGTCGGGGTCGTTCAGCACAAAGGTGATCTGGTTGGCCGGCGACAGCATCTGCGCATTCAGGCCGACTTCCACCGTCGCGCCGTTGGCGACCGACCCCACGGTCGGGTGGTTTTTCTGGACCACATTGCCATTGGCGTCGTAGCGGTAGCCGCCCACCGACAACGAGCCCTGCGCCAGGGCGTACACCTTGCCATTGGCCGCCTTGAGCGGGGTCAGCAGCAGGCTGCCGCCCAGCAGGCTGCGGGCATCGCCGATCGAGGTCACCGTCACGTCCAGGGTGTCGCCTTCGCGGGCGAAGGTGGGCAGGGCCGCGTGGACCATCACCACCGCCACGTTGCGGCTCTGGATCTGTTCGGGTGGCACCGTCAGGTTGAACTGCGAGATCGCGTTGGACAGGGCCTGACGGGTGGTGCGGCTGGTGGGTGAGTCACCGGTGCCGGCCAGGCCCGTCACGATGCCTGTGCCCACCAGTGCGTTGTCGCGCCAGCCCTGCAGCTTGCCCAGGTCCTTGGCGCGCATGGCCTGGGCTGCGGCGCCCATGGGCAGCGCCAGCACCAGCAGCGCGGCCGCCAGGGCGCGCCCGACTGCCGGATGCCATTTGGAAGTATTCATGTTCACAACCCCATCCAGTCCAGGAAGTTGCGCCACCATGCCGGGCGGTTGCGCTGCGCGATGTCGCCCTCGCCCAGGTAGGAGATGCGGGCGTCGGCCAGCCGTGTGGACAGCACGATGTTGCCGTCAGAGATGTCGGTGGGGCGGACCCGGCCTTCCAGGGTGACTTTTTGGGGTTCGTCGTTCACCACCAGCAATTGCTCGCCCGCGACCTTCAGGTCCCCGTTGGCAAGCACCTCGCGGACCGTGACGCTGAGCGTTGCCAGCAGGCGGTTGGCGCGCTGGGTCTTGCCGCCGCCGTCAAAGTCGCCGGCAATGCCCAGGCTCGCCTGGCCGCTGCTGCGGTCGTTGCGGTTGAACTGCGCCGACAGGGAATTGTTGCGCCGGGTGCCGGTCTCGGCGCTGGTGGTCGCCGCCGAGTTCTCAAAGACCTGCACCGTCAGGGTGTCCCCGGCGCGAAAGGCCTTGTTGTCCCCCGTCAGCGGCCTGAAGCTGCTTTCCTGGTAAAGGCTTTGCGCCTGTACGCCGCCGCAAAACAGGGCCAGCAGCAAAAGGCGTTGAATCCATCGGTTCATGGCTGAATCTCCAGTACGCCCGGGCCACTGACGCGTGCCAGTACCGACCCGGTTCCATTGGCCTGGCGCACGCGCACCACCTGGCCCAGCTGCGCATCCTGCAAAACCTGCACCCGGCTTTCCAGCGTGACCGCACCGGCCTGCGAAACGAGCCGGGCCCAGTCGCCGCGCGCAACGGCCGGGGCGGGGCGCGCCAGCGCCTGCGCCTGGCCATGAATCGACACGTTAAAGCGCACCGGTATCGCCCGCACAAAGCGCTCGCCCGAATAGGCGTCAACCCAGACCAGCATTTTTGGCGCGGGTGGCACCGTGGCGAGGCTTCGCGCGACAAGGCGGGTGGTGGTGGCGGGCACGACGGCCGGTGCGGGTTCAGCAGCCGTTTGCAGGTCTATCCGGGCGGGCGTCAGCCCCTGGCCGGCAACGGTGGATGAGAGGTGCTGGTGCAGGGCCGCCTGGGCGACCTGCACCAGCTGTTCGCCCGGTATGGTGCGCGCGGCCATGCTGACCTGCAGCTCGGTGGCGCCAGACCACTGGATCTCGTCCCCGCGCAGCCCGGTCCTGGCATGCACCCATTGCTGCAGCCGGCTGCGTTCGACGGTGACCGAGTCGCCCGCGCGCGGCGCATGGCCCACAGGCAGCTCGACCAGGCGGCGCACCAGCGCCAGATCGGCGCTGTAAACATGGGCCACATCGCCCAGCACCACCTGGGCCTGGCTCGCTTGGACCTCGGGCTTCAGTTCGATGCGCACTGGTGCGGCGACCGCGCCAGTGCACAGGCTTGCCGCCGTGGCGACACCGATGACAAAGCGGGCAGGGGCGCAAGTGCGCGTGCTCATCGGCGCAGCCCGTTGATCATGCCCAGCATCTCGTCCGCTGCCTGGACCACCTTGACGTTGGCTTCGTAGGTGCGCTGGGCCACCATCAGGTTGACCATCTCGTCGACCATGCGGACGTTGGAGCTTTCAAGATGCCCCTGGGCCAGGGTACCGACGCCTTCCTCGGCGGCTTTGGACAGGATGGCCTCGCCGGACGCATCGCTTGAGCGGTACAGGTTGTCGCCCTGCGCGATCAGGCCCTGCGCATTGGCAAACCGGACCAGCTCCAGCTGCCCGATGTCCACCAGGCCGGTCTGGCCGGCCACCCGGGCCTGAACCCTGCCGTCGTTGTGGACCACCAGCTCCTGGACGTTGTCTGGCACCGCGATGCCGGGCTTGAACGCGTACCCGGCCAGGTTGGCCAGCTGGCCGTCTTTGTTGACCTTGATCACGCCACCGCGCGAATAGGCCCGGCTGCCATCGGGCATGACGACTTCCAGAAAGCCGTCGCCGCGGATGGCCAGGTCGTAGGGGGAATCCGTTTTCTTGAGATCGCCCGCCTCGAACATTCTGGCCAGGCTGGCGATGCCCACGCCCGCGCCCATGCGGGTCATGGCCGCCAATGCCCCGGACGCGGAGTCATCAGATCGCGAAGCGACGGGTGCCGCGTGGCGCGATACCAGGTCTGAAAAGCTCACACGGGCCTTCTTGAAACCGCTGGTGTTCACATTCGCCAGGTTGTTGGCGATGGTGTCCACATTCAGTTGCTGGGCCTGCATGCCGGTGGCGCCAATGGAAAGTGCATCAAACATGTGTCGGCTTTCTGTTCAGGGTCGGTGGGTGCGGGGGCGTTGCTGTCAGGACAGCTCGCCGAGTTTTCGGATCGCCTGGCCGGTCATGTCGTCGTATCCCAGCAAGACCTTTTGCATCGATTCGAAATGACGCATGGTCTGCATCAGGTCGACCATTTCATGCATGGCGCTGACGTTGGCGTTTTCCAGAAAGCCCTGGCGGATCTGGATGTCGGCATCTTTCAGCGTGTTGGCGGCTGCATTGGCGCCAACAAGCCCGTCGCCCAGGCGGTGAAGATTTGTGCCGGCGTCGAACTGCACCACCCTGATCTGCGCAACCGCCTGAGAATTCGCAACGCCATCAGTGGTGTCATACACGTTGCCGGCGGCGTCTATGACCGGGTTGGGGCTGTTCAGGTAGATCTCGCCGGCCTTGCCCATGAGGGGCAGGCCTTGTGCTGTGACCAGACGGCCGCGTGCGTCACGCTGCAAATTGCCCTGGCGGGTGTAGGCCAGCCCCGTGTCCGTGCTGACCTCGAAGTACCCCGGCCCCGCCAGCGCAACGTCCAGTGCGTGGCCGGTGGACTTCAGCGTGCCGGGGCGCAGGTCCATGCGGACTGCCAGGGGGCTGGCCAGCGCCGCCGCTGCCCCCGGTGCGCCCACTGCAACGGTGCCGCTGCCCATCTGCGCAACCAGTTCCGGGAACCCGGTCAGGGCGCCTGAGGGTTGGCTGACCGCCACTTCGCGCTTGTAGCCGGGTGTCAGGGCATTGGCCAGGTTGGTGCCGATGCGGTCCAGCTTTTGCATGTCCTGATGCATGGCCTGCAGGCTGAGGGCGAGTACTTCGTGCATGGGCGGGTGGCTCGTGGTGGGGTTGGGTTTGAAAGGCCGGTGCCTACAGGCTCACCACCGCATAGGATTTGAGTTCTATGGTGTGGGGAATCTCTGCCATGGACAGCACCCGCAGGTGGGGCAATACCCGCTCTGACAAGGCCCGGACATGGCGGCGCAGTTCGGGGGAGCACAGCAGCACGGGCAGCAGGTTGGTCTTCATCATGCGTTCAGCCTGTGACACCAGCTTGACCATCAGCTGCTCTGCCATGCGCGGCTCCAGCACAAACGGCTGGCCCTGGCCGCCGCTGCCATCAGCACGCGACGCTTGCGCCGCCTGCAGGCTTTGCATGAACTGGCTTTCAACCGTGGGGTCCAGCGTCATGACGTGCAACACCTCGGAGTCGCCCAGCAAGCCCTGGCAGATCGCATGCCCCAGCCGGTGGCGGACCATCTCAGTCAGGTAGCCCACGTCCTTGGACTGGCGGCCCGCATCGGTCAGGGTTTCAAGAATCGCGTCGATATGCCGGATCGACACCTTTTCGCGCAGCAGGTTCTGCAGCACGCGTTGCACGTCGGTGACCGACATCACCGTGGGGATCAGCTCCTCGACCAGGCTGGCCTGCGTGCGGCGCACCCGGGCCAGCAGGCGGTCGGCTTCGGCCCGGGTCAGCAAGGTGGCGGATTCACGGCGCAAAACTTCAGTCAGGTGGGTCATGAAGACCGTGGGCGCGTCGACCAGCGTGAACTGGCCGGCGGTGGCTTCATCACGCTGGTGTTCTTCGATCCACAGTGCGGGCAGGTTGTAGGTCGGGTCGCGCGTGGGCTCGCCCGCCAGCGATTCGGTGGCGCCTGTGGGGTGTATCGCCAGCAGGCGGTCAAACCGCGCTTCGCCCCGTCCGCAAATGACGCCGTCCAGGTGGATTTCGTACCGGTCAGCGCCCAGCCGGGCCGCATCCTTGAACCGCACGCGGGGTATCACCAGGCCGTATTCCTGTGCATGCTGCTTCCTGAAAGCCGCAATGCGTTCCATGAAGACGCCGTCGGGCTGGTTCACCAGCGCAGTCCAGTGGCTGCCCACGTGCACTTCAATGGGCTCCACCGCCAGCAGCTCGTAAGGGCTATCGCTGCCGGGTTCGGCTCCTTCACCCTCAGCCTTGCCCTGGGCGCCTTCCGGGGCATCGTCGCCGGCGCCTGCTTTCGTGGCGTGCCGGTTCGCCAGCCAGGCGGTCGCCCCCACCAGCGCCATCGTCGTCAGGGCGGGCCAGACCGGAATGCCGGGCAACAGCAACAGGCCAAAAAGCGCCAGGGCCACCAGCAGCAGCGTTTTGGGAAACGACGTGATCTGGCGCAGCACCTGCTGGCTGAGGTTGCCGTCAGAGGCAGAGCGCGTGACGATGATGCCGGTGCCCACGGCGATGATCAGGGCGGGCACCTGGGTCACGATGCCGTCGCCAATCGTGAGCAGCGTGTAGGTCTGCAGCGCCTGGTCCCAGGGCATCTTGTGCTGCATGATCCCCAGCACCAGCCCGCCCACGATGTTGATCAGCAGGATGATGATGCCCGCGATGGCGTCGCCCTTGACGAACTTGCTCGCGCCGTCCATGGCGCCGTAAAAGCCCGCTTCCTTTTCAATGTTCTTGCGCCTGCGCTGGGCTTCGGCCTGGTCGATGAAGCCCATGTTCAGGTCAGCGTCAATGCTCATCTGCTGGCCGGGCATGCTGTCCAGCGTGAAGCGCGCCGCCACCTCCGACACGCGCTGCGCGCCACTGGTCACGACCACGTACTGCACGACGACCAGGATCAGGAAAACGATCAGCCCGATCACGTAGTTGCCGCCCACCACATACGAGCCCACGGCGCCAATCACCCGGCCGGCGTCGGCGTCTGACAGGATCAGCCGGGTGGCCGCCACGTTCAGTGACAGGCGAAACAGGGTGGCAATCAGCAACAGCGATGGAAAGGTGGAAAACTCCACCGGGCGGACCATGTAGAACGTCAGCAGCAGAATCAGCAGGGCAAAGCTGAAGTTGATCAGCAGCAAAAAGTCCAGCAACTGGCTGGGGATGGGCGCAAACAGCACCACCAGCACGCCCAGCACGAGCAGCACCATGACGATGTCGCTGTGCCTGCCAAAGAAACGCTCAAGGCTTTTCATGCGGCGGCCCCGGTGCGCATCTGGCGTTCACGCATGGCAAAGACCCAGACAATGATCCGCGCCACTTCGGCAAACATGCGCGGTGGTACATGGCTTTCGACGTCCAGCTCCTTGAAGAGCTTGCGCGCCAGGCTGGGGCTTTGCACCACAGGGATATGGTGGCGCGCGGCGATCTCGCGCATGGCTGCGGCAAGATGCCCGGCACCCTTGGCAACCACCTGGGGCGAATCCATCTGCCCGTGCACGTAGCGCAGCGCCACGGCCACGTGGGTGGGGTTGGTGAGCAGCACGTCTGCGTCCCGGGTTTTCTGCAGAGACTGGCTGCGCTTGAGCATTTCGTTGCGCAGTTCCCGCATGCGCGCCCGGATGCGGGGGTCCCCGTCGCGGTTTTTGGATTCGTCCTTGAGCTCGCGGCGACTCATGCGCATTTTCTTGGCGAACTCGTGCTTGGTGTAGATCAGGTCCACCAGGGCAATCAGGGCCAGGACAAGCGCCATCTTCAGGCCGAGGCTTGAAATGTCGTCGAACAAGGCTCGCATGTACCCGGCGGTGGAAAGCCCCGCCAGTTTGTAGAACTGCGGCGTCAATGCGAGGAGGGCGTAGTACGACGTTCCCAACAGCAGCGTCAGTTTGATGACAGCGCGCGCCAGATCAAAGAGCGTGCGCATGGAGAAAATCTTTTTCAGGCCATTGACCGGGTTCAGCCGCTGGATGTCCCCCTGAACCGGCGTGAGCGAAAAGAGCGGGCCCGTCTGCATGACATTGCCGATGATGGCCGCGAGCATCAGCGTGACAAAGAACGGCGCGCTCCATGCCATGGTCGCCTTGATCATGCTTTCAATGAGGAACCACGGGCCTGCGCTGCCAAAGCCTGCAATGCCGGCCTGCAGCACGATCGCCTGGCTCATGCGCAGCAGGTCGATCAGGGCGCTCCATCCGTGCCATGTGAAGTACACGACGCACACGGTAAAGACCAGCGCAGAGACCACGTCGGTGCTTTTGGACACCTGCCCCTTTTCCCTGGCCTTTTCAAGCTTGTAGGGCGTCGCGGCTTCATTGCGGTCAAGGTCTTGTTCGGACATCAGGGCCTGCGTCCATCAGTGATCACGGAGGGCAGGAAGATGGCCTGCCAGGTGGTGTAAATGCTGCCGTACACATGGTTCATGGAGGCCCCCATGCCCGCGAACCAGAACGACAGGGCCGCCAGGCCCACGACGATCTTGACCGGGATGCCCAGCGCAAACATGTTGACCTGCGGCAGGTTGCGGGCCACGACCCCCAGGGCCAGTTCGGTCAGCAGAATGCAAAAGGCAACCGGGGCGGCCAGCGCGAACCCCATGGCGAACAAGGCGCCAACCTGTTTGAAGACCGCGCCGGCGGACGATGCAATGGGCCAGGGCGCGCCCACCGGAAAGCTTTGCAGGCTGAATGCAATGCCGCGCAACAGGGCGTGGTGGCCATCCACCAGAAAGAACACCAGCACTGCAATATGGTTGAACGCCGATGCCAGGAGGGGAATGGACCGGTTGGTCACAGGATCAAACACCTGGCCGATGCCAAAGCCAATCTGCACATCCAGCAGGTTGCCGGCAATGGAAAAGGCCGCGAATGCCACCAGTATCCCGAGCGCAAGCGTGGCGCCAAGCGCCATTTCAGTGAGCGCGGCTTGCAGCAGCGGGCCGGCGCCTTGAATGGCGGCACTGTCCGGCAATGGCCAGCCCATTGACAGCACGACGCTGAGCGCTACCACCAGCAGTACCCGCACGCTGGCGGGCAGGGGGGCGGCGTAGAGGATCGGGGTCAACGCCAGCACCACGGCGATGCGCAACGAAAGCAGGAAGTACGGGGACAGGATCGCCAGCGCTGAGCCATCCCCCGCGAGAAGGGAGGCCACAACCAAAGAAGGTGATGGAATGCCCATGTCTGTGCCTGCGACTGCGTCTGTGCGTCAGAACATTCCGGGTATTCCGGTCCACAACTGGATCGCAAACTGGGTCAGTGTGCGCAGCATCCAGGGGCCTGCCAGTATCAGCACGATGCCCGCGGTCAGCAGCTTCGGGACAAACGTCAGCGACATTTCCTGGACTTGTGTAACGACTTGCAACATGCTGACCAACAAGCCCACCAGCATGGTCAAGCCCAGCAATGGGAGGCAGACGATCAAGCCAGTCCAGAAAAGTTCCGACATCATCTTCAGGGCCAGATCTGCGTGCATTTCGTCGCTGCCAGTCGGTTGTTCATTGGTAAAACCGATCCTCCCTCCCGGATTGAATGGGAGACCAAAAGGTCTCTCAATGGATCGATTCAGGCTGCAAGTGTATCAATTTGCCGTAACACCCCGAAACTAAGTGAGTCGATATTAGTTTCATTTAGTTACATATGGTGGCTTTGGCCGTTTCCGCACAGACAGAGCAGTGGAGCGAATTGATGCTCACTGCCCATGCTGAACCCTTCATCCCCCGTGCTTGAAAATTGGCTGCTTGCGCGCCTTCCAAACGAAGTACTGCAGCGGTGGATTCCCGACCTTGAGCCGGTGACATGGTGTTGGGCGAGGTCGGTTATGAAATGGGTGTGGAATCCGACTCCGCGTGCTTTCGCATGAGTACCGTCGTGTCAATTCTTAATGTGATGAAAAACGGCGAATCCGCAGAAATCGCGGTCGTGGGCAATGAGGGCATCGTGGGTATATCGCTGTTCATGGGCGGCGGCGCCACGTCGAGCCGCGCTGTCGTGCAGAACGCCGGGCGCGGCTTTCGTCTGAACACGGCAAGCCTGCTGCGCGAGTTCAACTGCGGGGGAATCGTCATGCAGCTGCTGCTTCTCTACAGCCAGGCCCTCATCACCCGGATGACGCAGACCGCCGCATGCAACCGCCACCACCTCCTGGACCAGCGGCTGTGCCCGTGGATGCTGCTGAGCCTGGATTGCCGGAGGTGGTGATTGACCGGCCGGCTATGCGCGCTGTCGAACCGACGCCGGGCGTGCTGGGCGTTAGGCTTTTGTCATGCTTCACCTGTTTCTTGCGGTCCATCGCGATGCGCTCGTTGAGCGCTGCAGACTGAAGGTCGCCCAACGGGCGTCGCTCTCATTGCCAGACGGCATGCACCACGGCATTCCTCTTTTCATTGATCAGCTGATCAAGACCCTTCGCCTTGAAGCGGTGGGCGCAGCGCAGCAAAGCCTGGATACGTCGGGCCCGGCCGACGGAACGACCCCGCCATCAGAAATCGGCACATCGGCGCTGCGGCATGGGGGGGGAGCTTTTACAGCATGGTTACACCGTGGAGCAGGTCGTGCACGACTACGGCGACCTGTGCCAGGCGATCACGGACCTCGCGATTGAGAAGGGCGAGCCGATCGGGGTGGACGAATTTCGCACCCTCAACCGCTGCCTGGACAACGCCATGGCCGACGCTGTGATGGAATTTTCATCAAAGCGCGATCTGGACAGGGAAGACACACAAATGCAGGCGTTCAACCAGAAACTGCAATTCCTGACGCACGAAATGAGCAACCACCTGAGCGGCGCCATGCTGGCCCTCAAGGCCATGAAAACCGGCAAGGTCGGCCTGAATGGCGCCACCGGTGATGTGCTGGGCCGAAGCCTGATGGGCTTGCGCGAGCTGCTGGATGGCGCGTTGGCCGGCATCCACATCACGGCAGGCCCGGGGCCTGCGGACCGGCTGTTCCCGGTGGACCCGTTCATTGCTGAAATCGAGTTGTCGGCTTCACTTCTGGCAGAAATCGGCCATTGCCAGCTTTCGATCCTGATCCGGGGGACCGATCTGGCCCTGATGGGCAACCGGGACATGCTCAAGTCTGCTGTGATCAATCTGCTTCAGAACGCCTTCAAATTTACTGCGCCCGGCACGACGGTGCAGTTGAATGTCTATCCCGATCGTGAGCGCATCCGCATTCAGGTGCTGGACCGGTGTGGCGGGCTGCCACCCGGCACGGGGGGGGCAGCTGTTCACTCCCTTCACGCAGCTGCACGAAGACAAGTCCGGCATGGGCCTGGGCCTGGCCATCAGCAAGCGGATCGTGCAGGCCAACCACGGCGTCATCAGTGTCCACAACCACGAGGGCATGGGTTGCGCATTCACCATCGACCTTCCACGCCACACCTGGCCCGCGACCGTTCCGGATAGGGGTGACGGGTTGCCTGCGTAGCGGCGTAGTTGCAGCCGCGCCTGCAAGCGGGTGCTCGTCCTACGAATGCAGGAAAGTGGCACACCTAGAGTGGTCTGTTCATTCATTGCAGCCCATCACGGGGACATCCATGGCCACCAAACCCAACCCACCCGACGCGCTTGCGCAACAGGCAGCCCAAACACAGGCCCTGGTTGCCGCCATGCCACACAACGCCAACAAACCCCTGGAACATGGCTTCCAGAACGGCACCCACCCGCAGCCAGGCGCCACGGTGCCGGCCCCATCACGCCTGCCCACAGCCAGCACGCTGTCGGAAGAAAACCTGTCTGAAAAAGCAGGCAGCGTGGCCGTGGAGGGCCTGAACGCCACCATCGAGCCGCTGGACCGCGTACGGGTCGATTCCGCCGGGCGCATGCTCACCACCAACCAGGGCGTGGCCATCGCGGACAACCAGAATTCCCTGAAGGCCGGTGTGCGCGGGCCGGTGCTGCTAGAAGACTTCATCCTG
>CALRYY010000113.1:0-13045 GCA_943372515.1 Ramlibacter sp. 2FC | reverse complement strand
CCGCCATTGCACAGGAACATCCAGGAAAAATACAGCGGCAGGGTGACCCAGAAGATCGCGGTAAACACCGCCGCCGATGCGGTGCTGGGCGGGCTGCTGTAGATCGGGCGGAACACCAGCAGCGACAAGCCCAAAGCGCACATCACCAGGCGCAGGCTGGCTGGCTCATAAGGCTGGGGCAGCCACAGGCCCCAGAACAGGTAAAACAGGGGGTGTCCCACCGCCGTGGACAGCCCCAGCGCACGGATGCGCCAGCGCGAAGGATGCAGGATGGGCTCCAGCAGGGGCTGAACCAATTCCGTGGTCAGGGTCGAGCGCAAGCTCGCGGACAAGCGCCTGACGATGCGGTGTGCCCAGGTCAGCAGATCGGTCCTCCCCAACGAGATTGAAGTTGTGCGTTTGATCACAGTAATGATGATATTGTCATCGCCTGTGCAGCAAGGGAACCGACGATCTGATGGGAGTACCTGTTAACTTTGACAGCGTTGGCCTGGATGGCATCCTCAGCGACTGGGTTTGCGCATTGCGCGAGTTCTCGGTCGAAGCGGTGGTCGTTCTGGGTCCCGACCCGTTTGGCACCCCTGAAGACAGGCAGGTCCTGGCGGTGCATCCGCCGTTGATCGGTGACGCTGCAACAGCATTGGCCGAAAGCCGGGACTTCGGCGCACCGTGGCGCGAGTCCGACGCGCCCCTGGTGGCCTGGCAACACATCGCCAAATCAGACCACCTGGCTGCCAGCCGCTGGCGCCTGCTGGCGCTGGCCCATGGCTACCAGACGGTTATCCGGGTGGAATTTTCCCTGCCGGCCGGACGGGCATTTGAGTGCTTCATGTTCAGCCCGCGCGAGCTCAACGACCGGGCTGAAGCCGCGTCGCTGGTGTGGTCGGCTCTGAACATCTGGCCGCTGGTCAAGCGCTCCATTGCCCAGGCGCGCTCCACGCTGAGCCCGCGCGAGCGCGAATGCCTGGTGCTGGCCTTTGGCGGCATGACGGCCCGCGAAAGCGCTGCCCGCCTGCATTGCAGCGACCGCACGGTCAATTACCACATTGCCAACGCCATGAACAAGCTCAGGGTGGACAACAAGATGGCTGCCATCCAGCGTGCCTGCTGGATGGGGGCCATCTGAAGGCCGCCGCAGGGTTTATATTGATGGGCGGCACCTCGCGTCTGGAGCGCATACATTCATGAACGATCACGACCAAACCGCTTCCCTGATGTCGCCGGGCAAGCTGTCGCGGCTCAAGCCGCAGCCCGCCGCCACACCTGAAGCCTGGCTGGACCGCATGGCTGCCGACGTGGGCCGTTTGCAGGTGGACAACCTGCTGGAGGTACAACAGGCGCTGGCGCAACAGGCGCTGGACCGCGCTGCGGGGGCACTGGCCGGCGACCTGGATGCGCTGGCCGCAGCCCAGCAGCAGCTTGATTTCAGCTTGCTGCAAACGCGTGGCTGGTGGGCCCGCACCACAGGCAAGGCGCGCAGTGCCGGCGCCGAGTTTGCCGCCCAGGTGGACCAGGTCAGCGCCCGGGTGCAGACCGTCACGGCCCGCGCGGGCGAACTGAGCCGTAACCATGCCACGGGCGCGGGCGCCACCGAGCGGACACTGCTGGACCTGGATGTGGAATACCGGGCGCTGGACAAGATCGTTGAACAGGGCGCCAAGTGGCTGCAGGACATGCGGGGCCAACTGCAGCAGCGACACGCCGCTGCCGCGACTGACCCGGTCGCACAGCAGAAGGTACGCGTGGACGCATCACGCTGCGAAATACTGGTGGTGCGCCTGAAGGCACTGCGCGCCCTGAGCGCCACCGCACAACAGGTGCTGGCCCAGACGCGGGACCTGCTGGCCGCGCGCGGCGCCCTGTCGCAGCACCTGTCTCAGGCGCTGGCGGCCACCTCGCGCAACTGGAATGCACGCATGGCGAGCCTGGCCGCAGCCGCGCAGGCCGGCTCCGACAGCCCCGAGCTCAGCGTGGAGGCGCCGCAGGAAATCCACCGCCAGATGCACCAGCAGGTAACGCAGGCACTGGCCGCCAGCGCAGCTCTGGCCGGGCTGGAAGAGGCCGTTGCCGTGGTGCTGGAGCAGATGGCGCAGCAGATCGCCGCAGCACAGGCCGCGTGAAACGCCATGAGTTTCCTCGCTATTGACGTTGGCAACACACGCCTGAAGTGGGCCCACTATGACCATCCGCGTACCGGAGCCACGCTGCTGGCCTGCGGCGCCGAATTCCTTGAAAACATCGACAGGCTGGCTGAGGGCGAGTGGGCGGCGCTGCCCCAGCCGCAGCGCATGCTGGGCTGTGTAGTGGCGGGCGACGCCGTCAAGCGCCGGGTTGAAGAGCAGATGGAAATCTGGGACGTCACACCGCAATGGGTGGTGTCCAGCGCCGCCGAGGCAGGGCTGGTCAACGGCTACGACCACCCCACGCGGCTGGGCTCGGACCGCTGGGTCGCCATGATCGGGGCGCGCCACCGCATGTTGGCGCAGGGGCCAGCCCGGCCGCTGGTGGTGGTGATGGTCGGGACAGCGGTCACGGTGGAAGCCATTGACGCGCAGGGCCGGTTTCTGGGGGGCTTGATCCTGCCCGGGCACGGCATCATGCTGCGCGCGCTTGAATCGGGCACCGCCGGCCTGCATGTGCCTACGGGCGAAGTGCGTGAATTTCCTACCAATACCAGTGATGCGCTGACCAGCGGCGGCACCTATGCCATCGCCGGCGCGGTCGAGCGCATGATCCAGCACGTGCGCGCGCATTGCGGCGCCGAGCCTTCGTGTGTCATGACCGGTGGCGCGGGCTGGAAGATGGCGCCCAGCATGTCGGTGCAGTTCGAGCTGGTGGACAGCCTGATCTTTGATGGACTGCTCGAAATTGCCCAGCGCCGCTGGGCAAGCTGAGCTGCGATCCGGATCAGCGTGCCAGGCCGTCAGCAGCCTGAAACAGCGACTGGCGGGCCTGGCTGATGATCTGGCCCTTCCAGGCGTCGGTGTCGGTATAGAAAGCCGCCAGCATCTGCGCGCGGATCTGTGCCGCCAGCGCGGGGGATGCATCAGGGTGCTGGTGCAGCCAGTGCTCGCCACGCAGGGCCTGCATCACGTCCAGAACGGGCACGGTGCCGTACTCCATGGCAATGCCGGTGTACTCTGCCTGCGGGCATTCCTGGTAGACGCTGGTCCACATCAGCCCGGTCAGGAAAGCCGATGTCGACGTGCCGTCGTAAATGGACGTCACCGGCGTGGCGCCGCCACCGTCCCACCACGACCGCGCGCGCTTGACTGCTGCTGCGTCGTCGCTGCCCGCGTAGATGCGCTCGCCCAGACCACTGGGGCCAAGCCCCGTATGGATGTCAATCCAGCCGATGCGCGCCGCGCGGCTGCCGTGCTGGCGCAATACGCTGCGCAGTGTGGTGTTGCTCCAGGTGGGCGCCGTGCCGCCAAAAAACAGGCCACCAGGAAACTCATGCTGGCCGCGCGAGATGGCGGCCTGGTAAGCCGCCTGGCCATGCGCAGCAATGTAGCCATCAATGGCGGCGATGTTGTCAGCCGACGGCGGCCACTGGTCGGGCAGCAGCAGGGGCTGCAGTCCGCGGTAGGCCTCGTTGACGGGCAGGGGCTTGCTGAAGTCGTGGAAATTGCGGTTCAGGTCCACGTTCTCGTGCGTGGCGCGGCGGATGTGCGAGAAGCCGTACGGATTGAGTGCGTGCACATACAGCACCGCCACACCTGCGTTGCGCGCCTTGGCTCGCCATTCAGTGTCGTGCAGCGCAAACACCTGCACACCGGTGCCGCAGTAGCCTTCGGCGCCATGGCAGGCGCTGGTCAGGATCAGCAGTTTGTCCGCATCGGCGGGGCCGTCCAGGGCAACGTCCATGGCCAGCGTTTCGCCTTCGCGGCCCTTTTCGGGATGCACGTGCGACTCGACCTGAAGACCGGCGGTGGCCGCGGCTTCAAGGAACTTGGTTCGAGCTTGGGCGTAGGTCGCAGAGAACGCTTGCGTGACGCCGATCATGCCGCTTCCCCGGCCAGCCAGTCTTCAGCCAGGCGCACCCAGAAGGTGGCGCCCAGCGGGATCAGGTCGTCGTTGAAGTCATAACTGGGGTTGTGCAGCATGCAGGGCCCACCGCCGTGGCCCATCTCGCGGTGCGCACCGTCGCCGTTGGCTATGAAGCAGTACGCGCCGGGTTTGGCCTGCAGCATGTACGAAAAGTCTTCCGCGCCCATGCTGGGCTCCTGCACGTCCACATGGCTTTCGCCCACGATGCTGGCCATGACCTTGCGGGCGAATTCGGCTTCGCGCGGGTGGTTGATGGTGGGTGGGTAGTTGCGCTCGAACTCGAATTCGCATTGGGCGTCATGCGCTGCGCACACATGCTCAGCCACCTGCTTCATGCGCCGCTCGATCAGGTCCAGCACCTCGGTCGTGAACGTGCGCACCGTGCCTTGCAGCTCGCAGCTGTCTGGCACGACATTGGTGGCCTCGCCCGTGTGGATCATGGTCACGCTGATCACGCCCGCGTCAATCGGCTTCATGTTGCGGCTGATGATGGTCTGGAAGGCTTGCACCATCTGGCAGGCGATGGGCACGGGGTCGATGCCGTTGTGTGGCAGCGCGGCATGGCTGCCCTTGCCCCGGATGGTGATCTTGAACTCGTTGCTGGACGCCATGACGGGCCCGGGGCTCACGGCAAACCGGCCCACCTGCGGGCCCGGCCAGTTGTGCATGCCAAAGACCGCGTCCATGGGGAATTTGTCGAAAAGGCCGTCCTTGATCATCTCGCGCGCGCCGCCGCCGCCTTCTTCAGCCGGCTGGAAGATCAGGTACACCGTACCGTCGAAATTGCGGTGCATTGCAAAATGCTGGGCCGCAGCCAGCAGCATGGCGGTGTGGCCGTCGTGGCCGCAGGCGTGCATCTTGCCGGTGTGTTTGCTTGCATGCGCGAAGGTGTTGAACTCCTGCATGGGTAATGCATCGATGTCCGCGCGCAGGCCGACAGCGCGCGATGAGGTGCCGTTCTTCACGATGCCCACCACGCCGGTCTTGCCCAGGCCTCGGTGCACGGGGATGCCCCAGGCCTCAAGCTGGCGCGCGATCACTTCGGCCGTGCGGTTCTCTTCAAAACAGAGTTCGGGGTGTGCGTGGATATCACGCCGGATGGCTGCAATGCCCGCAGCCTGCGTCACGATGGAGTCGAGTATTTTCATGCCCAGAGTCTAGCGATGCCCCTACGCAGACGCCAGTACCAATTTCCGTGACAATTTGCCAATGGCTTCTCCCACACTCTCGCCGCGCAGCCTGGAGCTTGCGCAAACCCTGGTGCGCATGAATACCGTCAGCGCCAACTCCAACCTGGCACTGATCCATTTCATTCGGGACGAACTGGATGCACTGGGCGTGCGAAGCCGTTTGACTTACAACGCGGACCGCACCAAGGCCAACCTGTTCGCCACGCTGGGTGAGGGCAAGCCCTCGGGCATCATTCTGTCGGGTCACACCGACACCGTGCCGTGGGACGGGCAGGACTGGTCCATGGACCCACTGAGTGCGATGGTCAAGGACGGGCGGCTGTACGGCCGTGGCTCGGCCGACATGAAAGCATTCATTGCGATCGCGCTGGCCCACGCGCCGCTGTTCCTGGCCAGCGACACGCCGTTTGCGGTGCACTATGCATTCAGCTACGACGAAGAGGTGGGCTGCTTTGGTGTGAAGGAGCTGATCGCCGACATGCGCGACGCGGGCATTGCGCCGCTGGCTTGCATCGTGGGTGAGCCCACCAGCATGGTGCCGGCCATTGCGCACAAGGGCGTGTACCGCTACAAATGCTGCGTACGCGGCAAAGAGGCGCATTCATCCTTGACGCCGATGTCGGTCAATGCGATCGAGATGGCCGCGCGCGTGGTGGGCAAGGTGCGCGACATGGGCGAGGCCTTTGAGCGTGACGAGCCCCGCTACGAAGGCTTCGATGTGCCGTTCAGCACCACCAGCGTGGGCCAGTTTCACGGGGGCATTGCCGACAACGTCGTGCCACGTGACGCCGAATTCCGCTATGAATTCCGCGACCTGCCCACGGCCAACGCGCAGGCCATGCAGGCCGAGGTGGTTGCCCATGCGCGCGCGCTGGAGCCGGCCATGAAGCGTGTTACACCCGAGGCAGGATTTTCCTTTGAGACGATTTGCGAGATTCCCAGCTTCCTGGGTTCGCCGGGCGACGCGGTCACGCGCCTGGCACAGCGCCTGAGCGGCGAGGCCGGCACCACGCTCGTGGCGTTTGGCACCGAGGCCGGACTTTTCAAGCAGTCAGGCATTCCCACCGTGGTGTGCGGGCCCGGCAGTATCAACCAGGCGCACCAGCCCGATGAGTTCGTTAGCCTGGAGCAGCTGGCGCGTTGCGAGACCTTCATGCAGGGCCTGGCCGCCACGCGCGATTTCAGCTGAGCTTATTTCTTCGGGTCGTTGGGGCCCGGCGGGATTTTTTCGTTCAGCTTGTTGCCCGCGTCGCGGACGACGGCAGCGGTTTTGTTGGCGCCGCTCTTGACTGCGTTGGTGGCTTTTTGGGTCGTGCGTTGGGTCGCCTTCGCAGCCTTGGAGTTTTCGGCCTTCTTCACGATTTCTGCCTTGGGCTTGTTCGGGTTGGCTGCGTTCGGGTCGTTCGGGTAGGCCTCACCGGCCTTGTTGGTCGACGTAGGGCCGGGGCCAGTAGGGTTGGCGTTTTGCGCTGTGGCGTTCAGGGCCAGGCCAGCCAGTGCGATGGCCAGTGCGGCGCTTGCGGTTTGCATTGCGGGGCGGAAGTTCATATCGGAGTCTCCTGATAGGGAAGGCCCGAGTATCGGTCTGCACGCCTGAAAAAAACCGAGACAGGCAGGCTGCAGCGCAAAAAGGGATTCGGGCCGACGGCCTTGTAGGTGGTGACTGACGGCCGCTGGCAGCGCAGGGCTCGTTGATCAGGTTCGCACGCGGCCGTCACCCGTCAGCATCGACAGTTCGACAAAGCTGGACGCCACATGGTCAGTGCCAGAGAACGATACCGAGAAGCCACCCAATGACTGGCTGCCCATGCCTTCCAGGCCGCCGATGAGTGTGTCGCGCGACAGCTTGGGGCCTGCGCGTTTGAGGCCTTCGGCAAAAACCTTGGCGGCGATGTAGCCCTCCATGCTGGAGAAATTGGCCTGGTAGTCGCCACCGGCTTTCTTGACGGCGTCCACGAATTCACGCGCGATGGGCCGCGCCGCGTTGTAGGGAGAGGGCATCACCTGGGACACAACCACGCCCGCGCCGTCCTTGCCCAACTCGTCGGCCAGGGCCTGGGTGCCCACGAACGACACGTTATAGAAGGTACCGCCGTAGCCGGCCTTTTGTGCCGAGCGTATGAAGGCCGCGCAGGACTTGTAGGCGCTGATCTGCACAATGGCGTCGGGGCCGGCTGCCACCAGTGACTTGACGGCGGCCGCTACATCCACCGAATTGCGCTCCACCGTGGCCTGCGCCACCGGCTTCATGTTGAGCGCGCCCAGCGCCAGTGCCACGCCGTCCAGACCAGCCTTGCCATAGGCATCGTTCTGGTAGAAAACCGCTATCTTCTTCAGGCCCAGGCTGGTCAGCTGCTTCACGATCAGGCCGGTCTCGTCGTTGTACGAGGCCCGCACGTGGAATGCGTAGCGGTTGAACGGCTGGCGCAGCGCCATCGCACCGGTGAACGGTGCGAAGAACGGCACCTTGTCTTTGGTGGCCAGGGGCAGCGCCGCCACGCTGGTGGGTGTGCCGATGTAGCCGAACAGCGCAAAGACATCGTCGGCGATCAGCTTGCGGGTGTTCTCCGCGCAACGCTCGGGTTCGTAGCCGTCGTCCAGGTTGACGAGCTCTACCGTGCGACGGTTGACGCCACCCTGTGCATTGAGCTGGTTGAAATACAGCTTGGCGCCCAGATTGAACTGGATGCCCAGCTGGGCTGCAGGGCCGGTGAATGGGGCCGACTGACCCAGCACGATGCGGGTATCAGACTGGGCGCGCAGTGCGGGCGCGGCGATCAGGGCGGAGCTGCCCAGGGCGGCGGAAAAAAGACGACGTGTAAGCATGCATACATTGTCTCTACCCCGGCTTTCATTGCCCTGTCCGCTTTGAGGAAAATTCCCGGTTTGGCCCTGCCCGAATGTCGCCTGCGCGTCGATTGAATCCGAAGGGATTACTCGCGCACACGGCCCTGTGAATCGATCAGGCTGAGCTCCACCAGTTTGGAAGCCACGCGCTCCTCGGTGAAGTGGATGCGAAAGCCACCCACCGACAGATCGTCCAGCGCATCAATGGACTTCTTCAGGCGCGCGCGGTTTGGCGCATCCTTGGCCGGAATGCGGCGCAGTGCCTCGGTCAACACGCGTGCGGCAATGTAGCCCTCCAGCAGATACACATTGGGCTTGCCCAGCTTGGCCTGGATCAGGTCGGCCTGCAGTTCGCGTGCGACCGCACTCTTGGCGTTGTCGCTCTTGGGCACCACGCGCACCACCACCACGCCTGCACCGGCTGCACCCAGCTGGTCAGCCAGCAAGCTCTCGCCAGTGTTGGAAAAGCCGTAGATGGGACCGCGAAAGCCCTTGGCCCGCAGGTCGCGGATGGCATTGCCGGCGCCGGCCGCGTCACTGATCACCAACATCGATTCGGGTCGCGCTGCCATCGCTTTGTCCACGCTGTTGGCCACACTGCCACCGGCCAGAGCCGCCTTCGCGGCCAGATTTGCGCCTGCGCTGGTCATGGTGCGTTCGGCGGAATCCAGCGCCGCGAGTGATTCGCTGTCAGTGCCGTGCAGCACGGCGAACTTGCGCGCGCCCAGCGTCTCGGCATGTTTGGCAATGGCCGAAGCTTCTTCAGCGTAGCCTGGGCGCAGCGAATAGACGTTGGGGTAGAGCGCCCCGCGCAGCTCGTCGGCCGCCGCCATGGGCGCAAAGAGCAGTACGTCGGTGTCCTTGATCACGGGGTAGGCTGCAGTGACCTGCGCAGAGCCATAGAAGCCAAACAGCACGAGCGCGCCCTGGTCGACCAGCTGTTTGGCGTGGGCGGCAGTTTGCGTGGGGTTGCCGCGGTCGTCCAGCGTGACCAGCTCGATCTTGCGGCCATTGATGCCCCCGGCCGCGTTGACGCGGTCAAAGTACATTTTGGCGCCCTGGTGGAATGGCACGGCCAGCGTGGAGCCAGGGCCGGTGAGTGCGACCGACTGGCCGATGGTGATCGTGGTCTTGGTGACGCCGTCCTGTGCGTGCGGGGCGCTGCCGCCAAGCGCCAGGGCGGCTACCATCACGGTCCGGGCAAGGGTTCCGGCAAACTTCATGTCATGTCTCCTGCAACTTGTTGTAATGGGGATTCGCGGCGAACTATAGGGTTACCACGTGAGTAATACCATCGGCATCTCCCCTAGCGTCAGTTTCGTGAAAGCATCCCGTCAGGTGCTGGGTGCCTGCCCGCACGACTGCCCGGACACCTGCTCCCTCGTCACCACTGTGGAGGACGGGGTAGCCGTCAAGGTACAGGGAAATCCCGCGCACAGCCATACCGGCGGCGTGCTGTGCACCAAGGTGTCTCGCTATGCCGAGCGCACCTACCACCCCGAACGGGTGTTGCAGCCGCAGCGGCGCACCGGCCCCAAAGGCTCGGGCCAGTTCGAGCCCGTGAGCTGGGACGAAGCGCTGGCCGACATCGCTGCCCGCCTGGGCGCCATCGCGCAACGCAACCCCCAGGCCATCGTGCCCTACAGCTACGCCGGCACCATGGGCCTGGTACAGGGCGAAAGCATCGCGGCGCGGTTTTTTCACCGGCTGGGCGCGTCGCTGCTGGACCGCACCATCTGCGCGACGGCGGGCGGCGAAGGCCTGACCCAGACACTGGGTGGCAAGGTCGGCATGAAAGTGGAGTTTTTTGCCGAATCACAACTGATCCTGATCTGGGGCAGTAACTCGATTGCCAGCAACCTGCATTTCTGGCGCCTGGCGCAGGAGGCCAAGCGGGGCGGTGCGCGCCTGGTGTGCATCGACCCGCGCCGCACCGAAACGGCGGACAAATGCCATGAACACATCGCGCTGCGCCCGGGGACCGACACCGCGCTGGCCTTCGCATTGATGCACGAACTGATCGTGCACGACTGGCTTGACCACGGCTACCTGGCCCACCACACGGTGGGGTGGGAGGCTTTGCGAGAGCGGGCCTTGCAATGGCCGCCTGAGCGTGCTGCCAAAGTCTGCGGTGTGCCTGTGGAGCAGATCGTGGCCCTGGCGCGAGACTACGGCACGACCCGCCCCGCCGCGATCAGGCTGAACTACGGCATGCAGCGCGTGCACGGCGGCGGCAACGCAGCTCGCGCTGTGGCCAGCCTGCCCGCGCTCACCGGCGCCTGGCGCCACCGCGCGGGCGGCCTGCTGCTGTCCAGCTCGGGCATGTTCCCGGTGGACCGCGCCACGCTGCAGCGCCCCGACCTGTTGGCCGGGCGCACACCACGCACCATCAACATGAGCACCATTGGCGACGACCTGTTGCGTGATACGTCGGCAGACTTCGGTCCGAAGATCGAGGCGCTGGTGGTCTACAACAGCAACCCGGTGGCGGTGGCCCCCGAATCGGGCAAGGTGGTGCAGGGCTTTGCCCGGGAAGATCTGTTCACCGTGGTGCTGGAGCACTTCCAGACCGACACGGCCGATTACGCCGACTACATCCTGCCGGCCACCACGCAGCTGGAGCACTGGGACGTGCACATGGCCTATGGCCACACTGACGCGCTGCTGAACCGTCCGGCGATCGCCCCCGTGGGCCAGGCACGGCCCAACACGCAGATCTTTCGCGACCTGGCCCAGCGCATGGGGCTGCACGACGCCTGCCTGCGCGACAGCGACGAAGACATCTGCCGCCAGGCTTACGGTGCCAAAGTGGACTTCAACGCGCTGCTGGAGCATGGTTACGCTACGCTGAACCTGCCCGACGCGCCGTTTGCCGAAGGCGGCTTTCCCACACCGTCGGGAAAATGCGAATTTTTCAGCGAGCGGCTGGTCCTTCAGGGCCTGGACGGCTTGCCGGATCACCTGCCCAATTACGAGCTGGCCGGCAGCAGCGACCGCTACCCGCTGGCCATGATCTCGCCGCCAGCGCGCAATTTCCTCAACTCCAGCTTCGTCAATGTGACCAGCCTGCGCAGCATTGAAGGCGAGCCCGTGCTCGAGATTCACGCCAGCGACGCGGCAGCGCGCGGCATTGAAAGCGGCGCCGTGGTGCGGGTCTTCAATGACCGGGGTGAATACCGCTGCAAGGCCGAAGTGTCCGCGCGCGCTCGCCCTGGCGTCGTGCACGGCCTGGGCATCTGGTGGCGCAAATTCGGCCTGGACGGCACCAACGTCAACCAGCTCACCAGCCAGAAGCTCACCGACCTGGGCCGTGGCCCGGTGTTCTACGACTGCCTGGTCGAGGTTCGGCCTGCCCAACCGGCGTGAAGCGCAAGCTGGTCATGGCCATTGCCGGTGTTGCTGTTGCTGCGGGCCTGGCCGCGCTGTGCCTGAGCGGCTGTGCCAACCTGGGCTACTACTGGCAGTCGGCCAGCGGCCACCTGGCGCTGATGAATGCAGCGCGCCCGGTCAATGACTGGATGGCCGATGCCGCCACGCCCGATACGCTGAAGGCGAGGCTGGCGTTGAGCCAGCGCATCAGGGACTTTGCAGCGAACGAGTTGCACCTGCCCGACAACCCGAGCTACCGCCGGTACGCCGACCTTCAGCGCCGTGCCGCCGTGTGGAACGTGGTGGCCGCGCAACCCTTCTCGCTCACGCTGCACACCTGGTGCTTCCCGGTCACGGGCTGCGTGGGCTACCGGGGCTATTTCAATGAGGCCGAGGCCCGCGCTGAAGCAGCGCAACTGCAAGCCCGGGGCCTGGAGGTCAGTGTGTATGGCGTACCCGCGTACTCCACGCTGGGTTGGATGAACTGGGCCGGCGGCGACCCGTTGCTGAACACCTTCATGCACTACCCCGAGGGCGAGCTGGCCCGCCTGATCTTTCACGAGCTGGCGCATCAGGTCGTCTACGTCAAGGACGACACCATGTTCAATGAATCGTTCGCGACTGCAGTAGAGCGCCAGGGCGGTGCGCGCTGGCTGGCCGCACACGCCAGCGAGGCGGCGCGCACTGAATATGCGGCGTTTGACACGCGGCGCAACCAGTTTCGCGCCCTGGCGCTGGCCACGCGCCAGAAGCTGGCGGCGGTGTATGCCGCGCCGGGCATGCCGGTGGCCGAACGCGCCGCGCAGAAAAAAGCCGTGATGCAGGACTTTCGCGACCAGTACGCACAGCTCAAGGCCAGCTGGGGCGGCTTTGCCGGCTACGACCCCTGGGTGGCCCAGGCCAACAACGCGTCGTTGGGCGCGCAGGCGGCCTATGACGAACTGGTGCCGGGCTTTGAGGCACTGTTTGCGCGCGAACAACGCGACTGGAAGCGGTTTTATGATGCGGTGCAACGGCTGGCTGCTGTGCCCCGCGACGAACGTCGCCGGGCGCTGGGCGCCCCGCCACCCCCCCACTGAAGGAGACACACGTTGCCCGACATTCAAATCAAGCGCGAACACACCCTGGGCCTGGCCGAGGCCCGCAAGATTGCCTTCAAGTGGGCCGAGATGGCCGAAGAAAAGTTCGACATGGAATGCACGTATGAAGAAGGCAAGACCGAAGACCTTGTCACCTTCACGCGTTCGGGCGTCAATGGCGAACTGCGGGTGAACAAGGACCTGTTTTTGCTGGACGCGCGGCTGGGCTTCTTGCTGGGCGCATTCAAGGAAAAAATCGAGGGCGAGATCGTGAAGAACCTGGACACACTGTTGGCCAAAAAGCCGGCCACCAAAAAAGCCGCACCGAAGAAAAAGGCCTGAGGGGGCCTGGCCCCCCGTCTTGCTGCGCCATGGCCGCCCATAGCTACAACCTCGCGCGCTTTGACCTGGTGTCCATCCGCCTGGCTGTGTCGTGTGCACAGACCGGCAGCCTGACGGCGGCCGCGCGCGGCTCGCACCTGGCGCTGGCTGCGGCCAGCCGGCGCATTC
>CALRYY010000112.1:0-13128 GCA_943372515.1 Ramlibacter sp. 2FC | reverse complement strand
CCCCAACATCAGCACTAGCGCAAATTCCATCAAGGCGCCTTGTCCTTGCTGCCCTGGTTGTCCTTGCAGACTTCAAACGTCTGGGCCGACACCGCCGCGCCGCCCAGGCTGGTGCGCGCCAGCACGCTGCGGCAACCCGGGCTTGCAGGCCCCTGGTCCGACGTTTCAATCAAATACCCGTTGGAGTCCAGGCCGCTGGACTCGCCATACAGCACGGCCAGGTCCAGCACCCGCTGGCGGAATTCACGCGTGGCTGGTGTGTCGGGCCAGGGCGGGGCAGGCGCAGGTGCGGGCTGCGCCGCGCAGGCGCCACCCAGTAGCGCCAGGCATGACACCAGCAGCCGCCAACGCATGCTCAATCCTCCAGCAGCCGCACCTTCACGCTTTTGCCCTTGACGCGCCCGGCATTCAGCCGCTGCACCGCCTGCTGCGCAATGGCGCGGTCCACCGCCACGTAGGTGGAAAACTCGTTGACATTGATCTTGCCGACCTGCTCCTTGGTGAAGCCGGCGTCGCCGGTCAGCGCGCCCAGCACGTCGCCGGCGCGGATCTTTTCCTTGCGTCCGCCCACGATCTGCAGCGTGGCCATGGGGGGCTTGAGCGGCCCCACGCCCGTGGGCGTCAGCTCGGCCAGCGTGTGCCATTCAGATTCACGGCCCTGCAGCAGCTCGATCTTGCCCACCGAGCCCATCTCGTCCAGGCTGGCCAGGCTCAGCGCCAGGCCCTCTTCGCCCGCGCGGCCAGTGCGGCCGATGCGGTGGATGTGCACTTCGGGGTCGGGCGTGGTGTCCACATTGATCACAGCCGCCAGCTGGGCGATGTCCAGCCCGCGCGCGGCCACGTCGGTGGCCACCAGCACCGAGCAGCTGCGGTTGGCAAACTGCACCAGCACCTGGTCGCGCTCGCGCTGCTCCAGCTCGCCATACAGCGCCAGTGCGCTGAAGCCCTGCCCCTGCAGCACAGCCACCAGGTCGCGGCACTGCGCCTTGGTGTTGCAAAACGCCAGCGTGCTGGCCGGTCGGAAGTGGTTGAGCAGCAGGCTGACCGCGTGCAGGCGTTCGCTGTTTTTCACCTCATACCAGCGCTGGCGGATCTGCGCGCTGCCGTGCTGCGCGTCGACCTTGATAGTGACGGGGCTGCGCATGAACTGCGCGCTGAGCTTGGCAATGCCCTCGGGGTAGGTGGCAGAAAACAGCAGTGTCTGGCGCTCCTTGGGGCACTGGTGGGCCACAGTCACGATGTCATTGAAAAAGCCCATGTCCAGCATGCGGTCGGCTTCGTCCAGCACCAGCGTGTTCAGCGCCTGGATGTTCAGCGTGCCGCGCTCCAGGTGGTCCATGATGCGCCCGGGCGTGCCCACGGCGATGTGTGCGCCGTTTTCCAGGCTGGCCATCTGGTTGCGCAGCGGCACGCCGCCGCACAGCGTCACGACCTTGATGTTTTCTTCGGCCCGCGCCAGACGGCGGATTTCGGTGGTGACCTGGTCGGCCAGCTCGCGCGTGGGGCACAGCACCAGCGCCTGCACGGCAAAGCGCCGCGCGTTCAGGTTGGCCAGCAGCGCCAGTGCGAATGCGGCCGTCTTGCCGCTGCCGGTCTTGGCCTGCGCAATGATGTCCTTGCCCAGCAGCGCAGGGGGCAGCGCGGCTGCCTGGATGGGGGTCATTTCGGTGTAGCCAAGCTGCACCAGGTTGGCCTGCATGGCCGGATTCAGCGCCAAAGCGCCAAAACCCGCGGGTTCAACCGCGGGTTGTGTGTGTGTAGGGGTCATGGCCCATTATCGGCGCCATGACCTTGGCCGGTGGCCCGCCGCTCAGCAGCTGGACGGACGGTCCGACCGCATGGGGATGGTGCCGGTGATGGTGACCGTGGGCGTGCCTGCGCTCAACACACTGCCGGTGAAGGTGACGTTGTTGTTGGCGCGCGAGACGGCGGATACACCCGCACCCGTGGATTCATAGGTGCCGCCAGCCAGCTTGAGCACCAGGCGGCGCACCGTGGCGCTGTCCACCAGGTACTCCACCGTGCCTTCGGCAACCGCACCACCGCCCACGCGGGGAATGTTCTCGAACGTGAAGCTGCACAGGTCGGTGGCGCCTACGCGCTCGAGCTTGTTCACGCCAGACAGCGGCGTGTTGGCACTGCCGTAGGCGCCGTTGAGCGTGGTGTCGGTGGCCGACGTGATGGTGAAGGCCGAGTTGAGGTTGGTGGGATCGGGATCGTCGCCGCCACCGCCGCAGGCGGCCAGCAGGGACACCAGCAGCGCGCTGGCCAACAGGGGTAGTTTTTTCATGATCGGATGCTCTTTTGTGTGTGACGGGCATCCAGTGTCGAAAATAATTCCTCCCGGGTGCGTAGGACGCACCAGCGCCATGCTGTCAGCCCATCGCTGACATGGTTGTGGGGCGCACATGGCGCTTGCCGTTCAACAGGCTGCTGACGGCCGTAAACCGCACGAGCAGGTGGTAGCTGGCCAGGCACACCGCCGTGGTGGCCGCCACATTGAGCGCGATCTTGGCAAGCGCCGGCATCGGCACGCCATACAGCAAGGCGCCAAAGCCGATCGTCAGCGGCATGTGCAGCAGATAGACCCAGTACGAGCTGTCAGCCAGGTAGCCCAGCACGGCATGCGGGCGGTGCAGATAGCGCAAAAACAGGCCGATGAACGCAAAGCTCCACAACCACGAAGCACAGTTGTAGGCATAGGCGATCCACAAGGGCAGGTTCCACCCCGGCAAAGCGCCCAGACGCTGCGCCTCCACCAGTGCGCCGGTGGCCAGAAAAAATGGCAACCCCGCCAGCGCGAAGCGGGCCCAGCGCCGCGTGTACAGCGCAAACAGGGGCTGCTGGCAGGGCCACAGGGCCCAGCCCAACAGGTAGAACAAGCCGTTGTGCAGCCATTCCGCCAGCGGGGGCACAAAGGCCCCGCTGGGCACCACCACCCCCTGCGGGTACAGCGCCCCCACCCCGGCCAGTGGCAGCGACAGCACCATGAAACCCCAGGGCGCGCCGCCCAGGCGGCCCAGCACCCGGGTCACGGCGGACGACACCACCGGCAGGCGCTCACCCAGCCACAGAACAGGGGCGGTGAGCACGCAAAACCACAACAGCATCCACAGAAACCACAGGTGCATCGTCGTGGGGCCCGTTGGCATGTTGGGCCGGGGTGGCACGATGCTGACGTCCAGCCCCCAGGTGCCGCGCACCATGCGGTGCAGGAATATCAGCGCAAAGACAGCACAGGCCGCATACACCGGCGGCCAGAAGACAGCAAACGGCAGCCCCAGGCGGCGCAGGCGGTTGTGCAGCATGCCCCGCACGCCGCGTTTTTGCACCAGCATGGCCACAAAAAAGCCCGCCAGGATGAAGAACACCGGCATGCGAAAGGCATGGATGAAGGCGGTGAGTACGTCCGCGAACTTCGTGGTGCGCTCGTCGCGCCAGGGCAGTGGCGAGTCGTTGACCATGTGGATGGCCGCCACATGCAGCACGATGCCCAGCCACATCATCAGCGCGCGCAGGTTGTCCAGCGCGTACAGGCGATCAGCGTTCGGGCGCTGGGCGTCCATGGTCAGCGCCGGCTTTCAGTCGGCGCCGGGCCGCCCCAAGGCGACTGAAGCCCCCTCGGGGGGCAGCGCAGTACACGAAGTGACAAGCGTGGGGGCCTGTCTCATCGTTTGACCGAGATCAACTCGATTTCGAAGTTCAGCGTGGCGTTGGGCGGGATCACATTGCCAGCGCCGCGCTCGCCGTAGGCAATGGCCGGCGGGCAGGTCAGCTTGGCCTTGCCACCGGGCTTCATGCGCTGCACACCTTCGGTCCAGCAGGGGATCACGCGATTCAACGGAAATTCCGTGGGCTGGCCGCGCCGGTACGAGCTGTCGAACTCGCGCCCGTCAAGAAAGGTACCGCGGTAGTGAACCTGCACCACATCGGTGGCAGCCGGCGATGCGCCCGTGCCGTCCTTGAGCGACTGGAACACCAGGCCCGAGGACGTGGTCACAGTGGTGGTGACGGTGGCGGTCTGGGCCATCACGGGTTGCACAGCGCAGGCAGCGGCAAATACGGCGCACAAGAGGTTTCGCACAGGTCAGGGTCCTTCAGGTTGATGTGTAACTGTAAACAGGTTCAGGGTGCTACCAGCGCCATACGCCGGCGGATGCGCGCGGCTTCTTCGGTGGCGCCTGCGGCCTCGGCCCGCTGGGCCTGCACGCCCAGCCAGGCCAGCAGCGGGCGGCGCCAGCCCTGGGCGGACGCCGTGTCCACAGCCAGGGCCATCACATCGGGCGTGGCGCGGCCCATGCGCATGAGCACACCGGCGGCCACCAGGCGCGACAGCGGGTCGGCAATGCCCTTGACGGCGCCGGCGCCACCCGCCAGTGCCGCGCGCTGGTCTGTCGGCAGCAGCGCCGCATCCGAAGGCTGCGCCTGCCCGGCCAGGTAGGCGGCATAGGCGCGCTCGGGGGCCGGTGCGTCCTGGCGCAGCGGCTCAAAACCGTCGCAGGGCTGCAGCACCAGGCTGGCCACCTGTGCGGCGCAGCGCAGCAGCTCGGCGCGTGCCACCAGTTCGGGCTGGCCGGTGGCGCTCAAGGCGCTGCGCGCGCGGCTGAACTCCGCCGCCTCCACCCGTGCGTTGCCCGTCATGTAGGCCGTGGTGAAGGCGTCCAGCGCGCCGCGGGCGTTCATCTGCCAGTCGGGGGGTGGGGGCGTGCTGCTGCAGCCAGCCAGGGCGACGACCACCAGCAGTGCAGTCAGGTGTGAACGGATCATGGAAGTTTGATCTCCGTGTCGCGCTTGAACGGCCATTTGCGGTTGATTTCGTTGATCAGGCCTTCAACCTTGCGCAGGTTGGCTTCAACCTCGGCGCGCAGCGTGCCCAGGTCTTCAGTGGCCACCCGCGCATTGGCGCCCACGGCTTTGGCTTCGACCAGCACGGCGTCCATTTTTTTCAGGCTTTCGCGCGTGTCGCCCAGCAATGTGTTGACCTGGACCATGGCGGCCTTCACATCGGGCACCACGCCCTGGGGGCCAAACACCTGCGCATCGGCCTTGGCCGTCAGGCCATCGGCCTTGATGACCAGCCCATCCAGGCGGGCCAGCAGCTGGTTGGTGCGGTCCAGTGCCACGATGAGCTTTTGCGCGTCGGCGTCGTTGCCGGTCAGCACACCCAGGGCGCCGCGCGGGCCGTTGAGCTTTTCTGTCATGGCCTGCAGGTTGGCCAGGCTGGCACCCAGCGGGCCCTCTTTTGCGGCCAGCGCGTTCAGGTTTTCCAGCAGTTCCTTGGCGGCCGACACCACGCGCGGGATTTCGGCCGACGCATCGCCGCGCAGCACCTGGCGCACGGCACCATCAGCCAGCGGCGGGTCGGTGAGCACGCCGCTGTAGGCCCGGATATTGGTGTTGCCCACCACGCCGCGCACCAGCGTGAACACGCTGGACTGGCGCAGCCAGTGGGCGTCGCGCGTGGGCACGTCGATCAGGATGCGGGCGTTGCCGTCTTCGGCCAGCTCGATGCGCCGCACCCGGCCGATGGGAAAGCCTGAGAACGTGAGGTTCATGCCCACCACCACGCCTTCGGAATCATCGGCCACCAGCACCAGGCGCTGCGTCGTCTCGAAAGCGCCGCGTGAATACAGCAGGAACAGCACCGAGGCGCCCACCAGCAGCGCCGTGAACACCAGCAGCAGCACGGCCTTGAATTCCACATTCTTCACCGCCGGCGGCGTGGGCAGCGCGGGGTCGGCACTGCCGGCGGGCGTATTGGCCAGGTCAACGGGGTCGCGAGGGTCGGTCATGAAGGGGTCAATAGTAATTGCCGACCAGCGAGATCACCTCGATCAGCACCAGCACGGCAAACACGCGCACCAGACCTTGCAGCTCGTCGCTGGTGCGCCAGCCGGCCACGTTGCTTTCGTACAGGCCTGCGGCCATGGGCATGAGGGACACGGCCAGGCTGAAGAAAAGGGTTTTGAGCAGGAACACCAGCGTGACCGCCGGGTTGAACACCTGGCCGAACATGCGCGTGTAGGCCGCCAGCCCCGCCGCAGTAAAGCCGTACACCGCCAGATAGGCCAGCACCATGGCCACCACACAGCTCAACGCGGCCAGGGTGATGACCGAGAACATGCCCGCCACCACACGCGGCAGCAGCTCGCGGCCCACCGGGTCCACGCCCTGGGCGCGCATGGCGTCAAACAGGCCGCGCCGGCGCATCTGCGCCAGCTCCGCGCCGTTGGGGATGGTGCAGCGCAGGGCCACAAACAGCGCCGCCGTGAGCGGGATCAGCTCCAGCACCAGCACGCGGATGACCATTTCCATGGCGTACTGCGTGAGGCCGTAGCTCAGGGCTGTGACCACCACGATGCGTGTGATCACCAGGCTGACCAGCGCACACAGCACGGTGAACCAGGTCAGCACCGGCGCGGTGTCCTGGTAGATGTGGCGTGCCAGGGCACGGCGGTTGTCTGCGCCGTAGCTGGACGGCGACAGCGCCAGCACCACGATCAGCGCGCCAAAGTGCACGATGCGCCACCACGCCACCGCCCAGCGCCAGGGCGCGCGGGCCGCGTGTTGCAGCGAATCATTCACCCGGGAAGTCATACAGCCATGATAGCGGCGCACCAGCCGTTGATGGTGAATGCGCTTGACATGTATCAAGGCGAAAAACACAGTGCCCGCCTAAAGTCGGGTTCCCCATCAGCACGCCTTCGGGAGCAACCATGGCCATTGAACTGTTTCGCAATGAACATCACGCCTGCCTGATGTTCACCGACCTGATTGAAGAAGACGGCCAGGCCGTGCAAGCCAACCAGTTCCTCATTGTGGACAACGGCACCGGCGCGGTGATAGACCCGGGCGGCAACCTGGCGTTCAACGACCTGTTCCTCACCATGTCGCAGCACTTTCCACCCAACAAGCTGAGCTGGCTGATCGCGTCACATGCCGACCCGGACATCATTGCATCGCTGGACCGCTGGATGACGTCCACCCAGGCCAAGCTGGTCATCTCGCGCATCTGGGAACGCTTCGCGCCGCATTTCACCAAGGTGGGCAAGACGGTGGACCGCGTGATCGGCGTGCCCGACTCGGGCGCCAAGCTGCCCCTGGGCAAAAGCGAGCTGTGGCTGCTGCCCGCGCACTTCATGCACTCCGAAGGCAATTTCCATTTTTACGACCCTATCAGCAAGATCCTGTTCACCGGCGACCTGGGGGTCTCGATGATGTCGGGCAAGGACGCCGGCAAACCCATCACCGACCTGAAGGCCCACATCCCGCTGATGGAGGGCTTTCACCGCCGCTACATGGTGTCCAACAAGATCCTGCGCCTGTGGGCGCGCATGGCGCGCCAGCTCGATATCTCCATGCTGGTGCCCCAGCACGGCGCCCCCATCAAGGGCCGTCAGGCCATCAACGACTTTTTCGACTGGATCGAAACGCTGATGTGCGGCGTGGACCTGTTTGACGACCGCGCCTACCAGTTGCCCACGGCCTGGATCGACCCGGTGGGTGGGCGCACAGGGGCTGCGCTGCGCGTGGCCTGAGGCTTGTGCCTATGGCAATACCGGTGACGGTGTAGCCGGTCCCCAATGCAGCGGCAAAGCCGCCACCGTATGCCGCACGGCCTGCACCTGCAGCAACAGCAGCCGCTGCGCACCGGGGTGCGCGGTGACCGCCGGGCCGTCCCACACCAGCTCGGCGCTGGCGGCCAGTTGCAGCGTGTCACCCGCTTCAAAGTCAATGAACAACAGCCCGCAGCGCGGGTTGAGCGCCATGTTGCCCAGCGTGTTGAAGAAGTGGTTGCCGTTGTAGTCAGGCACCTGCAGGCTGCCGTCTTGTGCCAGGCGCACAAAGCCGGGGCGCCCGCCGCGGTGCGACACGTCCACCCCGTGTGATGCGTTGCCACCCTGGCGCGCCGCCGGGTGGGCGGTGGCAATGAAGAACGTGTCGGCCGCCGCGATGATGCGCCGCGCGGCGTCGTCCAGCGTGGTGGATTCGCGCACGGCACCCGCCGCCTGCGGGCCGGCCCAGGTGGCCTCGCGCGCCTGGATGTACTTGGGGCAGTTGCCAAAGCTCTGCGTCACCTGCACGCTGAAGCTGCGCTCGTCCGCCTGGGTCACCGCACCGTTCATGCGGTTGCGCCGGCGCGTGTGCGGCTCGATGCCCAGCAGGCCCACCGGGTCACCGGCCGCCAGCCCGGCCAGGGGCGCACCCACACGCAGTTGCTGCGGGTCGGGCGACTGCACAAAACCCGGCGGCCCGCTCAGCGCATGCGCCCAGGGCTGCCCCTGCGCATCCAGCGCACCCACCACCAGCCAGGGCAGCTGCGCGAAAAAGCTGCGGTGCTGATCGGGCATGTAGCTGCGGATCACGCGCGGCCCGGCCACCGCCAGCGTGCCAAAGGCGCCCGATTCATGCTGCAACGCTTTTTCACCATCGTGAAACGGCTCAGCAATGACCGGGTACGCGGCGGCGGTCATGCGGCCAGCCCGATGGCTGAGCGCCGCATGGGCACAAAGCCTGGCAGCGCCTCGATGCGCGCCAGCCAGGCCTGCACGGCGGGGTAGGGCTGCAGCGACACACCGCCTTCGGGCGCGTGGGCCACGTAGCTGTAATTGGCCACGTCGGCCAGCGTGGGCTGAGCCGCAGCCAGGAACGGCTGCTGGCTCAGTGTGCCCTCCATCAACGCGAGCAGGGCCTGCGCGCGTGCCATGGGCACGGCGGGATCGTCAGGTCGGCGAAACAGGTTGATCACGCGCGCGGCCGCCGGCCCAAACGCCAGCGGGCCGGCCGCCACGCTGAGCCAGCGCTGCACCTGGGCGGCGCCCAGTGGCTCGCGCGGCAGCCACTGGCCGGGGGCATAGCGGCCTTCCAGGTACACCAGGATGGCGTTGGCATCGGCCAGCGTCACGTCGCCGTCCTGGATCACCGGCACCTGGCCAAACGGGTTGAGCGCCAGGAACGCGGGCGTCTTGTGTTCGCCGCGCGTCAGGTCCACGTCGACCAGCTCGACCGGCAGGCCCAGCAGCGACAGGAACAGTTCAACACGGTGGGAATGGCCCGACAGGGCCATGCGGTGCAGCTTGATGGGTGTGTTCATGGCGCCATTGTGTTTGCTGCCCGGATTCGAATCAATGGCGTGCAATGCAATGAACTCCTGCGTTAACCGGATTAATATGGACCATGGACAAATTGCGCGCCATGCAGGCCTTTGTGCAGATTGCCGACCAGGGCAGCCTGACGGCCGCCGCGCGCGTGCTGGGCACGTCACTGCCGGCCGTGGTGCGTGCGCTGGCCGCTTACGAAGCGCTGCTGGGCGTGCGCCTGTTCAACCGCACCACGCGGCGCATCTCGCTGACTGACGAAGGCCGCCGCCACCTGGACAGCTGCCGCCAGGTGCTGGCCGCGGTGGATGAGTCCGAAGCGGCGCTGAGCGCCGAATCACGCACACCGGTGGGCCACCTGAACGTGACCGCCCCCGTGCTGTTTGGCCAGATGTACGTGGCCCCCGCCATCACCCGCTTTGTGCAGGCCCACCCCGGCATGCGCTGCAGCGTGGTGCTGCTGGACCGCATGGTCAACCTGCTCGAAGAAGGCCTGGACGTGGGTATCCGCATCGGCCCGCTGGACGATTCATCACTGGTGGCGTTGCCGCTGGGCCAGATCCGCCGCGTGGTGGTGGCCAGCCCCACGCTGCTGCGCCGCCAGGGCACACCCCACCACCCGCGCGAGCTGCTGGACGCCAACTGCCTGCGCGTCGCGTCCGGCGTGGCCCAGGGCTGGGGGCCATTTCGCGACGGCGCAAAGACCCTGCGCCTGGCGGTGACGGGCAATCTGGATTTCAATCACGTCTTGCCCGCGGTGCAGGCCTGTGTGGCGGGCGCGGGTTTCGGGCATTTCTTTTCGTACCAGGTGGCGCCGTATGTGGCGCAAAAGCAGCTGCGCATCGTGCTTGAAAGCTTTGAGCCGCCGCCTCGACCCATCAGCCTGGTGTACCCGCATGCCAGGCTGCTGCCCATGCGCACGCGTGTGTTCATTGACTGGATGCGCGAAGAACTCAAAGGGCTCGACGCCCTGAAAGGATGAGATGAAAGACTTTGACTGCGACCTGTTCGTCATTGGCGGCGGCAGCGGGGGCGTTCGCGCCGCGCGCATGGCCGCACAGCGCGGCGCCCGCGTGGTGGTGGCCGAGGCCGCAGCCCTGGGCGGCACCTGCGTGAACGTGGGCTGTATCCCCAAAAAACTCTACAGCTACGCCGCCCATTACGCAGAGGCCTTTGAAGAAGCCGCCGGCTATGGCTGGACAGTGGGCGAGACGCACTTTGACTGGGGCAAGCTCAAAGCCGCCCGTGCCAGGGAGATCACACGCCTGAACGGCGTGTATGAGCAGCTGCTGCGCGGCGCCGGTGTGCGCCTGCTGCAGGGCTGGGCCACGTTGTGCGACGCGCACACCGTGCAGGTGCGCACGGCCGACGGCGACCAGCGCATCAGCGCCCGGCACATCCTGGTGGCCACGGGCGGCACGCCGCTGGTGCCCGCCGTGTCGGGACGCGAACATGTGGTCACCTCGGACAACATGTTTGACCTGCCCGAATTTCCCAAACGGCTGCTGATCGTGGGCGGCGGCTACATCGCCTGCGAGTTCGCGTCCATCTTCAACGGCCTGGGCGCGCAGGTGACGCAGGTGCAGCGCGCGGCGCGCCTCCTGAGCGGCTTTGACGCCGATGTGGCCGCCTTTGTCGCGCAGGAAATGCGCAAGCACGGCGTGGACCTGAAGCTCAATGCCACGGTGGCGGCCATTGAAAAGCACACCGACGGCCTGCTGGTCACCCTGTCTGGCGGCGCCCAGGTGGTGGCCGACACGGTGCTGTACGCCACCGGGCGCTACCCCAACGTGGAAGGCCTGGGCCTGGACGCGGCGGGCGTGGCCTGCGACGAGCGACACAGCATCGTGGTTGACAAGCACTACCGCACCTGTGTGCCGTCGATCTACGCCCTGGGCGATGTATCCACCAAAAAGCAGCTCACGCCCGTGGCGCTGGGCGAGGCCATGGTGCTGGTGGACCAGCTGTTCGGCCCGCCAGCAGGCAAAGCCGCGCGCCAGATGGACTACGAGCTGATCCCCACGGCAGTGTTCACCCACCCCAACATCGGCACCGTGGGCCTGAGCGAGGAAGAAGCCCGCGCGCAGTACAAGGGCGTGACGGTCTACCGCAGCGAGTTCAAATCGCTCAAGCACACCCTGTCGGGCAGCCAGGAACGCACGCTGATGAAACTGGTGGTGGACGCGGCCAGCGACCGCGTGGTGGGCCTGCACATGGTGGGCGCCGATGCAGGCGAGATTGTGCAGGGCTTCGCGGTGGCCCTGCGCGCGGGCGCGACCAAGGCCGTTTTTGACAGCACCGTGGGAATCCATCCCACGGCTGCAGAAGAGTTTGTGACGATGCGCGAGCCGGCACCCGCCGCTTGATCAGGCCGCCGCTCTGGCGGCCTTGACCGTCAAGCCAGCACGTCGGTGCCGGGTCGCACGATGGGCGCGGGGTGGTCCTCAGGGGCCAGGTACTTGGTTTTGCGGTCGATCTTGCCGTCCCACGCGGCCAGCTCGGCGCTGGCGCTGCGGATCACGGTACGGTCCAGCGGGCGGCATTCGCGGTTGCGCAGCTGGTTCAGGGACTTGGACCGGGCAATGGCGGCCTGGACACGCTGGGGGTCAACCATCAGGGCAAAAGGGTTGGCTGCGAGCATGGCGGTCGTGTTCATGTAGTCGGCTCCTTGGTCATTTCCGTCAAAACACCGTGTTGGGCGGCGTGTAAAGCCACTGTAGGGAATGGGTGGGGTGCAGCGCAGTCGGCCAAGCACGTCAGCGCTTGTAGGGATTTGTCTGACAGGGTCACAAAAAGCAGCTGCGCGCGCCCCCATGCACAAAATGCACAATCCATCCATGCCCTACCTGCCCCCGTTCATCGCCCCCAGCCGCTATACCGACCCCGCCGCCGCCCTGGCCCAGGTGCGCGCCATCTACAACCAGCAGATCGGCCATTTACGCGACGCGATGCAGCGTTTTGTGGCCGGCGAGGCCCTGCCTGGGCACGTTCGCGCCTGCTACCCCTTTGTACGCATCCACACCGACACCGTGGCCCGCCTGAGCCCGGCCGAAGCCGCCCAGCTGAGCTACGGCTTTGTGGCCGGCCCCGGCCGGTATGAGACCACCCTGACCCGCCCCGACCTGTACGCCGAGTACTACCTGGAGCAGTTCCGCCTGCTGCTGCAAAACCATGGCGTGGAGCTGGAGGTGGGCACCAGCACGCAGCCCATACCCGTGCACTTCTCGTTTGCCGAGCACGACCACATCGAGGGCACGCTGACCACTGAGCGCCGCCTGCTGATGCGCGACGTGTTCGACCTGCCCGACCTGGCCGCCATGGACGACGGCATCGCCAACGGCACCTGGGAGGCCAAGCCCGGCGAGGCCCAGCCCCTGAGCCTGTTTACCGCCGCGCGGGTGGACTATTCACTGCACCGCCTGCGCCACTACACCGGCACCACGCCCGAGGGCTTCCAGAACTTCGTGCTGTTCACCAACTACCAGTTCTACATCGATGAATTCGTGAAGCTGGGCCATGAAGAGATGCGCAAGCCGGGCAGCGAATACATCGCCTTTATCGAGCCTGGCAACGTCATCACCCGCCGCACCGGGCTTGCCGCCGAGCCAGGCGACGAGCTGGGCATGGCGCCGCCCCGGCTGCCGCAAATGCCTGCCTACCACCTGGTGCGCGCGGACCGCAGCGGCATCACCATGATCAACATCGGCGTGGGCCCGGCCAACGCCAAGACCATCACAGACCATGTGGCCGTGCTGCGCCCGCATGCGTGGATGATGCTGGGCCACTGCGCGGGCCTGCGCAACAGCCAGCAACTGGGCGACTATGTGCTGGCCCATGCCTATGTGCGCGAAGACCATGTGCTGGACGAGGAACTGCCGCTGTGGGTGCCCATCCCGGCGTTGGCGGAAATCCAGCTGGCGCTGGAACAAGCCGTGGAAGACGTGACACAGGTACGTGGCGCCGACCTCAAACGCATCATGCGCACCGGCACCGTGGCCAGCACCGACAACCGCAACTGGGAGCTGCTGCC
>CALRYY010000111.1:0-14159 GCA_943372515.1 Ramlibacter sp. 2FC | reverse complement strand
CCAGCCGCGTGACGGCGCTGCGCCCGCAGGCCGACGGCGTGAGCGTGGATGTGCAAACTCCCGATGGCTTGCAGACCTTACAGGCCAGCTGGCTCGTCGCCTGCGACGGCGGCCGCAGCACGGTGCGCGAGCAACTGGGCCTGCAGCTGCAGGGCATGCAGTACGACGGCAAATATGTCATCGTGGACATCGTGCAAAAGACAAAGCGTGCCGTGGAGCGCCTGGCCTGGTTCGACCCGCCGTCCAACCCCGGATCCACCATCCTCATGCACCGCCAGCCCGGCGACGTGTGGCGCATTGACTACCAGATTCGCGACGACGAGGACCCGGCAGAGGCCGTCAAGCCAGAAAACGTCTTGCCCCGCGTGCAAAGCCACCTGAGCATGATCGGCGAGGACGCGCCCTGGGAGCCGCTGTGGATTTCCATCTACAACGCCAAATGCCTCACGCTGGACAGCTACCGTCATGGCCGGGTGCTGTTTGCGGGCGACGCGGCGCACCTGGTGCCGATCTTTGGCGTGCGTGGGCTCAACTCGGGCCTGGACGATGCCGGCAACCTGGCCTGGAAGCTGGCGCGCGTGGTCGATGGGCAGTCACACGATAGCCTGCTGGACAGTTATTCGACCGAGCGCGTGCACGCGGCGCGAGAAAACATTGCCTACGGCGCCAAGAGCACGGAATTCATGGCGCCACCCAACTTTGCCTTCAAGTTGATGCGCGAGGCTACCCTGCGCCTGGCGCAAGCCGACCCGCGGGTGCGTTCGCTGATCAATCCGCGCCAGTCGGCACCCATTACCTACGACGGCTCGCCGCTCAATGGCCCACAAGAGGGCGATTGGGCCCACAACATGGCGGCACCCGGCGCGCCCGCGCCTGAGGCCTTGCTGGCCGGCCCACAGGGCCCCCTGCACCTGAGCAGCGTGTTTGGCGGTGATTTTGTATGCCTGGTGTTCAGCGACGGTGCCGTGCCACAGGCCGTGCGCAGCCTGACGCAGCACTGCCTGGGCGTGCTGGAGATCGAGCCTGGTGCCGACACCCTGGGCCAGGCGCGCGAACGGTATGGCCTGCGATCGCCCGCGGATCAGGCCCTGGTGCTGGTGCGCCCGGATGGGTATGTGATGGGGCGCTGGCGCGGGCTGGACCCGGCTGCGCTGCTGGCCACGCTGCAGGACAAAGGAGTTGCCGCATGACCGATGCCGATCTGGACCAGAGCTACACCGCGTTGTGCCATGCACTGGCGGAAGTAGGCGAAGACAAGGCGCAGCTGTTGCTGTCCATGCTGTGCCTGCAGCTCATGGCGCGCAGCGCCGGCGCGACGGATGTGCTGCCGCTGATCGCCACCGCAAGGGAGCAGGCGCGTGCCGGATAACACCGCAGACCTGCTGCCGCTGGACCAGTACCTCACCTGGCGGCTGCACCGCATCAACAAGCTGAGTGACAAGGGCAGTGCTGACGCCTATGCGGCGGATTTCGGCCTGCCCGTAGGCGAGGCACGTTGCCTGGCCGCCATCGGCAGCTTTGCGCCGCTGTCCATCGTGGACCTGGCCGCCCGCGCCAACCTGGACAAGGGCCAGGCCAGCCGCGCTGCGCAGGCACTGGTGGACCGCGGCCTGGTGCTCAAGCAGGCCAGCGACACCGATGGCCGCGGTGTGGTGCTGACCCCCACCGCCAGCGGGCAGCGGCTGTGGAAGAAGGTGATGGCCCTGATTGCGCAGCGCAACGAGAACATCTTTGGCTGTCTTTCAGTGGCGGAGCAAAAACAGCTGGCCCGTATGCTGGACCGGCTGATTGAGCAGGCTCAGGCCATCCCGGCCAGATAAATGATCGCCCGCAGGGCCGAAAACTCGTAGTCCACAAACTCGTCAAAGTCCTTGCCCGTCATGAGCGCGGGCGTCCATTTGTTGGCCTGCATCGCCTCGGCCCAGGCCTTGGTGCGCGTGGCTTCCACCACCATGCGGGTCAGCGCGTCGCGCTGCTCGGCGCTGATGCCCGGCGCGCCATACACGCCACGCCAGTTGCCAATGACCACGTCATAGCCCAGCTCCTTCATCGTCGGCACGGCCACGCCGGGCAGGCGCTTTTGGGACGTAACCCCCACGGCGCGCATGTTGCCGGTCGCGATGTATTCGGCAAACTCGCTGTAGCCGCTGCCACCCACCGTGACGTTGCCGCCCAGGATGGCTGCTGTGGCCTCGCCACCGCCCCGAAATGCGATGTAGTTGACCTTCCTGGGGTCCACGCCCACGCTGCGCGCCAGGATGCAGGCTGCAATGTGCTCGGTGGATCCGCGCGAGCCACCGCCCCATTTGACGCTGGCCGGGTCCTTCTTCAGTTGGTCCACCACCTCTTTCATGGTCTTGAACGGCGAATTGGGCGGCAGCACAAACACGTTGTATTCGCTGGTCAGGCGGGCAATCGGCGTGGCCTGCGTCAGGTTGACCGGTGGGCGGCCGGTGATGATGCCGCCCAGCATCACAGCACCCATCACCATCATGGCGCTGGGGTCGCCCTTGGCGCTGTTCACAAATTGCGCCAGGCCCAGGGCACCGGCGGCGCCGCCCTTGTTGTCATACTGCACGGCGTCGGCCAGCTTGCCGTCCTGCAAGGCTTTGCCCAGGGCGCGGCCGGTCGTGTCCCAGCCGCCGCCGGGGTTGGCGGGGATCATCATCTTGACGGTGGGAGCGGCCTGTGCCGGCAGGGGCAGGGCACCCGTGGCAGCCAGGGCGGCCAGTGACTTGAGGAAGGTGTCGCGACGCATGCTTGTCTCCTGTTCTGGGGTAGTGAGCCTGCATGGTGCGAATCCAGACTGTCATTCCGCTGTCCATTCGCCTTGCGCAAATCAGGACAAACCCTGTTGAAAAATGCGCAAACCGGCCCGCCCGCCTAAAATCGGGGCTGTTCCCCCAGATCCATCCATGAACGCCCCTGTCGACGTTTCCTTTTTCGCGCGCGCCGCCAAGCCGATCACCAGCTACCGCAAGTACTGGGCACACCGGTTCGGCCAGCCGAAATTCCTGCCCATGAGCCGTGCCGAGATGGACGCGCTGGGCTGGGACACGTGCGACATCATCATCGTCACCGGCGACGCCTATGTAGACCACCCCAGCTTTGGCATGGCGGTGATCGGCCGCACGTTGGCCGACCAGGGCTTTCGCGTGGGGCTAATTGCCCAGCCCGACTGGCAAAGCGCCGAGCCGTTCAAGGCGCTTGGCAAGCCCAACCTGTTCTGGGGTGTGACCAGCGGCAACATGGACAGCATGATCAACCGCTACACGGCGGACCGCAAGATCCGCAGCGACGACGCCTACACCCCCGGCGACGTGGGCGGCAAACGGCCCGATCGCGCGGCCATTGTGTACAGCCAGCGCTGCCGCGAGGCCTACAACGGCGTGCCCATCGTGCTGGGCGGCATCGAAGGTTCCCTGCGCCGCATCGCGCATTACGACTACTGGTCTGACAAGGTGCGCCGCAGCATCGTGGTGGATGCCAAGTGCGACCTGCTGCTGTACGGCAACGCCGAACGCGCGATTGTCGAGATCGCCCACCGCCTGGCCGCGCGCGAACCCGTGGAGCAGATTGACGACGTGCGCGGCACGGCGTTCTTTCGCCGGTCATCACCCGAGGGCTGGTTTGAAATCGACAGCACCAGCGTAGATGCGCCGGGCCGGGTGGAAAGCCACATCAACCCGTATCTGACCACCAGCGAGCAGGCGCAGGCGCAAGGTGCCAGCTGCTCGAAAGAAGATTCCGGCAGTCATCCCGCCCTTGAGCCGGGATCCACCGCGGCGAATGACAACATCCAGCCGCTGACCTTCCACCCCAACCCCAAGGTCAAGCTCAAGGTCCCGCCGCGAGACCGCAGCGTGATCCGCCTGCCCAGCTACGAGCAGGTCAAGGCCGATCCGGTGCTGTATGCCCACGCCAACCGCGTGCTGCACCTGGAGACCAACCCCGGCAACGCCCGTGCGCTGGTACAGGCCCACGGCGAAGGCGTGACGGCGCGCGACGTGTGGATCAACCCGCCGCCCATCCCGCTGACCACAGCCGAGATGGACCATGTGTTTGACTTGCCGTATGCGCGCAGCCCGCACCCGGCCTATGCCGACGGGCAGGGCAGCCACGACGGCGCCACCAAGATCCCCGCGTGGGAGATGATCCGCTTTAGCGTCAACATCATGCGCGGCTGCTTTGGCGGCTGCACGTTTTGCAGCATCACCGAGCATGAAGGCCGCATCATCCAGAGCCGGTCTGAAGACTCCATCATTCGCGAGGTGGAGGACATCCGCGACAAGGTGGCGGGCTTTACCGGCGTCATCAGCGACCTGGGCGGCCCCACCGCCAACATGTACCGCATTGGCTGCAAGACGCCCGAGATCGAGGCCGCCTGCCGCAAGCCCAGCTGCGTGTACCCCGGCATCTGCAGCAACCTGAACACCGACCATGGCCCGCTGGTCAAGATCTACCGCCGCGCGCGCGGCCTCAAGGGCATCAAGAAGATTTTGATCGGCTCGGGCCTGCGTTACGACCTGGCCGTGCAAAGCCCTGAGTACGTGAAAGAGCTGGTGCAGCACCACGTGGGCGGCTACCTGAAGATCGCGCCCGAGCACACCGAGCAGGGGCCGCTGACCAAGATGATGAAGCCCGGCATCGGCAGCTATGACAAGTTCAAGCAGATGTTTGAAAAGTTCAGCGCCGAGGCCGGCAAGAAGCAGTTCCTCATTCCGTACTTCATTGCGGCGCACCCGGGTACCAGCGACGCCGACATGATGAACCTGGCCGTGTGGCTCAAGAAGAACGGTTTTCGCGCCGACCAGGTACAGACCTTCTATCCCAGCCCCATGGCGACGGCCACAGCCATGTACCACTCAGGCCGCAACACGCTCAAGGGCGTGCGCCGCACGGCGCGGGATGATTCCGAAACCGTGGACATTGTGCGCGGTGAAAAACGACGGCGCCTGCACAAGGCGTTCTTGCGTTACCACGACCCCAACAACTGGCCGCTGCTGCGCGATGCGCTCAAGACCATGGGCCGCGCCGACCTGATCGGCAACGGCAAGCACCACCTCATTCCCACCTACCAGCCGCTGACTGATGGCAGTTACCAGAGCGCGCGGCGCAAGAATTCCACCGCCGCGCCGGTAAAGCCAGGCGCGCCCAAAAAGGGCAGCATACTCACGCAGCACACCGGCCTGCCACCGCGCGTGACCGGCGCCGCCCGCAAGCCGGGCCCGCCTGCCAAGAAGGCGCGCTGATACCGCCCCAAGCCGCCCGTGCCGCAAGACCGCACCTTGCTGCATCAGGCCCCAGGCCTGACGGTGGAACGCGTGGTCAAGCATGCCGGCGCCATGCAGTGGAGCCCGACCTATGAAGCCCCCACGCCCCGGCTGGTGTTGCCCGCCCGGGGCGCGACGGAGTTTCGCCTGGCGGGGCAGTCGGTGCTGCTGGACGGCATCACCGTGTTGGGTCTGCCCACCTGCCTGCCGTACCAGATGAAGCCTTGCGTGGCGCAGGCGCGCACCAGCATTGTGGTGAGCTCCTTGAGGGGTACGCCGCCGTGGCAGCACGATGCGCGAGCCTGGCTGCTGACGCCGCGGGCGCTGTGGCGGCTGCGCAGCCACTGGCGTGCGTTGGCTTGCGGCTGTGAGGGCGCCAAGCCAACCCACACGTTGCTGCAGGTCGAACTGCATGCCGCCACGCCTGTTGCGCGTGGGGTGGGCCGATCAACGGAGGTAGTGCAACGGGCGCAGCGCTTCATGGCGGCGCAAGACACCGCCGGCCGGCGCCTGCACGACGTGGCCGACGCGGCCTGTTGTTCGCTGTTTCACCTGGCGCGGCAGTTTCGCCGCCACACCGGCCTGAGCCTGCACGGCTACCGCCAGCGCCTGCGTCTGGCCACCGCGCTGCAGCGCCTGGAAGACGGCGAGCGCGACCTGGCCGGGCTGGCGCACGATCTGGGCTACAGCAGCCAGAGTCACTTTGGCAATACGTTTCACCGTGAAATCGGCGTGACACCCGCCCGCGCACGCCTGTATCTGGCTGCCTGATCACAAGCACACGAATCTGATAGCCCGCGCGGCGCAGCGCGGGCAGACTGCGTGCCATGTCCCGTCACATATTCATCGGTCTGCTGGCCGCACTGGCCTGTGCATTGATCGGCAGCGGCTGGCAGATCATGTCGCGCCACGCCGTCACTACCACCCTGGGCCCGCTGGAGCTGGCTGTGCTGCGCTATGCCGTGCCGGCGCTGCTGCTGGCACCGCTGTTGTGGCGCACAGGCCTGTTCCCGCAGCGTGTATCGGTAACGCGGCTGGCCTGCATGGTCGTGGGCGGCGGCCTGCCGTTCGGGTTGCTCGCGCTGGCGGGCGTGCAGTGGGCGCCTGCGGCGCATATGGGCATCTTCCTGGCGGGCAGTGTGCCGCTGTTCACGGCACTGGGGGCGTGGGTGGTGTTTGGCGAGCGGCTGGCGTTGCCGCGTGTGCTGGGGCTGATACTGGTGTTGGGGGGCCTGGCCGTACTGGGGGCTCACAGCCTGTATGGCGCTGAGCTGGCCTGGCGAGGCGACATCCTGTTTGTGGCCGCCGCCATGGTGTGGGCCATGTACACGCTGGCCTTTCGCGGCAGTGGTCTGACGCCCTGGCAGGGTGCGGCGGTGGTCAATGGCTGGTCGGCGCTGCTGGTGCTGCCGATGGCAGTGCTGTGGGGCGTGCCGCGCCTGGCGAGCGCCCCGTGGGCCGATGTGGCCTGGCAGGCGCTGGGCCAGGGTGTGCTGGCCGGCCTGCTGGGCCTGGTGACCTATATGGTGGCGGTGGCACGACTGGGCGCTGCCAGGGGCTCGCTGTCTGCTGCGCTGGTGCCGCCATTCACGGCGGTGGGGGCTGCCACGCTGCTGGCCGAACCGCTGACGGCGGTGACCATGCTGGCGGCCGTGCTGGTGATGGCGGGGGTTGCCTGCGCGGCGGGTGTGGTCAGCGTGCCGGGATCGCAGCGTGCACCGCGGCAATGACGCGGTCAAGGTCACCACCGGTCAGCTTTGGACCCAGCGGCAGGCTGAGGGTGGTGCGGCCGATAGCCGTGGCCACCGGCGTGTCCTGCGGCTGCCAACCCAGTTGCTCGCGGTAATGCGACAGCTCTGACAGCGCGCGGTAGTGAACGCCGCTTCCCACGCCCTGGGTGTGCAGCCGTTGCAGCAGCGTGTCGCGGCTGATGCCACAGGCCGCTTCATCGACGAGCACCGTGTACAGGTGATGGGCATGACGCATGTGCGGCGCAACGGGCGCGGGCAGGATCAGCGGCAGGCCGGCAAAGGCCTGCTGGTAGAGAGCCCACTGGGCTGCTCGAAGTTGCCACGAGGGTTCGAGACGGTTCAACTGGCACAGCCCCAGCGCGGCCTGCAGGTCCATCATGTTGAATTTGAAGCCACACTCCATCACGTCGTAGTGCTTGAAGCCGTCTGCGGAGTAGCGCTGCCAGGCATCGCGGCTCATGCCGTGCAGGGCCAACATACGGATGCGTTCAGCATGCGCCGGGTCGCGCACGAATACCATTCCGCCCTCGCCAGTGGTCAGGTTTTTGGTGGCATAGAAGCTGAAGCAGCCAAAGTCGCCCAGCGTACCGGCGGGCTGGCCGCGGTACAGCGATTCCACCGCATGGGCGCAGTCCTCAATCACCATGATGCCGTGCTCACGAGCCACCGCCATGATGGCTTCCATCTCGCATGGGCGACCCGCGAAATGCATGGGGATGACTGCCTTGGTCCGCGGCGTGAGGGCTGCACGAAAGCCCTGCGCATCCATATTCATCGTGATGGGGTCCACGTCCGCGAGCACCGGCGTGGCGCCGACATGAAGAATCGTGTTGGCGGCCGAGCAAAAGGTCAGCGCGGGTGTGATGACTTCGTCGCCAGGCCCCACCCCGGCCACCAGCAGGCTCAGGTGCAGTGCTGCAGTACAGGAGTTGAGAGCAATGACGTTGCCCGCCGGCACCTGCCTGTAGGCCGCCATGGCGCGTTCAAACTCGCTCACGCGCGGGCCGGTGCCCAGCCAGCCGCTGCGCAGTGTGTCGAGCACTGCCGCCGCCTCGGCTTCACCGATGTCCGGCGCGCCGAAGGTGATGAAATCTGTCGTCATGCGGTCAGGCCCAGCCGCGTGCGGACCTGTACGCGCGGCATCAGTGTGCGTTCAAACAGCCCGGCGGCAGCCACGACCCGCTGCACCAGCAGGGCATTGCTGGCCGGCCGGGTGCGTTGCGCATCCATCCAGAGGTTGTCTTCAAGCCCCACGCGTACACCATCGGTCAGCAACAGGCCCAGGCCGTTGGCCGGTAGCTGAAAGCGGCCCAGGCCCGCGACGCAGACAATGCAGCCCGGCGGCAGCGCCGACAGGATCGCTGCCAGTTGCAGTGCATCCGCCTGCGCACCCGCCACATTGCCCAGCAGCACATTGACATACAGCGGCGCGGTCACCAGGCCCTCGTCCACCAGCACCCGTGCAAAGTTGGCCATGCCCAGGTCAAACACTTCAAGTTCGGGGCGGATGCCGCGCTCTTGCATGCGCTGCGCCAGGCGGCGGATGGTATCGGGCTGGTTCACACTGGCCGACTGCATGAAGTTGAGTGAGCCCAGCGTCAGGCTGGCCATGTCGGGCCGCGCCGCGCCATCCAGGTCCAGCACGCGCGAGCGGGGTTCAAAGCCCGCGTCGAGCCGGCCACTGGTGGTGACGCACACCACCAGTTCGCCGCCGCCGGGCAAGGCGCGAATGGACTCGACCAGGCGGCCATAGGCCTGCGGTTCGGAGGTTTGCACGCCGCCGGCATCGCGGGCATGCAGGTGGACCATCTGCACGCCGTTCTCCAGAGCACGTGCCACGTCGTCCACGATTTCCCCGTGGGTCAGGGGCACGCTGGCGCTCATGGTCCGGGTGGGAATGACGCCGGTACAGGCCAGGTTGATGATGAATGGGGTGCCAGTGCGCATCATCCGCTCACCTGCAGTGACGACTTGGACAGCTTGCGCGCGGGGTTGCCCACGTAGGCGCCGTCAGCTTCGGTGTCTGTCACGACAACGGCACCGGCACCAATGAACGTGCGTGGCGCGATGTTGATGCGGTCGCGCAGCACGGCGCCCACCCCCACAAAGGCCTGCTCGCCGATGCGCCCTTCGCCGCCCATGGCGACTTCGGCGGCCACAAAGGCATGGTCGCCCACCTCGCAGTGGTGCGAGACATGGGCGCCGCTGCGGATGATGGTGTTGCTGCCGATGCGGCAAAACGGCTGGATGATGGCGTGCTCGTAAATGAGCACGTTGTCGCCCACGACCAGGTCGGGCCAGGTGCTGGCGCGGCTGGAGATGTAGCTGGCAAAGCTGTAGCCGCGCCGCTTGCCGTCTTCGTAGCGCGCGCGTCGCACACCGTTGATGCCCTGGTAGCCCATGGGGATCAGCAAGCGGCAGTCTTCAGGTTTGTAGTGCGATTCAAGCGACTCGAACGGCACCAGCGGCAGCCCCTCATGGGTATCGGAGCCGGCGTAGGCTGCATCCACCGTGAACGCCGCCACTTTGAACGGTGAGTCGTGCGTGAGGCAAAAGCGCGCCAGGCTGGCTGAGCGCAGGGTGCCGAAGATGATGATGGGGCGTGAGTCGGTGCTGTGGGTGTCGATCATTCAGCGTGGTAGAGCTGGGTTTGGGGGCCGGACTGCCGATGTTCAAAGCATGTTAGAGCCACGCGGCAGGCCTGGATCAACCGCCGGCCGGCGTCGGGCTGGGAAATGTCGAGTTCGTCACGGAACTTGCGTTGGAGCACTGCGCCAGCTTGATGCCGCAATCCAGCGTCGCCGCACCATTCTGCCAGCCGCTGCATGTAACCGGTTGTGTCGCTCACAGCCAGGTCGCCGACCTTGTCGCCTCCGTCGCTGCCGCGCATGGACAGCACCGGCACTCCCAGGTCCATGGCCATTGCCACGCTGGCGCCACCGCCCATGCGTGGTGGGTTGAGGTAGATGTCGGCCATGCTTATGAAGGCTGCAAGGTCGTCCTGATGCGGCACGCTGTGCAGGCGGGGATGCCACCGGGCCATGGCTTCGTGCAACTGGCCATGCATGCCAATCAGCAGCCAGTGGATCTGCGGGTGAGCGTCCAGGAAGCCCAGTATGTGTGCGGCCCATTCCGGTTGCAGCTCGGTGTGAAGCCGGTGTCCGCTGCTCACCAGAAGGATTGCATCTTCCGGCACGCCAAGTACGTCGCGTGATAACGCTGAACCTGTCTGTACGGGCCAGAACCGGAATGGGAAGTGGCTTGTCAGGGGCGCCGGCATTCCGGGCCAGAACAGGTCTTGTCCGGGCTGCGGGTCGGCAGCCAGCCAGACATCGACAGGCGCCAATGGGGGTACCGTGTGCAGCGACATGCCGACGACCGGATAGTCGGGGTACAGCGCCCAGATCAACGGCGAAGAAAAGCCCACGAACAACACGACATCGGGGGCATAGCGTCCAATCCCCTGGATCAGGTCTGTCCATCGGCTGCCCAGCGAAAAGTCCTCACTGGCCAGGCTGACTTGGGCTGTTCCCGCAGTGCGCAGTTGCCAGCTGGAGGGGTGGGCCGGAGCCACTGTGGATTGATCTCTGCCAGCAAAATGGCCGCTCATGGTGGGCAATGCAAGTTCTTGCGCCGCAAACACGTGGGTGTTGATGCCCGCACCTTCCAGTGCCGCCCGCAGGTCGAAGACCATTCGGGTCCCCGCATGGACACCCATTGACAGGTGGGGCGCGACAAGGGCCACGCGTTGCAGCCCCAGGCGTGGCCCCGGCGTAGGTCGGTTTCGCTTCTCTCGAGGTAAACCGCGGCCCAAGGTGCCCAGCAGTTCCACTTGACGGGAATCAAGCAACAGCTGTCTGAATGCCGTGCGGTCCTGGGCCCGTGTCAGTGCATGGTGCCACACCACGATGGCCAGCGACATCCATCGGTCAGGGTCTGGCAGATCAGCCGCTACGCCCGCCATGCTGGCCAGGTACCGGGAGTCGCCAGACATCCGCCACAACGCTGAGTATTTAAGCCACCTGGCTAGCGCACTGCTGGCAGCCAGCTGGCTGACCAACCGGGCCATATTGTCCACCTCGCCCGGGGGTAGAGGCGCCAGCCGCTCAATCAGCCGCCACCAGGCAGGAACATGTTCGGGGCAACTGCGGACAACCTGCAGGGCATCCAGCGCCAGGGCAACCGGCCGTTTGATGTCGGTCGGATCAGCATCACCTGCACCCATGGAGTCCTTGAAACGTCAGGTGACTGCCGATGCGAAGCGGTAAATTACTTGGCGGGTGGAGGCTGCATTGCCGTCAACCCCAGTCTTTTGGCAATCGCTTGCTCCAGCGCCTTGACCTTGGGCTCGATCAGCGGGCGCGTCTCGGCGATCAGCTTTTGCGTCAGGGCGCGTTGCATGTCGTTGCCCAGCAACTGGAATTTGGCGTAAACCGGCGATTCGATCAGCGCCACGAGTTGCTTGAGCTCGTCTTCGGAAAACTTTTCGTCCAGTACGGCCCCGATGGTGCTGGGGGCCAGCTTGACGGCGCGTTCGCGAACCAGGGGAACGGCCTGGTCGGTGTATTTTTTGACTTCAGCCTGCACTTCACGCGCAACAGCCTCGCGTTTTTCGGGCGCCACACGTGTGGACAGGGCGCCAGACATACCGTCCAGGATGATCGCCGCCGGCTGCTCGGCCAGGCCGCGTGCCATGGCTTCAATACCGGGCTGCTGCAGCTTCAGGATGCGCGCGATCAGCTCCTGTTTGGCCGGGCTGGGTTGGGCCTGGGCGGTCAGGGCAGCGAACGCCAGAAAGAGGGGGACAAGGAGTTTCTTGAGCATGGCGGCATCTTAACTGGGCGCTTCGCATTGCATGTAACGCAAGATGCTCTTGCCGGTGGCCCGGTTCCCCCCCCGCGGCAGGGTTGCCATAGAGGCGGCATCAACACCTTGCGCCCAGATCGCGCAGGGCATTGCCGGGCGTTCGCCCTTTTCTGCCAATGACGTAATCGTCAACCTGGTGGAATCGGCGCGCGAGAAATGGTCCTTTGGCGATGGGGTGGCCCAGTACGTGGCGGCTTGACGGCGCCTTCAGTGACGCCTGGGGTTCGAGCCGCGGCGATCCAGCCGGTTGGGTACGCCGTCGCCATCACGGTCGCGGTCCGCGCGGTCTGGAATGCCGTCTCGGTCCCGGTCGCGGCCACCATCGTGGCGCTGACGTGGCAGACCGTGCCTGTGGGCCGGGGGCGCGTTGTAGATGTGGGTGGGCTGGCCGTAGTACGCGCCACCCGGGTAGGCGCCGGCATAGCCCTGGCTGTACCCGGCATCGGCATACCCATACGGCACGGCAACGCAGCCGGTCAGGCCCGCCAGGGCCAGGGGAATCAGCAACAGCAATTTCATCGCGGTCTCCTTTGGCGCGTGCGGTGCACGCATGACCCATTGGGTGCCCGCCACGTGAAGCGGGCGCGTCCGCGGTGTGTCTGCTGGTTACGGGGTGTGCGTGGGGCCGGCGGTGGTGGACGGTGCCGGCTTGACCTTGCGGCGTGCCGGCGTGTTGCCGTCATCAGCCACCGGTTTACCGCTGTTATTTACCTGGTAGTGGTCCCAGGCTTTTTTGGTGAGGCCGGCGACGAGTCCTAAGGCGATGAGTTTGCGCAGCATGGGGTTCTCCGTTGGGGTTGAAAGTACAAGCCCAAAGCGTAGTGACCCGGCGTGCTCTGCCTTGTCAGACCAGCGCGACACTGCATGAAGGAATTTTCGCGCCTGCAAAACAATCAGGGCCTGTTCACAGCTGCTTTTGGCAGTGTGAACAAGCCCTGACGGGAAGACGGTGGCTTAGCCGCCTTTTTTGGCGCGCTTGCCCGGGTTCTTCTTGCTGCGGGTGGCGGTGCCACGCTCCAGGCTGATGCGCTGGCCGGCGCCATCGCGCGGGCGGGTGGCGCCCGGGGGCAGGGGCAGGGGCGGGGTGCGCTTGCGGTCGGCTTCGGTGACGATTTTGTTGCCCATGGGGTACTCCGGTTCTGGGGGATGCTGATTGGTCGAACCCGCGATTTTGCCACGTTGGCGGGCCGGTTACGCCGCAAGGGTGTGCAAGGGGATATCCCGGGCCACCGCCAGCGCGTCCAGCTGCTTGCGGGTTTGGGTCTTCAGGAAGGCCGCGATGGCCTCGCGCGTGGCGGGTGCCAGCATGGTGCGGATGTCGCTGGTGGGCAATCCGGCTGCCGTGCACAGGGCTGCGGCGAAGTGGGGCTCCAGTGCAGCCACGGCCACCCGGCCGTCCTTGCAGGGGTACACGCGGTAGCCCGCATGGGCCCCGCCGACCGAGCCGGTGGGCTGGGTCAGGCCCCAGGTGCGCGGCAGCGCCAGGTAGCCTGCCGCATCGGCCAGAGCGACCTCGATGAACACGCCGCGCGGGTGTACGTCGCCGGTGCCGGCATACCGCTCGCGTTGCATCAGCACGGCGCTCAGTACCGCTTCGCTGGCCATAAGCGAGCCGCCCATGTCCGCGTACAGCGTGGGCGGCAGATCCAGTCCGCTGACCAGGCCGTTGTCGGCCAGGTAGGTCAGGTCGTGACCGGGCTGCTCGGCCCGCGCGCCGGGGGCGCCGACGATGGCGACCTGGCTGAGCGAGGGGTACAGGCGATGCAGTTTTTTCCAGCCGATCTGCAGCTTTTCCAGTGCCGAGGGGCGAAACGAGGTGAGCAGTACGTCGGCACGGGCCAGCTCGCGGTGCAGCACTTTCTGGCCGGCTTCGGTCTTCAGGTCGCCCGTCATGACCTTCACGCCCTCATGCAACTGCGCATAGGCAGGTTTGTTGTAGTGCCCCATTGGGTCACCGGAAGGCGGCTCCAGCTTGACGCAGGTGGCGCCCATGGCTCGGCAACGCATGAGTGCGGCTGGGCCGGGCAGGTTGAGCGCCAGGCTCAGGATGCGGGTGCCCTTGAGCGGGCGGAATTTTGCAGGGGAGGCGATGCGGGTCGTCATGCCGCGATGCTACAGCGGCAGGCCCACATAGTTTTCTGCCAGCGCGGTGGACATGGCGCGCGAATGCACCAGGTAGTCCAGCTCTGCTTCCTGCAGCTTCTGGCCTATGCCGCCCGAGTCGTCGATGCGGTGCATCAGCGTGGTGAGCCACCAGCTGAAGCGTTCG
>CALRYY010000110.1:0-14317 GCA_943372515.1 Ramlibacter sp. 2FC | reverse complement strand
GGCCAGCGCCATCCTGGACCCGTACATCAAGGCCGCCAATTCCATGCCGCGCGTGATCCTGGCGCCCATTTTTGCCATGTGGTTTGGCCTGGGGATCTGGAGCAAGGTGGCGCTGGCCGTGACGCTGGTGTTTTTCATCGTGTTTTTCAACGTGTACCAGGGCGTCAAAGAGGTGAGCCCCGTGGTGCTGGCCAATGCCCGCATGCTGGGCGCCAACCAGAAGCAGCTGCTGCGCACCGTGTACCTGCCCAGCGCCACCAGCTGGGTGTTCTCCAGCCTGCACACCTCGGTGGGGCTGGCCTTTGTGGGCGCCGTGGTGGGCGAATACCTGGGCTCGGCGCGCGGCGTGGGTTATTTGATCTTGCAAGCCGAAGGCACGTTTGACGTGAACACCGTGTTTGCCGGCATTGCCGTGCTGACCGCGTTTGCGCTGGTGCTGGACGGCCTGGTGGGCCGCATCGAGCGCAGGCTCATGAAGTGGCAGCCGCGGCTGGGTGAGACCGAGAAGCTCTGATCCGCTTCACGAGTTTGCGCAGCTCGCTGTACCACAGCACCATGCTGCCCATCGCCGCGCAGACCCCCCACTGGCTCAGCGTCAACGGCGCGGTGCCAAAGGCTGTGTTCAGTATCGGCAGGTGCACCACCGCCACCTGCAACCCGCCCGACAGCGCCACCGCGCCCCAGAGCCACGGGTTGGTCGTGGGGTGCGAGAACGCGCTGGCGGTCTCTGAGCGGGCGTTGAAGCAATTGAACAGGTGGGCAAAGACCAGCACGGTGAAGCCCGCGGTACGGGCGTTGGCCAGGTCGCCATCGCCTTCGATCAGCCCGCCGGGCAGGTACATGTCCATGGTCAGCAGGCTCACCACGGCCACCACCACGCCGATCTGCACCACACCCCACCACATGGCGGCGTCTATCACCCGTTCGCCCGGGGGGCGGGGTTTGCGCGCCATGACGTCGCTGCCGGCGGGGTCGATGCCCATGGCCAGCGCCGGCCATGAATCGGTGATCAGGTTCAGCCACAGGATCTGCGTGGCCAGCAGCGGCAGCACCATGGCGCCACCCGGGGTGGTCAGGCCGATCACGCCGGCGCCCACCACGCCCAGGAACACCGTCAGCACCTCGCCCATGTTGGACGACAGCAGGTAACGCAGGAATTTGCGGATGTTGTCAAAGATGCCGCGGCCCTCGCGCACGGCCTGCACGATGGTGGCAAAGTTGTCGTCGGCCAGGATCATCCGCGCTGCACCCTTGGCCACCTCGGTGCCGGTCACGCCCATGGCTACGCCGATGTCGGCGGCCTTCAGCGCCGGCGCGTCGTTCACGCCGTCGCCCGTCATGGCCACGATGTTGCCGTCGGCCTGCAGCGCGGCCACGATGCGCAGCTTGTGCGCGGGCGCCACACGGGCATAGACCGATACATCGCGCACCGCTTGCGCAAAGGCGGCTTCGTCCAGCGCATCCAGATCGGCGCCGGTCAGCGCCGGTGCGCCGGGCTCCACCAGGCCCAGGTCGGCCGCGATGCGCGCGGCCGTGCGCGGGTGGTCGCCCGTGATCATGATGACGCGTATGCCGGCCTGGCGTGCTTCGCGGATGGCCACGGCCGCCTCTTCGCGCGGAGGGTCGATGATGCCCGCCGTGCCCACAAAGATCAGGTCGTGTTCCAGCTGTTGCGCCGCCTGGGCGTCATCGTGTGCATCCTCGTGCGCGGCAAGCGGGCGGTAGGCGACGGCCAGCGTGCGCAGCGCGTCGCTGGTGAGCGCATCCACATCGGCCAGAATCTTGGCGCGCAAAGCCTCATCCAGCGCCACCACCTCCATTCCCACCCGGGCCCGGGTGCACAGGCCCAGCAGCACGTCGGGGGCGCCCTTGCAGACCAGCACACGTTCATCGCCGTGCTCATGGTCCAGCTCGATGGTGGACATCATCTTGCGCTCGGAGGTGAACGGGATTTCGGCAATGCGTTCAAACCGGCGTTCGCGCCGCTGTTCAGTACCCAGCTTGCGCTCTGCCACCAGAAACGCCGCCTCTGTCGGGTCGCCATGCACCTCCCAGGTGCCGCCTTCCACCTGGCGCAGCGACGCATTGCCCGCCAGGCTGCCGCCACCCAGCAGCACCACCTGCTCGGCATGCGCAGCGCCGGTCTGCAGGCGCGTGCCCTGCATTTGAACCTGGCCGTCGGGCGCGTAACCCACGCCCGTGATGTCTGATGCACCAGAGGCTGTCATGACGCGTACGATCGTCATCTCGGACCGGGTCAGCGTGCCGGTTTTGTCAGTGCAGATGACCGTGGTGGCGCCCAGCGTCTCTACCGACGACAGGTTCTTGATGATGGCGTTGTGCCGGGCCATGCGCTGCACGCCCAGCGCCAGCACCACCGACAGGATGGCCGGCAGGCCTTCGGGCACGGCGGCCACCGCCAGCGCCACGCCCAGCAGCAGCACGCCCACCACCCCGGCCATGCTGTCGGGCCGCGAGATCAGCAGGATGGTCCCCACGACGATGAATGCAATGACCAGCACCGCGATGCCCAGCATGCGCCCGATGTGGGTGATTTCTTTTTCCAGCGGGGTGGGCTGCTGCGTGGTGGCCGCCAGCATGCCCGCGATCGATCCCATCTGGGTGGCCATGCCTGTTGCCACCACCACCGCGTGACCGCTGCCCTGCGCCACAAATGTGCCCTTGAAGACCATGTTCGGCCGGTCGCCCAAAGCCGCGGGGCCGCTCAGGGTGGCGGGGTCTTTCAGCACCGCCGCGCTCTCGCCGGTCAGCGAGCTTTCCTGAACGTGCAGGGACGCGGCCCGCACCAGGCGGGCATCGGCTGCGATGGCGTCCCCTTCGGTCAGCACCAGCAGGTCGCCCGTGACCAGCTCGGCACTGGGCACACGCTGGGCCTGGCCGTCTCGCACCACGGATGCGGTGGGGGCGCTCATGCGGGCCAGCGCCGCTACGGCGTCGTGTGCCTTGGCTTCCTGCACATGGCCCAGCACCCCATTGAGGATGACGATCAGCGCAATGACGACCGCATCCACGGGCCAGCCGTGCAGGCCCTCAAACACCCAGGCCGCCAGCGAGATCGCAATGGCTCCCAGCAACAGGTAGATCAGCGGGTCCTGAAACTGCGACAGCATGCGGCGCCAGGCGGCAACGCGCGGCGCGGCGGTGAGTTCATTGGGGCCGTTTTGCGCCAGCCTGTGCTGTGCTTGTGGTCCGGCAAGGCCGTTTTCCAGATCGGCGCCAAGGGCCGTTGCCACATCTGTGGCGTCCCGGACTGCCGGGTCGGCCAGCGTCATGAAAGCTGCGCGGCCAGGCCGCGGCGCGGTGCCGGACCCACCGCCGGCGCAAAGCCCACACGGGCCCACATCTGGACGGTGCGGGTCGGCTGCGGTGCGTCCAGCAGACGCCTGATACCGGCGTACGGGATGGTTTGCTCGGGGTATTCCTGCAAGGCCTGCTGCAGCGGCTGCATGGCCAGGCCCTGCGCCGTTGCGGCCAGCTGCACCCGCGCATAGGCGCGCCCGGCGCCCACCTGGGTCCGCCGGTCGTTGCCCTCAGTCACCATCCAGAGGAAGGCGGGCGTTGAATCGAGCTTCTTGCCGAAGTCCTTGATCTGGCTGGTGGTGGCGTACTCGTCTGGCGCAGGCGCCTTGCTGCGGTCAAAAAGCCCCACGCGATTGAGCAGCACGACCATCGGGTCCAGCGCATACAGGCCGTCGCGGTGCTGGTCGATCTCCCTGGCGCCTACCCGCAATACCTTGTAGGTCTCCAGCATCGCGCGCGGCGTGACCAGCTCGATGCGCCAGGCCTCGGCGGCAATGGCCCGATGCTGTGCCAGCGCAGCGGCCTGGTCCGTTGTGGCAAAGCCAAAGTGCAACGGGTTGGGCTTGACGGCCTCGGCCATGGCCTGCCATGCAGCGGCGGGCACCGGCCGATCGATGTCGTACAGACTCCGGTTGGTGCGGCGCTTGAGGATCTGGGCGAACAGTGGGTCTCTTTTGACCGACGCTTCGGGCTGCAGCCGCACGCGCGCTACCGGGCGCCCGTCCAGCTTGTCCGGGCCGAATTCACCTTCAGGAAACAGCGTGATCTCGGTGCGCAGGCCGCGCTCGCGCGCGGCAATGTCCAGCAGCTCCAGAAACGTGCCATGGCTCATCATGATCTGGCGCGAGTACGGATCGGTCGCGGGCAGCAAACGGCTCGGGTCGCAGCGCAACACGATCTCGTCTGGCGTGCCCAGGTCCACCCGCCACGACTGCAGGTTGTGCGAGTGCGGCGCGAGGATGGCGTAGCTGAGGATCCAGCGGCGAACGTCGGGCTCCTGCCCGGGGCCGCTCCAGGGCGCTATGGCTGCAGAGGGCATCTGCTGGCTGCACCCCGCGGACGCAGCCGTGGCTGCAACGATGCAGCCGCCGCCGGTGACGCGGACGAAATGACGCCTGTTGACGGGCAAACTCATGATGGCGATCCGTCGTACACGTTGGGCAGGTTGCTGTGTCCGCTGGCCGTGGCCTGCAGCGAGCGCACCTGGCGCTCCAGGCCGTCGATCCGGTCCAGGTAGCCCATCAGGATAGCAGCCGTGAAGACGTCCAGGTCAAAGTCCAGGCGCAGCTTGCACACCGTGCGAAGCTGCACGATGCAGCCGGCGCTGAAAAGGCTGCCCGGCGCAGCCGATGCAGCCGACGCCAGCGGTACCAGTGCACCGTAGTCGACCAGCTCGCAGAGTTCGTCAGGGCTCATGCCACAGACCCGGGACAACTCCGCCAGGTTCACGGTTTCACGGGCATCAAGCCAGGTCACATCAAACTGGGGCTGTTGCATGGTTACTCTCCTTGCCCTGTGCTGCGCGCGGGTTGAACGCAGACACTTGGGCGAGTTGTTCAAACAGGTCCCGCTCGGGCCCGCTCAGCGTGGCGGGAACGTCGATGCGCACGGTGGCGTACAGGTGGCCACGCCCTCCGCGGCCATCGGCCAGGCCCCGCTCGCGAAGCCGCAGCTTGCGGCCCGACTGGGTGCCGGCGGGGACCGTCAGCATCACAGGGCCTTCCAGCGTGGGGACCTCCACGTCCTTGCCCAGGGCGGCTTCCCAGGGGGCCAGCGCCAGGTCGAAATGCAGGTCGTGCCCATCAGGGCGGAACACCGCATGCGGCGCCAGCGCGATGTGAAGGTAGATGTCGCCGTCGGCGCCGCCGTGCAGGCCCGGGCCGCCTTTGCCGCGCAGGCGCAGCTTCTGCCCCTGTGTAACGCCGGGCGGAATCGTGACCTCCAGCGTCCTGCCGTGGTCGCCATCGTTCAGGTCGAGGTGGACCGTCGTGCCCCGGTGGGCGTCTTCCAGGCTGATGCGTGTGGTGGTTTCGTAGTCGCGCCCGTCGCGGGGCAGGGGGCCACGCGTTGCGCCTGCGGCGTGCCTGCGGCCCAGCGCCGCCAGCAAGTCGGCCAGCTCGGCGTTCTCGAAGTTCTCAAAGCCGGCCGCCTGCGCTGCATGGTCGTGGCGCCACTGTGGCGGCGCCGTAAATTCCTCACCGGGCGGGCGGCGGCCCAGTTCATCGTAGGCCGCGCGTTTGGCCGGGTCCTTCAGCGTGGCGTAGGCCTCGGCTGCTTCCTTGAACCGGGCCTCGCCCCCGGGGGTTTTTGACACATCGGGGTGGTTCTGGCGCGCGAGTTGCCGGTAGGCCTTCTTGATTTGCTGCAGGTCTGCATCGACAGCCACGCCCAGGGTGGCGTAATAGTCTTTGTACTTCATCGGGGCTCCATGAAGGAATGTCGCCGCCAGCGATGGCTCTGTCCGTACGGCACCGAACCATACCCCTGTGCGTCGTACGAATCAGCCGGTCACCTGCCTTGCACAGCGCCCCGTCCTACAGGCGGCCACACCCGCCCATCCGTTAAATGGTCTCCCAACACCTGGAGACACTCATGAAACACCTTCGAAACCCCTTGCTGGCCGTCTGGCTGGCCATGCTGGCCCTGTTGCCGCTGACCTTCATGCCCGGCAGCGCCGCTGCGCAGGTGGGCCAGGCCGCGCGCGGCACGCCGGTGATCACCGGCTTTGACGTCGAGCAGGTACGCAAGCTCGTGCCCGGCGCCGTGCTGGTCTTTACCCTGCGTGGCACCCCTGGCGCCGAGGCCCGCATTGGCGTGAACGGCGCGGCCAACCAGTACTACCTGAATGAAGTGGACCCGGGCCTGTACCAGGGCACCTACACCCTGCGCACCAGCGACCGGTTCACGCCCGATACCGCCGTCAATGCGAGCCTGCGCCTGGGCAACCAGGTGGCAACCGCCGTGCTGGATGAATCGCTGCTGTACGGCGCGCCCTGGCGCAATGCCCAGCAGCGCGCAGCGGATGCCGCTGCGGCTGCCGTGCCCCGCATTGACGCCTTTACCGTGGATCCGGCCAATCCGCTGACCACGGGCGCCGAGCTGGTCTTCAGCGTGACCGGCACGCCGGCTGCGCAGACCAGCGTGCGCCTGCAGGGCGTTCCCGGCAAGACCATCCTGACCGAAACCAGCCCCGGCAGGTACGAAGGCGTGCACCGCGTGGCCGCCACCGACCGCATTGCGCCCAATACCCGCGCCACTGCCACGCTGCGTTCGGGCAACCGCACGGTTACCTCGCAGCTGGGCCAGTCCCTGCTGGCGTCGTCCGCCGTGGTGCGCCCGGGCCGCATGTGCGCCAACTGCGGCGTGGTGGAGGCTGTGAACGTGCTGGAAGTCAAGGGCCCCGGCAGCTACATCGGGCTCATCGCAGGCGGCGTGGCCGGTGCAGTGCTGGGCAGCCAGGTGGGCAGTGGCAGCGGCAAGACGGCTGCGCAAGTGCTGGGTGCCGCAGGCGGCGCCTATGCGGGCCGCGAGATTGAAAAGAACGTGCGCAAGAGCAAGGTCTATGAAGTGGTGACGCGCCTGGAAGGTGGCGGCGCCCAGACCATCAACTTTGAAACCGACCCGGGCTACAAGGTCGGCGACCGCGTGCGAATCGAAGCCGGCACACTGGTGCGCAACTAAGCCGGTTCAATTCCATCATGCGCAGGGGTTCGCCCTCAGCGCTTGACTGGCCGCGCCGCCTTCACGGGCTTGCGCGGCGCAGCCTTGATGGCGGGGCGGCCTGACGGGCGGGTTGCCGCGCGCGCAGGCGCTGCGGCGCGCACTGGCAAAAACACCACGATCTGTTCGCCCAGCTTGAAGGCGGCGGATGCCCCCACGTCGTTCCAGTCGGCCACCTGCGCAGCAGTCAGCTTGTAGCGCCGGGCAATGCTGGCCACGCTGTCACCCTTGCGGGCCTTCAGCACAGTGCGCCGCGTGACCACCTCGGGCGCCAGGCTCAGCTGGCCGTTGTCGGCCACATGCAGGGCCACGTCGTTTTCGGTTTTGGCGGTGCGCGGCGCCAGCACCACCGAGCCGGCGCGGATCAGCATGCGCGGCGGGATGTTGTTGACGGCGCGAAAGTCGGCCTCGCTCATGCCGACACGGCGGGCGGCTTCGGTGGCGCTCATGGTGGTCGGCGCCGTCCAGGCCGTCCAGCTGGCGTACTGGCCCTGGGTGTAGGCCTCGAAGTTGCGCTTGAACACCGTGGCGTTGTCCCAGGGCAGCAAAATTTGCGGTGTGCCTGCCGCCAGGATCACGGGCCGGTTGGCTGACGGGTTCAGTGCCTTGAAGTCGTCCAGTTTCACGTCGGCCAGGCGCGCGGCCAGCTCCACGTCTATGTCGCGGGTGACGTCCACCGTCTGGAAGTACGGGTGGTTTTCAATCAGCGGCAGCTCGGCGCGGAATGCTTCGGGGCCGGCCACGATGTTTTTCACCGCCTGCAGCTTGGGCACGTAGTTGCGCGTCTCATTGGGCATGTTCAGGTCGGTATAGGCCGTGCCCAGGCCGCGCCGCTGGTTGGCGGCAATGGCCCGGCCCACGCTGCCTTCGCCCCAGTTGTACGCGGCCAGCGCCAGGTGCCAGTCGCCAAACATGCCGTGCAGCTTTTGCAGGTAATCGAGCGCCGCGCGGGTAGACGCCAGCACGTCGCGCCGGTCGTCGCGAAACACGTTCTGCTTGAGCTCAAAGTACGTGCCGGTGGCCGGCATGAATTGCCACATCCCGGCGGCCCGTGCGCTGGACACCGCCTGGGGGTTGAACGCGCTTTCGATGAACGGCAGCAGGGCCAGCTCGCTGGGCATGTTGCGCCGCTCGAGTTCTTCAACAATGTGGAACAGGTATTTGCGCGAGCGCTCGGTCATGCGCTGGATGTAATCAGGCCGGCTCGCGTACCACTGCTCCTGCTGGCGCACCAGGTCGGTGTCCAGGTTGGGCATGGCAAAGCCGCGGCGGATGCGGGCCCACAGGTCGGCCGGCGGCGCGGCGTTGGCCACGCCACGTGAAGCGGCCTCGGCCGCCGTGATCGGCTGCAGCGGGCCGCGCGGGATCACGGCCACGTGGGGTGCGGCCGGTGCGGGCGCGGGCGCAGTGGCCGCGGCCGCAGGCGTGGACGCTGCGACGGGTGCCGGTGATCCGGCGGGGGCGACGTTGCCGGTGGTGGCGCAGCCGCCCAGCCAGACAAGGCCGGCCAGTGCGGCGGTGGTGATGAGCTTCATTTGAATTCGTTCTTCCATTGGCGGATGGCGGCAAAAACGCCGGTGTCTCCGCTGGCTGCGGCGTCAAAGGCCTGTGCGGCGCGTATGACGGTGTCTTCGCGCGTGCGCAAAAAAGGGTTGATCAGGCGCTCTTGCGCCAGGGTGGAGGGCAGCGTGGGCTGCCCTGCAGCGCGCAGTGCCTTGCAATGCGCTTCGTAGGCGGCCAGCGGCACGTTGGCGGGCTCCACGGCGCGGGCAAAGCGCAGGTTGCTCAAGGTGTATTCGTGGGTACAGCACACGCGGGTGTTGCCGGGCAGGGCGGCCAGTGCGTCAAGCGACGCGAGCATCTGGGCCGGCGTGCCTTCAAACAGGCGCCCGCAGCCGCCGGAAAACAAGGTGTCGCCACAGAACAGCAGCGGCGCGCCCTGGTAATCAGAACAGTAGTACGCGATGTGCCCTGCGGTGTGCCCCGGCACGTCGATCACGTCAAAGTGCAGGCCCAGCGCGTTGCAGGCGTCGCCGCCGTTCAGACGCGTCAGGGGTTCGGGGATGCGTTCGCGTGCGGGGCCGTACACCGGGGCGCCGGTGGCGTCGCGCAGGGCATCCACACCGCCCACATGGTCGGGGTGGTGGTGCGTGACTAGAATCGCGGACAGCCGCAGGTTGTGCGTGCGCAGTGCGTCAAACACGGGCTGTGCGTCACCGGGGTCTACCACCACGGCCTGGCTGCCATCGTGCAACATCCAGATGTAGTTGTCAGAGAAGGCGGGCAGCGGAATCAAGGTCATGAGTGCGGAAATTATAGGTTTGCGTCAATGGTTTGAAACCCCGCCGGGCAGGTACCTGCTCGAATGGGAACGTGCGCGCTTTGATGACGCGGTGGCCGACATTTTTGGCTACCACGCGTTGCAGCTCGGACTGCCCGAGCTTGACACACTGCGAACCAACCGCATGCCGCACAAGTGGCAAGCCACGGCGGCACCCCCGCCAGAGGACCGTGCCGCCGCCTTTTCGACTGATTTTTCCGCACTGCCGTTTGCCGAAAGCAGCCTGGACCTGGTGACCCTGCCGCACACGCTGGAAATGCATGTGGACCCGCATGCGACGCTGCGCGAAGTGGGCCGCGTGCTGGTGCCCGAGGGCCGCGTGGTGATCTGCTGCCTGAACCCGGCGAGCCTGTGGGGCCTGCGCCAGCGGCGCGCACGCCTGTACCAGCGCCTGGGATTTGGCCGGCTGTTCCTGCCCGACGCGGGCGATTTTCTGGGCTACTGGCGCCTGCGCGACTGGCTGCGCCTGCTGGGCTTTGAGGTGGAGTCGTCGCAGTTTGGCTGCTACCGGCCCGCGCTGCACAGCGAGCCATGGCTCAACCGCTATCAGTGGATGGACCGTGCGGGCGAGCGCTGGTGGCCGATTTTTGGCGCGGCCTACACCGTAGTGGCCGTCAAGCGCGTGCGCGGCATGCGCCTGTTGGGCCCGGCATGGAAGAATGCGAACCCGCTGGCCGCAGCGCCCGTGCCACTGGCCAACAAGGCCCACCGAAAACAGGACATGACTTTTGAACGCGATTGACATCTACACCGACGGCGCCTGCAAGGGCAACCCCGGCCCCGGCGGCTGGGGCGTGTTGCTCAAATCGGGCGATACCGTCAAGGAACTCTTTGGCGGCGAAAACCCCACCACCAACAACCGCATGGAGATGCAGGCCGTGATCGAGGCGCTGGGCGCACTCAAGCGGCCCTGCGCCGTGACGCTGCATGTGGACAGCCAGTATGTGTTGAAGGGCATTACCGAATGGCTGCCCGGCTGGAAGGCCAAGGGCTGGCGCACTGCCGCCAAGCAGCCGGTCAAGAACGTGGACCTGTGGCAGAAGCTGGACGCGCTGGTGGCCGGTGGCGGCCACAAGATCGACTGGCGCTGGGTGCGTGGGCACAACGGCGACCCCGGCAACGAGCGCGCGGACGAGCTGGCCAACATGGGTGTGGAGCAGGCGCTGGGCCGGCGCTGACGCGCTGCGCTGGCCGGCCGGGCAATGTAAAGGCACGGTAAATGCGTGGCTGAAGGCGGCCTTTGCGGGTCGCGCCCCGGGGTCTTTGGGCAGCGGCAGGGGCTTGCCCTGATACATTGCGAGACTAGTTGGCACGCCAACAATGGCGTCGTTTCATAACCATTTATTGCAGTTTCGCCCATGGCATCGAAAGCTCTCTACACAGTGGTGGCCGTCGTTGGCATCGCTGCCGCGTCCGGCGCGGCCTGGTGGTACCAGAACAAGCCCGCCAAGCCGGCTGACGGCAGTGCAGCGGTGGGCGCTGGTGCGCCTGCACCGCGCAACGCGGCCAGCGGCCCAGGTGGCGGGGCAGGGCGCCCGCCCGCGGTGGAGGTGGCGCGGGTTGAGACCCTGCGGCTGACTGACGACGCCCAGGCCGTGGGCAGCCTGCGATCGCGCCAGGGCGTGATCGTGCGACCCGAGGTCAGCGGGCGCATCACGCAGCTGAATTTTCGCGACGGCGACCGCGTGCGCAAGGGCCAGCTGCTGGTGCAGCTGGACGACCAGTTGCCCCTGGCCCAGGTGCAGCAGGCCAATGCCGAGCTGTCCATTGCCCAGGCCAACCACAAGCGCAACCAGGAGCTGGTGGCGCAGAACTTCATCAGCCAGCGGTCGGTGGACGAAAGCTCGGCCAACCTGCAGGTCGCCCAGGCCAAGCTGGCGCTGGCCCAGGCCACGGCGGCGCGCCTGCGTATCGTGGCGCCGTTTGACGGCATCACCGGCATCCGCACGGTGAACGTGGGCGACTACCTGAAAGACGGCGCCGACATCGTCAACATCGAAGACATCGCCGCGATTTTTGTGGACTTCCGCCTGCCCGAGCGCTTTCAGACCAAGGTACAGCGTGGCCAGCGCGCCATCGTGGACATCGACGCACTGCCCGGACGCAAGTTCACGGCGGTGGTGCAGGCCATCGACCCGCTGGTGGACGCCAACGGGCGATCAGTGGGCATTCGTGGCTGCATCGACAACCGCGCGCTGCAGCTGCGCCCGGGCATGTTTGCGCGGGTGACGGCCGTGTTTGGCGAGCGTGAAAACGCCCGCGTCATCCCTGAAGAAGCCATCGTGCCCCAGGGCGGGCGCCAGACCGTCATCAAGCTGGTGGACGGGCCGGACGGCGACACCAAGATTGCACAGCGCGTCGAGGTCAAGGTCGGCATCCGCCGCCCCGGTCGTGTAGAGATCACCGACGGCCTGAAGGCGGGCGACGTGGTGGTCACGGCCGGCCAGCAACGCGTGCAGCGCGACGGCATGCCGGTGAGGGTGATCGACATGTCGCGCCCGGCAGGTGGGCCGCGGCAGGGCCAGGGTGGCGCCCCAGGTGGGGGCCCAGGTGGACCGGGTGCCGGGCCGGCCGCCCCGGGTGCTGGTGCCGGCCCCGCAGCGGGCCCAGGTGGGGCTGGCGCGGCCTCTGGCAAACCCGCCGTACCGGCGGTCGCTGTGGCCGCTGCACCGCGCCTGGACGGCCCCAACCCCTGCGCCGCCACGGCGTCGGCCGAAGCCGCTGCCCGCCCGCGCGGCAAGTCCTGACACCTGAGGAAAGACCCTCATGCAACTGGCTGAAATCTCCATCCGCCGCCCGGTCTTTGCCACGGTTCTGTCGCTGCTGGTGCTGCTGGTCGGCGCCGTCAGCTTTGACCGCCTGACGGTGCGCGAGTACCCCAAGATCGACGAGCCCGTGGTGACCGTCACGGTGCGCTACCCCGGCGCATCGGCCGAGGTGATCGAGTCGCAGATATCCAAGCCGCTGGAAGACTCCATTGCGGGCATTGACGCGGTGGACGTCATCACCTCCATCAGCCGCGCCGAACAAAGCCAGATTTCAGTGCGGTTCCGGCTTGAAAAAGACCCTGACGCTGCAGCCGCCGAGGTGCGCGACCGCACCTCGCGCGTGCGCAACCGCCTGCCCCAGGCCATTGAGGAGCCGGTGATTGCCAAGGTAGAGGCCGATGCCTTCCCGGTGATCTTCCTGACCTTCTCCAGCGACACGATGTCGCGCCTGCAGATCAACGACATGGTCAACCGCATTGCCAAGCCCCGGCTGCAGACCGTGACCGGCGTGGCCGATGTGCGGATTTTTGGCGAGCGCAAGTACGCCATGCGGGTGTGGCTGGACGCCGAGAAGCTGGCCGGTTACCGCCTGACTTCGCAGGACGTGGAAGACGCCATCCGGCGCAGCAACATCGAACTGCCCGGCGGGCGCATTGAGTCGCAGCAGCGCGAGTTCAGCGTCACCTCGCAGACCGACCTGTTGCGCCCGGCGCAGTTTGGCGACATCACGATCAAGAGCGTCAATGGCTTTCCGGTCAAGATCCGTGACGTGGCGCGGGTGGAAGAGGGCGCGGCCGACGAACGCAGCGCCGTGCGCCTGAACGGGCGCGACGCCATTTCAGCCGGTGTGATCCGCCAGGCCACGGCCAACCCGCTGGATCTGTCGCGCGGTGTGCGCGAGATGATCCCCAAGCTCAAGCAGGACCTGCCGGGTGATGTGGTGATCGACATTGCCAACGACAATTCGGTGTTCATCGACCGGTCCATCAAGAACGTGTACCAGACCATCATAGAGGCCGTGGTGCTGGTGGCGCTGGTGATTTTTGTCTTTTTGCGCACCTTCCGCGCGTCCATCATCCCCATCGTCACCATTCCGGTCAGCCTGGTGGGCACCTTTGCCCTGATGGCGCTGGCGGGCTTTTCCATCAACACGCTGACATTGCTGGCCCTGGTGCTGGCCATTGGCCTGGTGGTGGACGACGCCATCGTGATGCTGGAGAACATCTTTCGCCACATTGAAGAGGGGCTGGACCCGTTTTCTGCCGCCATCAAGGGCGCGCGCGAAATCGGCTTTGCGGTGATCACCATGACCGCCACGCTGGTGGCGGTGTATGCGCCGCTGGCCTTCACGCCGGGGCGCACCGGGAGGCTGTTCATTGAATTTGCGCTGGCGCTGGCCGGGGCGGTGGTGGTGTCGGGCTTTGTGGCGCTGACGCTCACGCCCATGATGTGTTCCAAGCTGCTGCGCCACAACCCCAAGCCCGGGCGCTTTGACCGCTTCATGGAGACCCAGCTGAACCGCGTGTCAGACGGCTATGCCCGTACGCTGCGCTGGATCGTCACTACGGGTTACCACCGTGCGCCGGGCGAGCGCGGCGCCGGGGCACGGGTCAAGGGGTTCTTCATGCAGGCGCGCTGGATCGTGATCAGCGTCATGCTGGTCAGCGCGGTGGCCATTGCCTTTGTGTACCCGAGCATGCGCTCGGAGCTGTCGCCCATTGAGGACCGGGGCGTCATCTCGTCCAACATCACCGCACCTGACGGCGCCACGCTGGAATACACCAACCGCTACGCGCGTGAGCTGGAACGGGTGGGCCAGGGCTACAAGGAATTCGACCGCATCTTTGCCAACGTGGGCAACCCGTCGGTGTCCCAGGGCAACGTGACCTACCGTACCGTGGACTGGAACGACCGCAAGCGCAGCACCATCGAGCTGGCCCGCGAGCTGGGCCCCAAGATGGCCGCGCTGCCGGGGGTGTCGGCCTTCCCGATCACGCCGCCGTCGCTGGGGCAGGGCTTTCGCGACCGGCCCATCAACTTCGTGATCCAGACGTCCGACAGCTACCAGAACCTGAACCAGGTGGTGCGCCAGATGCTGGAGGAGATCGCCAAGCAGCCCGGCATCCTGCAGCCCGATGTGGACCTGCGGCTGAACAAACCCGAGCTG
>CALRYY010000109.1:0-14595 GCA_943372515.1 Ramlibacter sp. 2FC | reverse complement strand
ATCGCAAAAATCGCTCCTTCGCTTGTCCGCTGCGCGGACCGACCCTCGATTCCTCCGGTGCTCGGCGCCAAAGAGGCGCACCGCCGGCCCCACCCACAGCCTTGCAGCCTGCAGAGCTGGTACGCCACCGGTGAGCTCCGGTAATGTCTTTGCCGGGGCACAGGGGGCGGGAACGCTTTTTTTCTCTCCAGTCAGTGCCATTGCCCTTCAGGCCGCGTCGTGAAACACAATGCCTACCGTGTGCCGCTGCCCCGACAGCACCCGGCTGACGCCATGGCGCAGGTTGACGCGGTACTGCCCCCGCGTGCCCGCCACCGGCCGATAGCGCGTGGCGATCACCGCTGCATCGCCCTGCCCCAGCGGCACCACCATGGGCCGCGACTGCATGCGCGGGCGCTGCTCGGTCAGCACCAGCTCGCCGCCGGTAAAGTCTGATTGCGGCCGCGACAGCAACACCACCACCTGGAACGGAAACACCTGCTCGCCATACAGGTCCTGGTGCAGGCAGTTGTAATCACCCGGGCCGTACTTCAGCAGCAGCGGCGTGGGCCGCACCTGCCCCGTTGCGTGGCACTGGGCGATGAAATCCGCATGCTGCGCCGGAAAGCGCGGCGCCAGGCCCAGGCGCTCATGCCAGTCATTGGCCAGCGCGGCCAGGCCTGCATACAGCTGCTGGCGCAGGGACGCGACCAGCGACGGCAGCGGGTAGCTGAAGTATTGATATTCACCCCGGCCAAACCCGTGGCGCGCCATGACCACGCGCGAGCGGAACAGGCCGGCCTGCCCATACAGGCCCGCCAGCGCAGTGCATTCGGGCGGGCTCAGCAGGCCGGGGATGACGGCAAAGCCTTCGTCATCAAGCCCCTGCGCCACGACGGGCCAGGGCAGCGCGGCGCAGCGTTGCGGGGTGATGGGTTGCATGGGGGAACGATAGGCTGCGGTGGCCGCGCGGGCTGGCCACAAACGGACGCCTCATTGGCTTGATAGCATCACACCCCATGACCGTGAACATCAGATTCGAAGAGCCCGCGCTGGTGGTGCTGAACGCCAGCGGCGTGCTGATGCGCGCCGAGGTAGACGCCGCCAAGCGCCAGGTGCACGACCACATGCAGGCCCATGGCAAACAGCATGTGCTGGCCGTGATTGAAGAGGGGTTTGAAAACCTGCAGGCCTTTGTGAGCTGGGACGACATTGACGTGGACCGCTACATCCAGCAGCACGTGATCCGCATGGCGATCGTGGGCGACCTGCGCTGGCGCGACACCGCCCTGCTGTTCTTTCTGAACGGCGTGTCCAGGTTCCAGATCGAGTATTTCAAGGCCGGGCAGGAGGAGTTTGCGCGGGCCTGGCTGCTGGGGTAGCAGGAGGTGGGGCTGGCGGTGCGCCTTTGTGGGGCCGAGCAACGGCGGAGCAGATATGGAGCGCTAGAATCGCGTACTGCTGCGGGCATCGTTCAATGGCAGGACCTGAGTTTCCCATACTCAAGATGAGGGTTCGATTCCCTTTGCCCGCTCCACACATCCCCAAAAAGGCCGCTAACCCAGCGGCCTTTTTTTCGCCCCCTCCCCCATCGCTTCGCGCACCCACCCTGCAGGCCGCAAGGCTGTGGGTGGGGCCGGCGGCGCGCCTTCTTTGGCGCCGAGCACCGCAAGAATCGAGGGTCGGTCCACGCCAGCGGACAAGCGTAGGAGCGATTTTTGCGATGGCGCGTTCAGCGCCCATCGCACAAATCGACCCGTAGCGTCCCCTCGATTCTGAGGAGCGCAGGGGACCCCGTAGCGCAGCGAAGGGGCGCCAAAGTGAAGCGCCGCCGGCCCCACCCACAGCCTTGCGCGCGATGAGGGATTGCGAATTCCCCTGGCACCGTTCCTGCTTTGCCGCCCCAAGGCACCCCCTTCAAAGCAACTAACTGGAGCACAAACCAATGAAACGTCGCGACCTTCTTGCCGCCGCCGGCGCAGCTGCACTCTCTGCCCCCTGGGTCCACGCGCAAAGCGCCTGGCCTTCGCGCGGGCCGATCAAGCTGTACTGCCAGTACCCGCCCGGCGGGCTGGTGGACACGGTGGCGCGCCTGATGGCGCCGCACCTGGGGCAGGCGCTGGGCCAGTCTGTGGTGGTGGACAACAAGGCCGGCGCAGGCGGCCTGATCGGCACCGAATTCGTGTCGCGCCAGGCGCCCGATGGTTATTCGCTGCTGGTCAGCCACGCGTCGGTGCACATCTATGCCACGGCCACCCGCAAGACCATGCCGTTTGACCCGGTGAACGACTTCACCCACCTGGGGCTGCTGGTCGAGGCGCCCATGCTGCTGCTGGTGCGCCCGCAGTCGCCCTACCAGACGCTGGCGCAGTATGTAGCCGCAGCCAAGACCAAGCCGGTGCGCTACGGCACCTCGGGCATCGGCTCGGCCAACCACCTGTATGGCGAGCTGCTCAAGATTGAGGGCCCCGCGCCCGAGCACGACCATGTGCCCTACCAGGGCAGCGCCCCCGCCATGCAGGACCTGTACGGCGGCCAGATCGACAGCGTGTTTGACCCGGTCACCACCAACGTCGCGCAGCTCAAGGGCGGCACGGTGCGGGCGCTGGCGGTGTCTACCCCCACCCGGCTGCCGGCGCTGCCCAACATCCCCACCTTTGCCGAGCTGGGCTACCCGTCGCTCACCGGCTCGCAATGGCTGGGCCTGTCGGCGCCCAAGGGGCTGCCCGCGCCCATCGGGCAAAAGCTCATGGCACTGATCCCCGAGATTCTGGCCAAGCCCGACATCGCCTCGCGACTGGACGACCTGCAGACGTTTGCGCGCAAGACCCCGGTGGTGGGGGACGACTTCACGGGCCTGATCAAGTCGCAGATCGCGTCGTGGACGGCGGTGGCCAAGCGGGCCAAGGTGGAAGTGATTGCCTGACGAACTGATTTGGTGCGTTCTGCCCCAGAATGCCCCACCATGACCGAAGTCGATTTCGAAACCATCACCACCTACCAGCGCTACAAGCTCATGGCCAGCCTGATCGTGCCCCGGCCGATCGCGCTGGTCACCACTTTGGGGCGTAACGGGGTGGCCAACGCCGCCCCGTTTTCCATGTTCAACATGATCGGCGAGGACCCGCCCATCCTCATGCTCAGCATCAACCGCCTGCAGGACGGGCGGCTCAAAGACACCGCCGCCAACATCCTGGACAGCGGCGAATTTGTGGTCCACATCCCCGACGAATCCATGGCGGCCAAGATGCATGCCTGTGGCGAGAGCTTTCCGTCGGATGTGAGCGAGCTGGCGCAGGTGGGGCTCACGCCCGTGGCCTCGCACCGCGTCAAGCCGCCGCGCATCCAGGAGGCGCCGGTGGCCTTTGAATGCGTGCTGCATGAAAAGCTCGAGACACCCAGCCGCTATGTCTTCATTGGCCGCATCCAGTGGCTGGCCGCGCGCGACGGCCTGATCGACACCCAGGCCTGGCGCGTGAACCTGCGCGACTACCACCCGGTGGGGCGCTTTGGCGCCAGCTTTTACACGCGCACGAACGAGCGGTTTTCGATGGCGGATGCGCCGGGGGATACGGCGACCAGCTCCACGCCGATTGACCAGATGTGAATGCTTCGGACAGGAAGGCGTCAGACCCCAAACGCCTTCAGCACCGCGTCGCTCACACCCTGCAGCCCGCGCCCGGCCATACCCGTGCGGCGCTGGGGCGACACCATTTCCTCATACACGCACACGCCTGAATCCCCCGAGAACCGGTCGTTGAACAGCGCCTGCTGGCCCAGCCAGTAGGCGGCAAAGGTTTCGCAGCGCGTGGTGGCGTAGTGCAGGTGGGCGCTGAAGCCCACGGTCAGGTCCTGGTTGACGGCCCGCCCCGCATCCGGCGGCTCCACCCTCACGCCGCGGCAGCCCTTGACCAGCAGCCTGCATGGCCCGTGAAACACCACATAGCGCAGCTGCAGCGTGAGCCAGGCATGCAGGTGGCCCAGCATCCAGTGGCGCGTGATGCGCAGCGGCTGCCCGTGCGGCTTGACCAGCCCCACCAGGTTGCGCGGCTGCAGCACCAGCGCGGCGCCCACGGGCAGCGCCAGCACGCCCACCTCGCTCAGCGGGTCGGTGGTGGACGACACCACCAGCGGCTGCGCACCGTCGCTCAGCACCCGCGTCAGCGCATACAGGCCGGCGGCCATGCTGGTGAAGGGCATGGTCCAGTCCAGCAGCCAGCGGGTGGATTTGGCCGATGCCACAGACGCACTTTGCAAATACCCGGGGTGGATCAGCAGCTCTTCACCCGCCTGCAGCACCAGCGACTGCGACACCGCCGATATCCGCGCGCCCGGCGGCACCACCACCGCGCCCCCGCTGGCGGGCAGCACACAGATGGCGGGGCGGGCTGCTGCCAGCGGCGCCAGCACAAAGTAAAACAGCAGCTTGATGAGGATGGGCAAGGCAATCGCGGCCAACAAAATGCCCAGCGCCACCGGCAGCACCTGCCGTGCCGTGGCCATGGTTTTGTACAGCCAGCCGCCTTGCTGGCGCGCCTGCAGCCGCTCGCGTTCGTCGGCCAGCTCGCGCACGGCCCGGTCGGCCGGGTGCGGGGCCGGGTCAAACGGCGCAATGAAGGCGGCCACGCGGGCTTTTTCGCGCACCACCAGCTTCAGCACCTCGCAGCGCTGCTGCGCCGTAGCGGCGTCAGTACCCAGCTGCGTTTGCGCCTGCTCCAGTGCCTTCATCTGGCGGTACGCCGCCAGGCCGGGGATCTGCCAGGCCAGCGGCGCGTCTTGCGACAGCTGCCATTGCGCGCGGCGGTTGTCGTACAGGCGTTGGGCGGCAGCGGCGGCGTCGCGCTCGCAGGTGGCGACCTCTTGCCGGGCGGCCTCCTCACCCGCCACCAGGCCGCGCAGCGTGGCCAACACAGCCCCGGCGTAGGCGCGACCTTGTTCGAGCAGGCCGATTTCCAGCTCCAGGATCTTCAGCTGCTGGTAGCTGTCGCTCCCGGGCACGCGCGTGTGCACCGGGTGCTGGCGCTGCAGCTGGTCGCGCGCCTGCTGCTTGAGCTGTATGTCGCGCTCCAGCCCGTCGGCCAGTTGTTGCCAGCTGGCGGGTTGCTGGTCTTGGGGCAGGCGTGCGTTCAGGCGCTGGCGGGCGGCTGCGCCGCTTTGCACGATGGCCTCGGCACTGCGCGCCAGGTCGCCCATGTGCGCACCCGTGACGTGCAGCGCGCGCCACTGGCCCAGCACCACGGTGCCCACCACCAGCACGGCCACGATCAGCGCCAGCATCAACAGATGCCGCGCAGCCCAGCCCACCACCGCCACCAGCAAACGTGCCATCGGCCTATTGTGGTGGACGCACCCTGTTTGCGGGCGCCGTTACAACGAACGAATGCATGGCGCCCCACGCCCGCGCGCTATGCTCCACGGGTGAAAATTTTCTATGGCTGGCGCGTCGTCGGCGCCGGCCTTGGCCTCCAGTTTCTTTATGCCGGCCTGTTCATGCAGGCCTTTGGCGCCTATGTGGCCGTGCTGTCTGAAGAGCGCGGCTGGAGCAAGACCACCCTGTCGGGCGCAGCCGCCCTGCAGTCGGTTGAAGGCGCCTTGCTGGGCCCGGCCATGGGCTGGCTGGTAGACCGGTTTGGCGCGCGCGCCTTGATCCACATCGGCGTGGTGCTGATGGGCCTGGGCTTTCTGGCGCTCAGCCAGATCGACAGCGTGGGCGGCTTTTACGGCGCCATCATCCTCATTGCGCTGGGCACCACCTGCGCGGGTTACTTCCCGCTGACCATCACCGTGGTGCACTGGTTCCAGCGGCTGCGCGCGCGGGCGCTGTCGCTCATGGGGCTGGGGCTGGCCCTGGGCGGGCTGGCCGTGCCGGCCGTGGGCTGGATGATGCAGACCTACGGCTGGCGCAATGCAGCCATTGCGTCGGGCATCCTCATGCTGGCCGGCGGCCTGCCGCTGGCGCGCATGATCCGCCGCCACCCCAGCGAGGTGGGCGAGCAGGTGGACGGCGCGCCGGTGGCTGCTGCAGGTTCTGCATCCACCACCGATGCGCCGCAGCCCCTCGTGCCCCTGCAGCGGCAGTTCACCGCGCGCGAGGCCATGCGCACCCGTGCGTTCTGGTTCCTGGCGCTGGGCCACGGTTTTGCGCTGCTCACGGTCACGGCGGTGAACGTGCACGCCATCTCGCACATGAAAGAGGGCCTGGGCTACACGCTGGCGCAGGCGTCGCTGGTCATCATGCTCATGACGGTGGCGCAGGCCGGCGGCCTGCTGCTGGGCGCCCTGGTGGGCGACCGGTGGGAAAAGCGCTACATGGCCGCCGCCTGCATGGTGGCGCACATGGCCGGCCTGCTGATGCTGACCTATGCGGTGCACCCAGCCATGCTGGGCGCGTTTGCCGTGCTGCACGGCGTGGCCTGGGGCCTGCGCGGGCCGTTCATGCAGGCCATGCGGGCGGATTATTTCGGGCTGCAGGCCATCGGCATGATCATGGGCCTGTCGGCCTTTGTCATCGCCATCGGCCAGGTGCTGGGGCCCATGGTGGCGGGCATGTTTGCCGACGCCATGGGCAATTACCGCATGGGCTTCACGCTGCTGGCGCTGGTGGCGGGGTCGGGGTCGCTGCTGTTTTTGCTGGCGAAAAAACCCGACTGATCGCCTGCTGCTTCAGTCCAGCGTGGCCAGGTAGGCCGCAATGTCGCGCGCGTCCTGCGCCACCACACCCAGCTGCGGCATGGTGGTGCCGGGCTTGACCTGCTGGGTGTGCTGCAGCCAGCGCGCCATGTGGTCGGGCGTGTTGGCCAGCGTGCCCGCTATCAATGATCGCCCCGCCATGCCGGCCAGCGGCGGGCCCACATGCGGGTTGGGGCCCGTCACGCCCGGGATGGTGTGGCAGGCGTTGCAGGCGTACTGGTACAGCGCGCGCTGGCCACGTTCGGCGCTGGCAGGCATGAGCGGCGCGGGCATCAGCTCGCGCCCGCAAGCCGGGGCCGGCGCCTGGGCCGCCAGCGCGGCGTATTGCGGCGCGCTCAGGTCGGGCAGGCGCTGCATGAAGGCCACCAGGTCCCACAGCTCGGTCTCGGTCAGGCGGAATTCCCACGCGGGCATGCCGCTCATCTTGATGCCGTGGCGCGTCAGCCAGTACAGCTCGCGCGGCTGCCAGTGCCTGCGCGCATCCACCAGCGGGCCGGGCACCGGCTGCATGGCCTTGCCGATGTCGTTTTGCGCCACGCCTGGGGCGCCGTGGCACTGCACGCATTTGTCGCGAAAGCAGCCCGCGCCCTGCAGCACCCGGCGCTCGTCCATCAGCGGCGGCGTAGCGATGTTGCGCGCGCGCAGCCGTACCGACTGCTGCATCGCGGTTTGCAGCACGGTATAGGTCGGCTGCAGGTGCTGGCCGGTGGAGGCCACGTCGTACAAGCCACCATAGATCACGGCAGCGGCCACCAGCACCCCGGTCACGGCTGTGCCCGCCAGCGTTGCGGCCACGGTCAGGAGCACGGTGCGGCGCGTCATGTTGCGGTCCATTCTTACGCAGCGCGCGCCGCTGGCGCGTAAGAATAGGTCGATGAAATCGCCCCGGACTCCTGGCTGGTTGCTCGCCTGCGCGTTTGTGGCGGGGTGCGGCGCAAGCGAAAGGCCGGCTGAAACGCCCACACCCCCATCGCGCGCCAGCGTGGAGCACGGCCGCGTGCTGCTGGCGCAGTACCAGTGCGGCAGCTGCCATGCCATTCCCGGTGTGGCGTCGTCGCGGGCCCAGGTGGCGTCGTCACTCGCAGCCTACGGCCTGCGCAGCTACATCGCGGGGCGCTTTCCCAACCAGCCCGGGCTGCTGGCCCAGTGGATCGTGCAGCCCCAGGCCATGGCGCCCGGCACGCTGATGCCCGCCATGGGCGTGCAGCCTGCTGAAGCCGCTGACATGGCGGCCTACTTGCTGGACCAGAAATGAGCGCCGACCTGAGCGGCGGCCACATGCTGCGCGCCGCGGGTGATGCGGCGCTGGCGATTGAGCAGCTCAGCTGGGTGCTGATCGTGGGCGCCACGGTCATCTTTGGCGGGGTGATGCTGCTGCTGGCCTGGGCGCTGCGCCGCCGGGGCACGCCGGTCAGGCCGCTGCTGTGGCTTGCAGGTGGCGGCGTGGCCTTGCCCACCGTGGTGCTGGGCGCATTGTTTGCCTGGTCGCTGCCGCTGAGCCCGGTGTACAAGCCCGTGCCGCCACCGGGCGCGCTGGTGGTGGCCGTGACCGGGCGGCTGTGGTGGTGGGAGGTACGCTACCCGGTGCCCGGTGGCGCAGACGTGATCACCGCCAACGAGATCCGCATCCCCACCGGGCGGCCGGTGTACCTGGCACTGGCCAGCGCCGACGTGATCCACAGCTTTTGGGTGCCGGCCCTGGCCGGCAAGATGGACATGGTGCCGGGGCGCGTGCAACACCTGCTGTTACGCACAGACAAGCCCGGCACCTGGCGCGGCCAGTGCGCGGAGTTCTGCGGCGAGCAGCACGCGCGCATGGCACTGCATGTGGTGGCGCAGGCGCCTGCGGAGTTTGATGCCTGGCTGGCGGCGCAGGCGCGCCCTGCCCCTGCGCCGGTGTCGGCGCAGCAGGTGCGCGGGCTGGCCGCGTTTACCGCGCAGCGCTGCGACGCCTGCCACACCGTGCGCGGCCACACCGCCGACAGCCGCCTGGCGCCGGACCTGACGCATGTGGGCAGCCGGTTGCACCTGGGCGCGGGGACCTTGCCCGCCGCGCCGGGTGCCATGGCGCAGTGGGTGGCGCATGTGCAGCAGCTCAAGCCTGGGGCGCGCATGCCGGATTACGCGCGGCTGAACAATGAAACGCTCGCGGACATCGGCAACTGGCTCGAATCCTTGAAATGACCGCTCCCCTTCCCAACCCCCTACCCCGCCCCGATGGCGAGCTCGAAGCGCTCAAGCGCGCCTGGGAGCCGCCCACGGGCTGGCGGCGCCTGACTGCGGTCAACAACACGCAGATCGGCGTGCTCTACATCGCCACGGCGCTGATCTTCTTTGTGCTGGCGGGTGTGCTGGCGCTGATCATGCGCGCGCAGCTGGCGGTGCCGGGCGCGCAGATCGTCAGCGCGGGCACCTACAACCAGATGTTCACCATGCACGGCACGGTGATGATGTTTCTGTTTGCCGTTCCCATCGTGGAGGCCATTGCGGTTTACATCCTGCCCAACATGCTGGGCGCGCGCGACCTGCCGTTCCCGCGGCTGTCGGCGTATGCGTTCTGGGCCTATGCCATCGGCGGCGCGGCGTTTTTCTGCACGATCTTTTTTGGCGCGTCGCCCGACGGCGGCTGGTACATGTACCCGCCGCTGACCGGCAAGGAGCATTCGCCCGGCATCGGCGCCGACTGGTGGTTGCTGGGCATAGGCTTCATCGAGATATCGGCCATTGCCGGCGCCATCGAGCTGATCATCGGCATTTTGTTCACCCGGGCGCCGGGCATGACGCTGTCGCGCATGCCCATCTTTGCCTGGGCCATGCTGGTGGCGGCGCTGATGATTGTGTTTGACTTCCCGGCCATCATCGCGGGCACGCTGCTGCTGGAGATGGAGCGCGCGTTTGACTGGCCGTTTTTCATTGCCACGCGCGGGGGCGACCCCATCCTGTGGCAGCACCGGTTCTGGTTCTTTGGCCACCCCGAGGTTTACATCATCTTCCTGCCTGCGGCCGGCATGGTGACCATGATGGTGCCCACGCTGGCGCGCACGCGGCTGGTCGGGCACATGCCCATCGTCTGGGCGCTGTGCGCGGTGGGCGTCATCAGCTTTGCGCTGTGGATGCACCACATGTTCACCGCCGGGCTGGGCAGCTGGGCGCTGCACCTGACGTCGGCCGCCAGCTTTGCAGTGGCCATACCCAGTGCAGTGCAGGTGTTTGCCTGGATCGCCACCTTCTGGAAGGGGCGCGTGCAGGTGAACGCGCCCACCCTCTTCCTGCTGGGCTTTCACTTCATCTTTGTGCTGGGCGGGCTCACGGGTGTGATGGTGGCCGTGCTGCCGTTTGACTGGCAGGTGCACGACACGTATTTCATCGTGGCGCACCTGCACTATGTACTGATCGGGGGCATGGTGTTCCCGGTGTTTGCCGGGCTGTATTACTGGGCACCGTTTTACAACGGGCACCGTCTGCCGCAGCGCAGCGCGCGCTGGGCCTTCGGGCTGATGTTTGGCGGCTTCAACCTGGCGTTTTTTCCCATGCACATCACGGGCATCCTGGGCATGCCGCGCAGGGTGTACACCTATGACGGCGCACTGGGCTGGAACCTGTTGAACCTGCTGTCCAGCATCGGTGCGTTTGTGTTCGCGGCGGGTGTGTTGTGGTGCTTCATTGACCTGTGGCGCACCTTGCGCCGCCCGAAGCAGGACCACGGCAACCCCTGGAACGCGCCCACGCTGGAATGGCTGCCCATGGGCGAATACGCGGCGCGCAGCATTCCCGCCATCGACTCACGCGAGCCGCTGTGGGACCACCCTGGGCTGCCCGCCGAAGTGGAGGCCGGCCGCCATTACCTGCCGGGCACCGTGTTTGGCGGGCGCGAAACCATCGTGACCAGTGCCCGCCACGCCGTGCCGCGCCAGCTGCTGCGCCTGCCCACCGATGGCTGGCTGCCCTTTGTGGCGGCTGCCGGTACGGCGGGTTTCTTTTTGCTGCTGACGGTGGCGTGGGTGGTGCCGGCGTTCATCTTTGGCGCGGTGTCCATCGCTGCCATCGTCATGTGGCTGTGGGCTGCAGACCAGCCGCCGTCTGCGCCCATGGCGGATGTGGGCGGTGGGCTGGTGCTGCCGGTGGTGCTGCACGGGCGCGCGTCGCATTCGTGGTGGGCCATGGTGATTTTGCTGGCGGTGGACGCGAGCATTTTTGCGTCGCTGGCGTTTGCGCACCTGCATGTGTCCATGGCGATGGACGTGTGCCCGCCACCGGGTGCGGCGCTGCCTCCAGGCGGCTGGGGGCCGGCCCTGTTGTTTGTGGCCGGGTCGCTGGCCATGGGCTGGGCCGTGCGCAGGCTGGGTACGGCATCGCGTTCAGCGCTGATGGGGGCCGTGGCAGTGGCGCTGGTGTGCGCCAGCGCCGCGTTTGCATGGGACCTGGCCGGCCACGTTCACGCGGACCTGTCGCCGCGCGCTACCGCCTGGGGGGCGACCATTGCGGCGCTGCTGGGCTGGCAGGGCTTTCATGCGCTGGTGCTGGTGCTGATGGGCGGCTATGTGCTGGCCCGCATTGCCAGCGGACGGCTGCGCCCGGATGCCCGCGCCACGCTGGACAACACCGCGCTCATGTGGCACTACGTGACGGTGCAGGGGCTGGTGGCGATGGGGCTGGTAAGGGGGCTGCCGGGGTGGATGACGGCATGGCAGGGCTGACCTTGAACGGCCACGCCCTTGCACTCATGCGCGCAGCGGCGGCAGGCTTGGGCGCAACGCTTTGAAGAGAAGTGCTCATCAATGAAAGTCCCGGCTCTTGCTGCTTTGCTGTGCCAGCCGGCCCAGCAGCGGCGTCAGGTCCATCAGCCGCGCGGCCACCAGGTGGCAGACCAGGCCGCCGCTGTCCACGTCGCGTTGCCAGGTGCCGCGTACGGCCAGCAGGCGCGAGCGCAGCAGTGCCTCACGCTGAGCTTCTCGCACGCTTTTCCACACGATCACGTTGACCGGGCCGGTTTCGTCCTCCAGCGTGACAAAGATCGTGCCCTTGGCTGTTTGCGGCTGCTGGCGCACGGTGACGATGCCGCAGGCCGACACCGTGCACCCGTGCGGCAGTGCGGCCAGCTGTGTGGCGTTCAAAAAGCCTTTACGGGCCAGCCGTTCGCGCAGCAACGCCAGCGGGTGGCGGCGCAGCGTGAGGCCGAGCGACGCGTAGTCGAAGACGATCTCTTCGCCTTCGGGGGCGGCGTCCAGCTCCAGCGATGCTTCATTCACCGGCGCACCGCGCAGCAACGCGGGCGCCCGGTGGCGGGCGGCTGCGTCCCATACCTGCTGGCGGCGGTGGCCTGACAGTGATTTCAGCGCATCACCCGAGGCCAGCGCGTTGAGGTCGCGCACGTCCAGCTGCGCGCGCAGGGACAAGTCCTGGGTGCTGGTGAAGGGCGCTTGGCGCCGCGCATCCTCAATGCGCCTGCCCCCAGCTTCACTGAGGCTGCCGACCAGGCGCAGGCCCAGGCGCACGGCAGGGCGCAAAGAATTGGAATCTGACCCCAATTGGGAGTCCCAGTCGCTGTGCGACACGTCGGGGGGCAGCACCTGCACACCGTGGCGCACGGCGTCCTGGATCAGCTGCGAGGGGTTGTAAAAACCCATGGGCTGCGAATTGAGCATGGCCGCCAGAAAGCATTCGGGCTCGTGGCATTTGAGCCAGCTGCTTTCATAGGCCAGCAGCGCAAAGCTGTAGGCATGGCTTTCCGGGAAGCCGTAGTCGGCAAAGCCCTTGACCTGCTCAAAGATGCGCTCGGCAAAGCCCGGCTCATAGCCGTTGGCCAGCATGCCGCCGATGAGCCGCTCGCGCCAGATTTTCATGTTGCCGGTGCGCTTCCAGGCAGCCATGGCGCGGCGCAGGCCATCTGCCTCTGCACCACTGAAGCCTGCCGCGATCATGGAGATTTCCATGACCTGCTCCTGGAAGATCGGGATGCCCAGCGTGCGTTCCAGCGCCTTTTGCAGGCGCGGGGGGCTGCCCTCGGGCTCGTATCTGGAGCGTTCGTAGACGATGGCTTGCTTCTTCGCGTCCCGCGCGCGCGCCTTGAGGTACGGGTGCACCATGCCGCCTGAGATCGGCCCCGGCCGCACGATGGCGACCTCCACCACCAGGTCATAGAACTTGTGCGGCTTCAGCCGCGGCAGCATGGACATCTGGGCGCGGCTTTCGATCTGGAACACGCCCACGGTGTCGGCGCGGCGGATCATGTCGTAGGTCTTGGGGTCTTCGGCTGAAATGTCATATCGCGTGAACGCGCCGCCACGCCGCTGCGCGACGAAGTCCAGGCAGCGGCGGATGGCCGTGAGCATGCCCAGCGCCAGCACATCCACCTTGAGCATGCCCATGTGCTCCAGGTCGTCCTTGTCCCACTGGATGACGGATCGGTCTTTCATGGACGCCTTTTCAACCGGCACCAGCCGCGTCAGCGGCGTTTCGGTCAGCACAAAGCCACCCACGTGCTGGCTCAGATGGCGCGGAAACCCCATCAATGTGCGGGCAAGCGCCAGCCACAGGCTGGCCTGGTGGGCTTCAATCGGCACGCCCACCCGTTGGGCCATGCCCTCCAGCAACTGCGAGGCCAGATCCTCATCAAACCAGAAATGCTCCCCCGCAAAGGCATCGATCAAAGCTTCGGCCACCCCCAGGGCCTTGCCCACGTCACGGATCGCGCTGCGGGTGCGGTAGCAGATGACCACGGCGGCTATGGCCGCGTGGTCGCGGCCATAGGTTTCATAGACGTACTGGATCACCTCTTCGCGCCGCTCGTGCTCGAAGTCCACGTCAATGTCAGGCGGATCGTTTTTGCGGTTTGTGCTGATGAAGCGCTCCAGCAACGGGTTCGAAAGCATCGGGTCCATGGCGGTGATGCCCAGACAGAAGCACACGACCGAGTTGGCAGCGGAGCCGCGGCCCTGGCAAAGAATCTTTTCGCCCCTGGCGAAGCGCACGATGTCATGCACCGTGAGAAAGAACATCTCGTACCTGCACTGCTCGATCAGGGCCAGCTCCTTGTGCAGCAGGTCCTGCACCTTTTGCGGCAGGCCATCGGGGTAACGCTCATGCGCCCCTGCGTAGGTCAGCCGCTTCAGCGCCTGGGTGGGCGACTCGCCCGGTGGCACCACCCGGGTCGGGAAGTTGTACGAAATCTCGCGCAGATCAAACGTGCAGCGTTGCGCCAGCTGCAGCGTCGCGTCCAGCAGCGCCTGCGGGAACACACCGGCCAGGTGCATGCGCGAACGCAGGTGCCGCTCGGCATTGGCCTGCAGCTCAAAGCCGCATTGCTCCACCGGTTTGCCCAGCCGCACGGCCGTGATCACGTCGTGCAGCGGCTTGCGCGAGCGCCGGTCCATCAGCACGCCGCCCGCGGCCACCAGCGGCACGCCGCGTTGCGCGCCAGCCCGCTCCAGCCGGGCCATCCACAGGTCGTCGTCGGGCTGCTGGCGCTGCTCCACACCCAACCACAATGCCGTGCCGAAGCGCGGTTGCAGCCAGGCCAGCCGCGTGCACAAAGCATCTTCTTCGCTGGCGGTTCGGTGCGGCAGGTAGATCACCTCACACCCCTGCGCCAGCAGCTGCAGGTCACTCGTGTCCCAGCCCACCTTGTAGTCGCCCTTGGCTGTGCCGTCGTCGTTGCGCGCATGGCTGATGAACTGGCACAGGCCGCCCCAGCCCTGCAGGTCGCGCGCGATGGCCACCAGGCGGCCTTCAGCCCCGAAATCGAACACACTGCCGTACAGCAGGCGAAACGGCCGGCCCCTGCGCTCCTGCGGGTGGCTTTCATCCAGCCGCTGGATGAAAGCCCGGTATTCGTCCCAGCCCGACAGCGCCCGCACCACGCCCGCGACCGAGCATTCGTCGGTGATGGCCACAGCCTCGTAACCCAGGTCGTAGGCCCGGCGCACC
>CALRYY010000108.1:0-14605 GCA_943372515.1 Ramlibacter sp. 2FC | reverse complement strand
GACGCGGCCAGCCGCATCACCGGCCTCACGCAGCGGCTGTGGGCAAGCGGCACCGCGACCGGCACGGTCACGATGTACACCACCCCGCTGAGCTGGACGGTAGGCTACGACAGCCGCGACCGGATCACGGCCTTCGTGGGCAGCACGGGCGAGGCGCGCTACACCTACGACGCCAACAGCAACCGCCTCACCTCCCTGGACAAAACCCACAGCGACGTGGACCTGGAGGGTGAATTCAGCCAGGCCAACATCCGCAAAACCGACAGCAAAACCCTGAACGTGCCGCAGGGCAGCAACCGGCTGCTGGGCTTCACGCAGCAGCTGGGCGTGGTCACGGCCAACCGGGTGGGGGCCACGGCCAGCACCAGCGCGGCCTACGCGGTGGACGCGGCGGGCAACATGACCAGCGATGGCCTGAGGACCTTCGAATACGACGCATCCAACCGCATGAGCGGGGTCAAGGCGTTCAAAAGCGGTGAAGAAGCCAGCATCCGCTACCTGCACAACGCACTGGGCCAGCGGGTGTTCCAGGGCGAGCCGCAGGCGACCAGAACCCTGGCGGACCAGCAGACCTTGGGCCAGGGCTTCATCGACTGGCTCAAGAGCCGGTTCGGCTGGATGTTCCAGGCCAACGCGACGACGAGCATCGGCACGGCGTATGTGTATGGGGACGGGGAGATACCGAGTTGGGCGATTCTGGGCGACTATGACAATGGCTCAGCCCAAGGAGCAGGGCGCAGCGAATACATCTGGTTGCCCACCCCGGACGGGGCGATTCCCGTGGGGATGTACAGGAACGGCAAGTTCTACGCGATCCACAGCGATCACCTGGGCACGCCCCGGTTGATGACCAACGACTTGAACAAGCCGGTGTGGCAGTGGCCGTACTCAGCGTTTGGTGCGGTGGAACCGACGGGCATCTTGAAAGCGACGCCCAAGACGCCGATGGCGGGGACTCCACAGAGCGTGGCGCTGAAGAAGACGCCCCCGGAGCACGACTTGACGTTGCGGTATCCGGGGCAGATGAAGGACGCGGAGTCGGGGACGAATCAGAACTGGAATCGCGAATATGACTCTAAGATTGGCCGGTATCGGCAATTCGATCCGATCGGGTTGCGTGGGGGCATCAACGGATACGCATACGCGGGATCCAATCCTCTGACGTTCATCGACCCGATGGGGTTGAAGCACAAAGCGAACAGTGAGCATTGCAAGGCGCTGCGACGGAAGATTCAGAATTCTCAGAACGAGGTCGACACGCGATGGAAAGAACTCGATGCAAACACTGGCCAGTTGCCAGAGCGAATTGGGACCGGAGAGGCGCTCAGTGCGACGCGGCGCGGGCACCGTACCTTGATCAACAAGGAGGACAACGTGCTTCGCAAGTGGGAGAAGCGCTACGAGGAGGAGTGCGAACCGGAAGACAAGGACCAAGGCGGCGGCAGTTGCGATGAGTGCAGCGCTGGAGCCACCGCGGCCGCTACGATGGTTGGTGGATACCTTGTGTACCGCTGCATCCGCATGTTGCCGTCGTTGCTGCCGCCCTTGTGGTGGACTGTGCCTGGCAATTTGGCAGTGCCGTAAAGGACACTCGTATGAAATTGGCCCAATATGCGAAGAGACTAGCTGAAGCAGCCGCGGTGAGGAAGGAGTCTGCGTTCGAAGACCTTTGCTTTGATGTGGAGTGCGACCAGCTAGCCAATGAAACCTGGCCCCAGGACGTCTTTGAGTTCTTCATCGAGGTCCTTCGAGACCCAGAGATTTGCGCACTGACAGGGAGCTATGCTTTCGTGACTACTTTGCGCAGCGACTTCGACAAGCTCACGCCGTTGCAACGCCAGACGCTGCTCGGGGCGTTTGATGAAGGCGCCGACGAATTCGGCGACGAGATGCTGCGGCATGCGGCGAGCGACCTGATCGCGCGCAAGTACCCGGTAGAGGTGGCGCTCAAGACATTCAATGATTGGATGCGTGCGGCGACGCCGCGCCGTCTGCACATGGCGCAAGTCGGTCTCGAGGTGCTGGTGATGGCCAACAGGTTGGAGCCCGTCGAGGAGACCAAGGTACGCGCGCAGTTGCAGAAGTTGACCGCGTGATCAGGTGCGTGAGTAGAGGAAGTTTGCGCAGGGCCAAGTCACGACGGGTATTGGCACGGCGTACGTGTTTGGTGACGGTGTGTTGCCGCCGTATGCCCTGTTGGGTGACTATGACAACTGCTCTGCAGTGGGCGCGGGCAGAAGCGAATACATCTGGCTGCCGACGGGTGACGGCGCGATTCCGGTGGGCATGTACAGGAATGGACGTTTCTACGCGATCCACACGGACCACCTGGGCAGCCCCCGGCTGATGACGGACGAGCAGAACAGGCCGGTGTGGCAGTGGCCGTACAGCGCGTTCGGGGCAGTGGAGCCGACGGGCATCCTGAAAGCGACGCCCAAGACGCCGATGGCCGGGACGACGCAGAGCGTGGCACTGAAGAAGACGCCGCCCGAGCAGGACCTGGCGTTGAGATTTCCGGGGCAGATGCGGGATGTGGAGACGAACACCAATCAGAACATCATGCGCAGCTACTGGCCTATGCACGGGGCGTATCCTCAAATGGATCCGATTGGCATGAATGGTGGTTGGAACAGAAGACTGTACGGTGAAGGAAATCCTCTGAACTACACGGATCCAATGGGCTTGCAGTCCTACATGTGTGCAGCTGGACTGTCGGCGTGGTGCCCGCCACCACCAAAGCCACCAAAGCCTCCAGCGGAGGGCTTCAATACGGACCTCTGTGTTCGAGACTACTTAAAAAAATACTACGGATCATTCGTAGCCGACACCATGGTTCCCAACTTCAGCGGACTGAGCTATGTGCCGGGCAGCGGCACGGCCGGACAAGCCTGGACAAGCACAGCGATATCTGCTGCCACAAAGGGCGGCGCTGTTGGCGCTCCATATGCTTTCGCTACGGCGGTCGAAGCAATGGGCGCCGCTGGTGCAGGCGTAACAGGCGGTAGCACATCATCTGCCCTGATGGCGACTGGTGCATACGCGGGTGCCTTTGCTGGTGCCGCAAGCAGCGGTTTGGCTGTCTTTGGTGCGGCAACGCTACCATTCTCATCGGCGGCGAATGCAATGGCATTGCTGCATTGCAGTTGCAGAAAGTAGTGAGGTCTCCATGCTTGCCACTTTATTTGAGTCCTTCCCACTAATTGCAGGGTTGTTGATTGCCGGCGTGTCGCTATTTGTTGGCGCGATCGAGATGGAAGTCGTCAAATCGCGCGGCCCGGTGCTATTGACGTGGGTACTGGGCGGAATGGCCATGCTGGCACCGCTGGCGAGTTCCACGTACCCACTGACGATGAAAGTTGGTGTCTCGCTACTTCTACTGGGCGCGTACGTGCTGTGCGCGCGATGGATTTGGAAAAAGCAGTCTGCATCTGTGTGAAGACAGTCAGTGAAGAGCAAATTCGGCTGGATGTTCCAGGCCAACGCGACGACCAGCATCGGCACGGCGTTTGTGTATGGGACGGGGAGATACCGAACTGGGCGACTATGACAATGGCTCAGCCTCGGGCGCAGGCAGAAGCGAATACATCTGGCTGCCGACGGGTGACGGCGCGATTCCGGTGGGCATGTTCAGGAATGGACGTTTCTACGCGATTCACACGGACCACCTGGGCAGCCCCCGGCTGATGAAGGACGAGCAGAACAGGCCGGTGTGGCAGTGGCCGTACAGCGCGTTCGGGGCAGTGGAACCCACGGGCATCCTGAAAGCGACGCCCAAGACGCCGATGGCTGGGACGACGCAGAGCATCATGCTGAAGAAGACGCCGCCCGAGCAGCACCTGACGATGAGGTTCCCGGGGCAGATGCGGGATGGGGAGTCGGGGACGAATCAGAACTGGAATCGGGAGTATGACTCTAAGAGTGGCAGGTATCGGCAATTTGATCCGATCGGCTTGCGCGGTGGCCCAAATGGTTTCATCTACGTGGCGCAAAACCCATTGACTAACTCCGATCCAACAGGGTTAATTCGGTACAACGCTCCGGCGCCGCGGACAGTTCCTGTTGAAGGCGAGACATTTAACGCATTGGTTTGCCTTGAGACTTGCCTGAAGGGAGCGACGGGGAATTTGAACTTGGATCTGCTGGTAACGGGGGGAGCAGAAAAGGGCAGCCATAGCTCCAAGTCACACCACTACAAAGGCGAGGCTTGCGATGTTGCGAGTCCAAGATCCAATCCCGCTGTGACGGATGAGGACGCAAAGATGTGTGCAAAAGCTTGTGGTTTCGGGGCGGGTCAGTACGAGACCTTCCCAAATAACCCGAATAGGGATCATTGGCACTTCCAACTGACCCCGGGCAATGGGGTGCCAGCGCTATGACGACGATTAAGCATTTATTCACAGTCCTTTTTTTTCTGGGCCAGTTGCACATTTTTGTGCACGCCGATTCAGGAAAATCTATTGGAGGCGTAAGGCCAAATGACCTCTCTTCCGAGCTACTTAGCACGCCGGTCTCCTCGATAAAAATCGCCAGCGCAAGAGGGTTTAGATGGGCTGAGTACTGCCCTGACGAAACCTGTGAAGTGCTCCGTGTGCCGATGCGCGTGACTGCGGAAGCGCTAACCGGAATGACGCTCTTGTATTTTTTCTATGTCGCCGAGTATGAGTATCTTCGGGCGTGGAGGGAGAAAGATGACCTTCGCGAGAAGTTGGAAAAGCTCTTACAACTGACACGACAAAGGGAATGCAACGAAGTGTCAAGTCGAGCATTGGCGATCTGTGTGCTGCGCAATTTTCAGAAGAAAAATGCCATGAAAATTCTCTTTGTTCGCTATGACGAGGGGAAGGTAATCGTCCAGAGCATCGATGCTGACGCGCAATTGAAGTAGAGGCATCAGCGTATTGGCGCGAGTTGATGATTGGCGACTACGACTACGACTACGACTACGACTACGACTACGGCTCAGCAATGGGCGCAGGCAGAAGCGAATACATCTGGCTGCCCACACCGGACGGGGCAATCCCCGTGGGCATGTACCGAAATGGCAAGCTGTTCGCGATCCACACGGACCACCTGGGCAGCCCCCGGCTGATGAAGGACGAGCAGAACAAGCCGGTATGGCAGTGGCCGTACAGCGCGTTTGGTGCGGTGCAACCCACGGGCATCCTGAAGGCGACCCCCAAGACGCCGATGGCCGGGACGACGCAGAGCGTGGCACTGAAGAAGACGCCGCCCGAGCAGGACCTGGCGTTGAGATTTCCGGGGCAGATGCGGGATGGGGAGTCGCAGACGAACCAGAACTGGCATCGCGAATACGACTCTAAGTTTGGCAGGTATCGGCAGATGGACCCGATTGGATTGGCCGGTGGGCTGAATAGGCCGGGCTATGTGGGGGGAAATCCCCAGCGCTTTACCGATCGCTTGGGCCTTGCGGGGGATGACCATGGCACTGGTCAATGGAAGCAATGTTCCAAGGGATGTAGGATAAAAATTGATTTCAAGCTGGTGAATGGTGACAAGGTTCGTCATCTGCACTGGAAGTGCAAAAAGACCGATGGTGTTGGAGGGGAGTTCGGCGGTACGTCGCACGGTGAAACCTTGGAGGATGCGCCCGAGCACATTAAGGAATGCGCGCGTAAGCATGGGTTCTAGCCTGATCCCGCACCTGACTGCCCGCCCGAGCCGTCGCTCTTTGACAGGCTAAGGGATGCACTCTCTCCAACTCAAACTACGATCCTCGGTCTGATCGCTGGCTTTCAGCACCGCGGAGGCTGCCGTTCATTCTTCCTCTCCCGGGTCGCGGCCCAGTGCTAGTTCCGTGAGTTCAAAAATTTGAAATTCGTATGGGATTGCTCAGGCGTCGTTTCGTGTTCGTGTACTGTCGACTTCATAGCTTTGCTTGACAACAGAAAGCCGGGGAATATCAATGACGGTCGATTCAAATCCGTAAAGCGAGGAACTTCGGTTCTGAAGCTGTTCCTGTCGGATGGGTACGTCGAGCTTGCTGCGAAGATCATCGATGTGCGTCAGAGCGATTAGCGCACTTGCGTCAACCACAGTCGATGAATCGAACCGCGCGAAAGACCTGGGCAATGAGGAGCGCCGCGTGATGCGCCAGCAAGACAGGATGCCGCTGCTGGCCAAGATGAGCCTGTCCTGAATTTTTGTGTTTCTCATCAAACCTCACCCCTGCCAAAATCCCCTGCGTGCCCCACACGCTCGCCACCCCCGTCCACAGCGACCTCCTCATCAAGAAAAGCCGGTTCATCGGCTGCGTGCAAGCTGTGCCTGACCGCGCGGCGGCGCAAGCCGTGGTGGCCAGCCTGCGCGCGGCCCACCCCGGTGCGGCCCATGTGTGCTGGGCGCTGCTGGCCGGTGGCCAGTCGGCCGCGCATGACGACGGCGAGCCCGGCGGCACGGCCGGACGGCCCATGCTGGAGGTGCTGCGCCGCCAGGACCTGGACGGTGTGCTGGCCACCGTGGTGCGTTACTTTGGCGGCGTCAAGCTGGGCGCCGGTGGGCTGGTGCGGGCCTACACCGACGCCGTGGCCCAGGCGCTGCTGGCCGCAGACAAGGTGGCGGTGCACAAAGCCATCACCCTGCGCTGCAGCGTGCCCTATGCGCTGGAGGGCTGGCTGCGCCGCGAGCTGCAAGCCGCGGGCGCCACGCTGCTGGACGCCGCGCATGGCAGCGCAGTGACGGTGGCGTTCAGCGTCACCGACGCGCAAGCCCCGGCCTTGCGCCAGCGCATCAACGATGGCGGCCAGGGCGCCGTGGCCTGGTGCGGCGAAATGAAGGACTGATACCCGGGTATTACGGTGGCCGTGCGGGGCGGGTCTGTACTACGATGCCGTCAACCATGCCCGTCAGCGACAACTTCTCCACCCTGTTTGAGCTGCTGCCCATCGGGGCTTACCGCAGCGACCCCAGCGGCGTGCAGGTGCGCGCCAACCGGGCCATGGTGATGCTGTTTGGCTTCAGCTCAGAGGCCCAGATGCTGGCCACCGCCACGTCGCAGGCCCATGGCTGGTACGTGCAACCGGGGCGCCGCGCCGAGTTTCGCGACCGGCTGCTGGCCCATGGCACGCTGCGGGAATTCGTCTCCGAGATGCGCCGCCCCAATGGCGAGGTGTTCTGGATCAGTGAAAACGCCCACGTGGTGCGCGATGCCCAGGGCAACGTGCTTTATCACGAGGGAACGATTGAAGACATCACGGCCCGCGTGCTGGCTGAGCGCTCGGCAGCATCGGCCAGCGTTTTGCTGCGCGATCGCACCGACGCATTGCAGATCACGCTGGACAACGCCGGCCGCGGCATTGCCCGCATTGACGCCAGCGGCACCGTGGTGCTGTACAACCGCCGTTTCCTGGAGCTGCTGGACCTGCCCGACGCCTTGCTGGCGGCGCGCCCCACCATGGCCGAAGTCATCCACTTTCAGGAGCAGCGCGGCGATTTTGGAGAGCACCTGGAGCTGCTCAATGTGGAGCCAATGGCCAGCGTGGACCGTCGCGCGCTGGACGCGGCGGGGCGGTTTGCCAGCGGCAGCTACCTGCGCCGCACCCACGGCGGCCTGGTGATCGAGGTGGCCACACAGACCCTGCCCGGCGGCGGCATGGTGCGTACCTATTCAGATGTCACGGCGTACTTCAACGCGCAAAAAGAGCTGGCCGAAAAAACCCGCACGCTGCAGATCACGCTGGACAGCATGATCCAGGGCATTGCCACCATCGACGCCACCGGGCGGGTTGTGACGTCCAACCGGCGCCACCAGCAGCTGCTGAACCTGCCCGAAGGCTTGATGGCCAAACAGCCCACCATGGAGGAGCTGGTGCGATTCCAGATCGACCGCGGGGACTTTGGCGAGAACTTCCAGTTTGTGGACGCCGTGGCGCGTGGCTATGTGGCCGTGGGCGACAAGGTGGAGGCCATCAAGGGGCCTGAGACCTACCTGCGCAAAACCCCCGACGGCAAGACGCTGGAAGTGCGCACCCGACCGCTGCCCGACGGTGGCGTGGTGCGCACCTTCACCGACATGACCGACTACGTACATGCGCAGGAGGCGCTGGCGCAAAAGGAAGCCGAGCTCAGTGCGCTGGTCAACAACATCCCTGACCGCATCTGGCTGAAGGATCCCAATGGCGTGTACCGCCTGTCCAACCCGGCCCACTGGCGTGCCTATGGGCTGAGCGAGCAGGACATCGTGGGCAGGACCGCGCACGACCTGTTTGACGACGAGGTGGGCGACCACCAGCGCACCACCGACCTGCAGGCCATGGCGCAGCAGGAGCCGCTGTTCTATGAAGACCAGCTGACGAGCCGTGTGACGGGCAAGGTCCAGCATGTAGAGCTGGTCAAGGTGGCCATGCGTGACGACACCGGCCGCGTGACCGGGCTGTTGGGCATTGCGCGCGACATCACCGCGCGAAAGGAAGCCCAGGCCATGCTGATCGCGGCCAAGGAGGCGGCCGAAGCCGGCGAGCGCGCCAAGGCCGAGTTCCTGGCCAACATGAGCCACGAAATCCGCACGCCCATGAACGCGGTGATCGGCATGAGCGACCTGCTGCTGGACACACCGCTGACGGCCACGCAGCGCGAATTTGCCGAGACCATCCGCACCAGCGGTGACGCGCTGCTGGTGCTGATCAACGACATCCTTGACTTCTCGAAAATCGAGTCAGGCAACCTCACGCTCGAGCATGTGCCGGTGAACCTGACCGAGTGCGTGGAAAGCGCGCTGGACCTGACCAGCGGCCCGGCCGTGGCCAAGGGCCTGGACCTGTTGTACTGGATAGAAGACGACGTGCCGCGCGCCATCTTTGGCGACATGACGCGGCTGCGCCAGGTGTTCATCAACCTCATCAACAACGCCGTCAAGTTCACCCAGCGCGGCGAGGTGGTGGTGATGCTGACGCGGCGAAATGCGCCTGACGGCGCACCGCTGCTGCACGGCTCGGTGCGCGACACGGGCATCGGCATCCCGGCCGACCGGCTGGGCCGCCTGTTCCAGGTGTTCAGCCAGGTCGACGCGTCCACCACGCGCCAGTACGGCGGCACCGGCCTGGGCCTGGCGATCTGCCGGCGGCTGGTCACGCTGATGGGCGGGCGCATCTGGGTCGAATCGGTGCCCGGCGAGGGCTCGACTTTCCAGTTTGAAATCCCCATGCAGACGGTGCCCTCGGGGCCCAGCGCCTGGGTCAACAAGAAGGCGGTGAGCCTGGCGGGCAAGCGCATCTTGCTGGTGGACGACAACGCCACCAACCGCCACATCCTCACGCTGCAGACGGCGCGCTGGGGGATGCTGCCGCGTGCCGCGTCGTCGGGCCAGCAGGCCTTGGCCTGGCTGGACGCCGGCGAGGTATTTGACGCCGCTGTGCTGGACGTGCAGATGCCCGGCATGGACGGCTACATGTTGACGGCGCAGCTGCGCCGCCGCTTCAGCGCCGCGCAGCTGCCGGTGCTGGTGCTGACCTCGCTGGGTGATGACGGCGGCCAGCTGGCCGGCTTGGGCGTAGCCCAGACGCTGACCAAACCGACCAAGGCGCAGGTGCTGTTCGATGCCGTATCCGGCCTGTTCGAGCGGCCCGCCGCCGCTGCGGCCCAGCCTGCGGCCCCGTCAGCCGCCGCCGCCGCCCGGACGCCCCGGCTGGCCGAGCAGGTGCCGCTGCGTGTGCTGCTGGCCGAGGACAACGAAGTCAACCAGCGCGTCGCGTCACTGATCCTGGGTGGGCTGGGCTATGACATCCAGGTGGTGGTCAATGGCCAGCTGGCACTGGACGCGGTGGACGCCGCCGCGCAGGCCGGGCAGCCGTATGACCTGGTGCTGATGGACGTGCAGATGCCCGAGCTGGACGGGCTGGAGGCCACCCGGCGGTTGTGCGCGCGTTACCCCGTGGCGCTGCGCCCCTGGATCGTGGCCATGACCGCCAACGCCATGGAGGGCGACCGCGACGACTGCCTGGCCGCCGGCATGGACGACTACCTGAGCAAACCCATCCGCGCCGCCGCCATCACCGACGCGCTGCGCCGCGCCGGTGCGGGGCTGGTGCAGCGGCGACAGGACAGCTGACGGGCTGTTGCAAACGGCAACCCCACGCAGCTGTTGGTACGCGTAGCATGGGCTGCATGCATGCGCGCCTTTTCCTTTGTCTGGTGCTTTGCCTGACCCTGCTGGCGGGACCTGGGCGCGCGCCAGCACAGGCGATCGATCCGCCGCCCAGCGCGCGCAGCCCGGCTGCAGCCACGGGGCTTCGGGCGCCGTATCCCGTCATTCAGGTGCCGCCCGTCAACGGCCCCGCCGTGGTGGTACCGCAGCTGCCTTCACCCGTACCGTTGCCGCCGCCGGTCGTGGTGCCGCGCGCAGCGGTCATCACACAGTGCGACCCCACGGGCTGCTGGGACAGCAATGGACATCGGCTCAACCGCGTGGGCCCCGGCCTGGCGGGGCCCGGCGGGCCATGCACCGTGCAGGGCAACGCGGTGATGTGCCCTTGATCTTGACGCGCTAGTCGTTTGGTGTTGTGTGCCCCAGCGGCGGCTCGCTGAAGCCGCGGCGTGGCGCGGACGAATGGTCCAGCGAGTCATCGGCATTGATGGCAATGCCGCCATGGCAGGCCACCACGTCCAGCCCTTGCTGGTAGCACAGCGCACCCAGCGCCACGTCGCCGCCGTTGTGCAGCAACGATGGCGGCGGCCAGTCAAACCGGCGCAGCAAGTCCAGTGGCACCACGAACCAGCCGCCGGTGGCAAAGCGCGTGGCCTGCGGCAGCGCGCGGCCGGTGTACCAGGGCTGGTTGCGTATCCATTCGCGTTCGGGTACAGACTGCACGCGCAGGTAGGCGGCGCCCAGCATGCCCTGCGTGGCTTGTGCGGTGCCACCCACCGCCGCCAGCCAGCGGGGCACATCCATGCCGGGCGTCAGGCACGAGTCGTCGTCAAACCACATCAGGTGGGTGGCGTCACCGGTGTACTCATGCACCAGGCGGCGCATCATGGGGTACTTGTAGATCTGGGGGTCGGCCGCGATGCAGTCCACGCCCGGCAGCGCCGCAGCGATCAATGCACGCGCTGCGGGGGATACCTCGTTCAGGCCAATGCGCAGGTCGATCTGGCCGGTGTCGCGCAACGCGGCCAGCGACAACGCACAGCGCTGCGCCAGTGCGGGAAAGTCGCCGAAAAAAAGCGCGCACACCAGGAACTTGGGCGGGGCCATGGGCAGATTCTGCCGCTGTCCGTGCCGGTGCCCCGGTGTTGCGCGCTATGGGCTACGCGCTTGACGCGCTTATTGCGCTTCGATCTTCGCTTCGCGAATGGCCTTTTCCCACTTGGCCGTTTCCGTTCTGTTGCGCTCGGCCAGGGCTGCGGGTGTGCCCGGGTCGATGGCAAAACCGTTGGGCGCAAACTTGTCCTGCAGGTCCTTGGTGTTGGCCGCGGCGTTGACGGCGGCGTTGAGCTTGTTCACGATGTCGGCGGGCGTGCCGGCCGGCGCAAACACGGCAAAGTAGGCGGTCAGCTCGTAGTCCTTCAGGCCCAGCGCTTCATTGACGGTGGGCAGCTCGGGCACGGCGGCCGAGCGCTTGCTGCTGGTCACGGCCAGGCCGCGGATCTTGCCGCCCTTGTGCTGGGGCACGGTCACGGCAAAGTCGGCAGTGAACATCATCACCTGGCCGCCGATCAGGTCGGTCATGGCGGCAGGGCCGCTTTTGTACGGGATGCTGTTGAACGTCACGCCGGTCATGCTGGCCAGCATGGCCGACGACACCAGCTGCGAGGTGCTGGCACTGGCCGCGCTCACCTGGCCGGGCTTGGCTTTGGCCAGGTCGATGAATTCCTTGAGCGTCTTGGCCGGCACGTCGTTGTTGACGGCCACCATCAGCGGCACCGAGCCCAAAAAGCCCACGGGGGTGAAGGCGGTGTCCTGGTTGTAGGGCAGCGACTTCATCAGGTACTTGAGCGCCGCATTGGTGCTGTTGGTGCCGATCAGGATGGTGTAGCCGTCGGGCGCAGCCTTGGCCACGTCTGCGGCGCCCAGCATGCCGTTCACGCCGGGCTTGTTCTCGACCACGATGGTCTGGCCCAGCGTCTCTGACATCTTGGCGGCAAAGGCGCGGCCGATCTGGTCGGTGGCGCTGCCGGCGGCAAACGGCACGATGGCCTTGATCGGTTTGCTGGGCCAGGCTTGGGCGAGCACGGCAGTGCTGCCCAGTGTGGTGGCGGCCAGGACGGCCAGGGTGACGGCGCGGCGGGTCGGGAATTTCATGAGATGTCTCCTACGGGTTAAGTTGTATGACGAGTTTAAGGGGCAGGGGTATCGAGCACGATATCCAGCACTGCGCTGCTCAGGGTCTTGCCGTGCGCGTCCAGCGCCAGCGACCGCGTGACGCCGCCGCCCAGCGCGTCGTTCATGACGAAGTGCACGGCGCCCAGGTGGGGCAACAGGTAGCGCTGGATGGTGCCGTTGACCACGCCGCGGTAGTGCTCCTGCACGCGCGCGACCGTCAGCGTGCGCTCCAGCAACGGGTAATGCGCCGGGTCGCGCGCAATGACGCTGAGCGTGGCGCGGTTGCCCTTGTCGCCCGAGCGGGCCAGGGCGATGTCGTGGACCTTCATGGCGCCAGCTCCAGGATGTGGCACTCGGTGCGCATCGCCTCGCGCGGGATCAGTGCCGACGCGGCAGCCACCACCTCGCGCACGCTTTGCGTCACGCCGCCGCCGGCGGCCGGGCCGTTCAGGTACAGCGCTTCGACCTCCAGGCCGGCCTGCTCGGCCAGCGCGCGGGTGGGCGCGCGCAGCGCCAGGCGCAGGCGCACCTCGTAGGGCTCGCGGTCCGCGCCAAGCAGGGGCCCGTGCATGGCATTCACGCCGATCAGCTCAGCCCGGTGATCCAGGTGGGCCAGGCCCAGCGTCTTCAGCCGGTGCTCCAGCACGGCCAGCGCCAGCTCACCGCGGGCGCGCGCGCCGGGGCCCGCATACGAAATCTGGCCTTCGCCAATGAAGCCCTCGCGCAAGCCCAGTGTGGCCTTCAGGTGCGTGGGGCGGGTCTTGCCGGTGGCGCCCGACACGTCCACGCGGTTCGGGCCTGACTCATGCAAGCGCACGTTCGAAAAATCCGCCACCACATCGGGCTGCAGGTAGTTCTGGGGGTCTTCCAGCTCGTACAGCAGCTGGGCCGTGCAGGTCAGGCGGTCCACGCGGCCGCCGGTGCCGGCGAGCTTGGTGATGGTGAAGTTGCCGTCGGCATTGACTTCGGCCAATGGAAATCCCACCGTGGCCAGATCGGGAATGTCCACGTACCCCGGGTCGGCAATGTAGCCGCCACTGACCTGCGCCGCGCATTCCAGCAAATGGCCCACGGCAATGCCCTGGCCCATGCGCTGCCAGTCATCAGGTTGCCAGCCAAAGTGATGCATCAGCGGCGCCAGGAACAGGGCCGGGTCGGCCACGCGGCCGGTGATGACCACGTCGGCGCCTGAGCGCAGCGCGGGGAGCAGGGCGTCGGCGCCCAGGTACGCGTTGGCAGAAATGAGCTGGCCGTCCAGGCTGCGCACGGTGTCGTTGCTGTCCATCAGCGGTGCGTCGTGGGCCTGCATCCAGGCCAGCACATCGTCACCTGTGACCACGGCCACACGAAGGCGTGGCAGGCCCAGCTCGCGCGCCACCTGCAGCACGGCGTGGCCGGCGGCCAGGGGGTTGGCCGCACCCATGTTGGTGATGATCGTCACGCCCTGCTTCACGCACGCGGGCAGCACGGCCCGCATGCGCGCGGCCAGCAAAGGGTCGTAACCGCTCTGGGGGTCATGGCTGCGGCGTAGCTGAGCGAGCGCAATCGTGCGCTCGGCCAGGCATTCAAACACCAGTGCATGGAGCGCGCCGCGTTCGGTCAGGTCCTGCGCCGGATCAATGCGGTCACCCGAGTAGCCGGCGCCTGATCCGATGCGAAAGGTTGTCATGCGGCGCATTATTTCACCGGGGCCCGAAATGGCCCGTTCGCAATTGGCGCAGGCTGCGGGCGCAAAATGCGTAGATGAAAGCACCCCCCCGCCTGCAGCCGCTGATTGAAGAAGGCCTGATTGACACCGTGGTGCGCCAGCTCATGAGCGGCAAGGAGGCCATGGTGTACGTGGTGCGTTGCGGCGACGACACACGCTGCGCCAAGATCTACAAGGAAGCCACGCAGCGCAGCTTTCGCCAGGCGGTGGACTACACCGAGAACCGCCGCGTCAAGAATTCACGCCAGGCCCGTGCCATGGCCAAGGGCACGAAGTTTGGCCGCCAGGCGCAAGAGGCCGCCTGGCAAAGCGCCGAGGTCGACGCGCTGTACCGCCTGGCCGGCGCCGGTGTTCGGGTGCCGCAGCCCTACAACTTCCATGAGGGCGTGCTGCTGATGGAGCTGGTGACTGATGCGGATGGCGACGCCGCGCCGCGCCTGAACGACCTGAGCTTCACGCCCGGGGCCGCGCGCATCCACCACGCCACGCTGCTGCGCGAGGTGGTGCGCATGCTGTGCGCGGGCGTGGTGCATGGCGACCTGTCGGAATTCAACATCCTGCTGGGCCATGCGGACGGCGTGGACGCGCCCGTGATCATTGACTTGCCCCAGGCGGTGGACGCT
>CALRYY010000107.1:0-14727 GCA_943372515.1 Ramlibacter sp. 2FC | reverse complement strand
ACGGACATCAAAACTCCCTGATCTTCGTGCAACAGCTGGACCGCTTACTTCTTGGTGTAAATCTGGTCGAAGCTGCCGCCATCCGCGAAATGGTCCTTGTCGGCCTTGGCCCAGCCGCCAAACGCTTCTTCAATGGTGAACAGGTTCAGCTTGGGCAATTGCTTGGCGTACTTGGCCTGGGCCTTGGCCGACGTGGGGCGGTAGAAGTGCTTGCCAATGATGTCTTGCGCTTCTTCGGTGTACAGGTACTTCAGGTATTCCTCGGCCACAGCGCGCGTGCCCTTTTTGTCCACGTTCTTGTCCACCACCGTCACGGGCGGCTGGGCCAGGATGGACAGCGAGGGGTACACAAAGTCGACCTTGTTGCCGAATTCCTTTTCCAGCAGGTAGGCCTCGTTTTCCCAGCTGATGAACACGTCGCCCTGGTTGCGCTGGGCAAAGGTCACCGACGAGCCGCGCGCGCCCGTGTCCAGAATCGACACGTTGGCGTAGAGCTTTTGCACGAATTCCTTGGCCTTGGCGTCACCACCGTACTTGCGCTTGGCAAATTCCCAGGCGGCCAGGTAATTCCAGCGGGCGCCGCCCGATGTCTTGGGGTTGGGCGTGATCACGTTGATGCCGGGCTTGATCAGGTCGTCCCAGTCCTTGATGCCCTTGGGGTTGCCGGCACGCGTGACCAGCACGATGGTGGATGTGTAGGGCGACGACGCCAGCGGCAGGCGCTTTTGCCAGTCTGCGGGGATCCAGCCGCCGTTCTTGTGCACGGCGTCGATGTCGCCGGCCAGCGCCAGCGTCACCACGTCGGCATCCAGCCCGTCAATGACCGAGCGGGCCTGGCGGCCCGAGCCACCGTGGCTTTGCTTGATGGTCACGTCCTGGCCGGTCTTGGCCTTCCAGTACTTGGCGAAGGCAGCGTTGTATTCCACGTACAGCTCGCGCGTCGGGTCATAGGACACGTTGAGCAGGGTCACCGGCGCTGGGGCCTGGGCGAATGCAGTGACAGCCGGGAGGGCCAAAGCGGCTGCTGCGGCGGCGGCCAGGGGAAGCTTGATAAAGGTGCGGCGAAGGCTCATGACGGTCTCTCAGTACGTGTAAATGTGAACAGGAGCCGATTCTGGGAGCCAGCCTTCAAAACTGGAACCAATAAGAATTCAGTTGTTTATTGCTTAAACATCTCAAGGCCGCCGCAGATGCGAGGTTGCCGCACCCCGCTCAGGCCACATCAGCCACCATGAGGTGAAAGCCGTTACGCAAGCCCGTTTTGCGAAAGCCGCAGCGCTCATACATCGCAATGGCCGGGTTCTGCGGGTGCACGGTGAGCGACACGCGTTCGTAGCCGGCCTGCCGGGCGGCGGCCAGCGCGGCCAGCATCAGCGGGCGCCCGTGGCCCTGGTGCTGGAAAGCCGGCAGAAGGGATATGCCCAGCTGCGGCGTTGTCTCATCCACCCAAGCAAGGCCCACGCCCTCGGGCAGCAGCCGCACCCAGCAGGCGCCCGCGTCCGCGCCATCCACCTGCGCGACCACACCCACATCGGTGGGGCGCCCCCAGTGTTCGGCATAGATGCGCACTGGCGGCGCATCCAGCACCTCGACAGGTCGCAGGCCCGCGGGCGGTGGGTCCCATAGGGCGACGTGCAGCCAATGCCACAGGGCCTGCTGGTCGGCGGAGGTGAGGGCGCGGAAGGTCAGCACCTTGCGTGACTCTGGAGGATGTCAGCCGGTCGCCTGGCGACGCCGGATACGCTGGCGAATGCCCTGCTTGAGTTCTGCATGAGGCATGGCCGGACCGACAGGCTCGGGCACCGGGAACAGCGCCTTGTGAACCTCAAGCGTGCTGCGGCTACCCACGCGCCGCAACACAACATGGTCACCCTCACGTGTCCATTGCAGCACCGCGCCAGGTGTGATGCCCAGTAGCGAACAGATGGTGGCTGGCACAAAGACCTGTTCCTGATCTGTGACTTTGGTGTGGACTTGGATCATGAGTTCATGATATTCGCAGGGTCCCAGACACGCCTCGTCTCACGTACGGTGCCGCCCCAGCACCCAGCCGATCGACAGCACATACCGGCTGCCCCCAACCACCCGCGTCACGCTGTGCTCGCAGGCGTCAGGCCGAAAGAGCTTGATGCGCCGGGTTTCAAACAGCGGCGTGGCACAGACAAATTCGCCGCCCGAGCGGGGAGATTTGAGGACGATGTTCAGACGATAGTGCCGGCCCGACGACACCGGGTCGGTGTGGGGCGGAATTTCTGACCCTTCCGGGTAGCGGATCAGGTAGGAGTCAAAGGGGACGGGCCACGGGGCCGTCAGCAACAGCATCTTGTCGTACCCGGTGCCCTGGCGGCCGCGCTGCCAGCGCAAGGCCTGGGCAGCGTAGCGGCGGAGTGAGTCAGTCCACATGCGTGAAGGTTAACGCCGAATCTCCGCCAATGAGACAATCCACCCCATGAGTGCCGTCTGGATTGACAACGACCCCGCCCCTGCCGGCGCCACGCTTTCGCGCGACCTGAAAATCGAGCGCGAAACCCACAAGCTTGAAAAGCGGCTGTGCCGCTTGATGGGCCAGGCCATCGTGGACTTCAACATGATTGAAGAAGGCGACAAGGTCATGGTGTGCCTGTCGGGCGGCAAGGACAGCTACGGCATGCTGGACATCCTGCTGAAGATGCAGGCGCGCGCGCCCATCAACTTCTCCATCATCGCGGTCAACCTGGACCAGAAGCAGCCCGGCTTTCCCGAGCACATCCTGCCTGAATACCTCACTGCCCTGGGCATCCCGTTCCACATCGAGAACCAGGACACCTATTCCATCGTCAAGGACAAGATCGCGCCGGGCAAAACCATGTGCAGCCTGTGCAGCCGCCTGCGCCGCGGCATTTTGTACCGCGTGGCCGACGAGCTGGGCGCCACCAAGATCGCGCTGGGCCACCACCGCGACGACATGCTGCAGACCTTCTTTTTGAACATGTTCTTCGGCGGCAAGCTCAAGGGCATGCCGCCCAAGCTGGTCAGCGACGACGGCAAACACATCGTGATCCGCCCGCTGGCCTATGTGCCTGAAAAAGACCTCATCCGCTGGGCCGAGCACAAGCAGTTCCCCATCATCCCCTGCACGCTGTGCGGCAGCCAGGAGAACCTGCAGCGCAAGCAGGTCGGCGCCATGCTGCGCGAATGGGACAAGAAGTACCCCGGGCGCGTGGAGAGCATGTTCAGTGCGTTACAAAATGTCGTGCCTTCGCACCTGGCCGACGGAACACACTACGACTTCAAGGGTCTGAAAGCCACGGGCGTTGCCAGTGAAGACGGCGACAAGGCGTTTGACACAGAGGATTTCCCGCCCGCCGCCACATTGCCCGGCCTGCAAGTCGTCCGCCTCTGAGTCGCGCCGTGCAGGCTGCCCACCAGAGGTCTCCCATGCCGAACCTGTCCATTGCCGCCATCCTGCCCACCACGCTGCGCCGCCTGGCGCTGCTGGGCGCCACGCTCTTCATCACGGGCTGCGCGTCCACCTTCCAGCTGGACAACGAGGTGCGCAGCTTCTCCAGCTTGCCCGCCGTGCCGGCCAACCCGGCCTACCGGTTTGAACGGCTGCCTTCGCAGCAGCATGAACAGCAAACGCAGATAGAAGCCTGGGCCGACCCGGCGCTGTTTCGCGCGGGCCTCAAGCGTGACGACGCCGCGCCGCGCTACAGCGTGCAGGTTGCAGCGCGCGTGCAGCGCATCCTGTCGCCCTGGGCCGACCCGTGGGACGGCTGGGGCGGCGGCATGGGCCTGTTTGCCACGCCGGGGCCGTACTGGATGTCGCCGTTTGGCCGCATGGAGCAGCCCTGGTACCGGCGCGAGGCCAGCGTGATCCTGCGCGAGCTGGCCACGCAGAAGGTGGTGTACGAAAGCCACGCCGTCAGCGACGGCCCCTGGACGGACAATGCCGCCGTGATCCCCGCGATGTTTGACGCCGCCTTGCAAGGCTTTCCTGCCGCGCCCCAGGGCGTGCGCCGTGTCAACATCCAGGTGCCGGCCCGCTGACCCCCGCAACAAAAAGAAAGACACGCCCGCCCTTGGACGCCACCCGCATCATTGCCATACGCCACGGCGAAACCGCCTGGAACGTAGACACCCGCATCCAGGGCCACCTGGATATCCCGCTGAACGACACCGGCCTGTGGCAGGCGCAGCGCGTGGCCGCCGCGCTGGCGGGCGAGCCCATCGCCGCCGTGTACGCCAGTGACCTGCAGCGCGCGCACACCACGGCCGGCGCCATTGCCCGGCTGACGGGGCGAGAGGTCGTGGCCCACACAGGCTTGCGCGAACGCAGCTTCGGCGTGTTTGAGGGCAAGACCTTCAATGAGATAGACGCAGCCTGGCCGGACGACGCACAGGCCTGGCGCAAGCGCGTGCCCGACTGGGCGCCGCAGGGCGGTGAATCGCTGCTGACCCTGCGCGAGCGCATCACGCAGACGGCGCAGGCGCTGGCCGAGCGCCACATCGGTGAGCAGATCGTGCTGGTCGCCCACGGCGGTGTGCTGGACGTGCTGTACCGCATTGCCACGGGCCAGGAGCTGCAGGCGCCGCGCACCTGGCAGCTGGGCAATGCATCCATCAACCGGCTGCTGTGGACGCCACAGGGCTTTTCACTGGTGGGCTGGGCTGATACCCGCCACCTGGACCAGGAGACGCGCGATGAAACCCACACCTGAGCCCAAAAAAGAAGCCCTGCCCGATGCCCTGCGCGAGCTGGTGGGCCAGCCAGTGCAGGCCATCGACACGCCCGCGCTGGTGGTGGACCTGGACGCCATGCAGCGCAACCTGAGCCGCATGGCCGAGTTTGCCAAAAAGCACAACATCCGCTGGCGCCCGCACGCCAAGATGCACAAGAGCGCAGCCATCGCCCGGCTGCAGATGCAGGCCGGCGCCATAGGCGTGTGCGTGCAGAAAACCGCCGAGGCTGAGGCCATGGTCGCCGGCGGCGTGACCGACGTGTACATCAGTAATGAAGTCATCGCCCCGCACAAGCTGGCCCGCGTGGCGGCGCTGGCCCACCAGCTGGCGGCGGTGCGCGGCCGCCTGGCCATTGCGGTGGACAGTGAAGAAGGCGTGACGCGCCTGGCCCAGGCCATGAACGACGCGCGCACGCGCCACGCACACGCAGCCGTGATTGACGTGTTTGTGGAAATTGACGTGGGCCAGCGCCGCTGTGGCGTGCCGCCCGGTGGTGCCGCCGTGCCGCTGGCGCTGGAAATCCGCAAGCATGCCGCGCTGCGTTTTGCCGGGCTGCAGGCCTACCACGGCCGCGCGCAGCACATGCGCACGGCGCAGGAGCGGCGCGACGCGATTGGTATTGCGGTGGACGACGTGATCTTCACCCGCAAGCTCATTGAGGCGCAGGGCGTGCCGGTGGATCTGGTGACGGGCGCGGGCACGGGCAGCCTGGTGCTGGAGGCCGCCAGTGGCGTCTATGGCGAGCTGCAGGCGGGCTCGTTCATGTTCATGGACGCGGATTACGCGCAAAACGAGCGCGACCCGGCGCAGCCGCATTTTGAACACGCGCTGTTCGTCAAGACGCAGATCATCAGCACCTGCGCCACCCACGCCGTGTGTGACGCAGGCCACAAGAGCCACGCGATTGATTCGGGCCTGCCGCGCGTGCATGCGTTTGACGAGAGCAGCGAGCTGGAATACTTCAACGGCGGCGACGAGCACGGCATTGTGCGCACCGCCGGCAGCGGCCAGCGCCTGCCGGCCCTGGGCCGCTACCTGTGGCTCATCCCCGGCCACTGCGACCCCACGGTCAACCTGCACAATTTCATGATCGGCGTGACCGGCGGCCTGCGCAGCGGCCGCGTCGACAAGATCATCAGGGTTGACGCCAGAGGCGCGCTGACCTGATCGGGTCAATCGGCGTCGGAACCAGAATTACCACCAACGTGAGGAGGAGACACTTGCCTCGCACCTCAGAAACTCTAGTTACGGTCCTCGGATCGGCATACTTTCAACCAATCGCTGATCTTCTTGAGCGTCTTCTTGCGCGTAAGTCACCGCGCTCGACGCGCGTTCAATCGGGACATGATGAAAGCGGATATTCGGCCGCCATCATCGTGTTGTTAGTTGCAATGTTTGAGTCCTACACCTCACGTGTTCGCTACATTCAAAAGGGAAAATTCCACAACAACCCAAAAAGCGGGCTGGACATTGCCCTCACGGTATTTCCAAATCTTCGGCACAAGAAAGCACTGCAGGAGGTCTATGTACTTCGAGACATGCTGATGCATGGGCACCTATGGGAAATCGAATACGAGTGGGGGGGTCCACAGCCAATGGTGCTAAGGAGCGCCAATCTTCATCCAGGTTATGGAGACTCGAAATTTCGAAACCGCGTCGACTTTTCAACGCAAAGAACTAAAGCTCTCGGCATGTCAGCACTTCCATCACGCGTTGACCGGCGTGACGTTCTTAAGACATTTCAGACCATCTGGAAAACTTTGCTTCGTTTTGAAAAGCAAAATCGTAGTCAATGCTACGTATCACACCTGTACGTGAGATTCAAGAATAGTCGTGTCGAATTTGGCGAACTGCAAAACGAACTCCGATCCTCTCTCAAGAAAAAACCAAGTCTATAAAGTATTGAGAACTTTCAAGACTTTTCGGCACAGTGAAGCCATGAGCATGCTTGAGTTTTTGCTGCGGCTCTGTCTCATCAGGATTCATTTCAACCCCACAAAGAGACATTTTCCAAATGGTGAACTCAGATTCACCACCCATGCGCGCTCCTGCGTATTCGAATATCCCGTTTCCGAGGTTTGCCGCCACCACGGTCGAGCCCCCTAACATCATTTCATCGAAAATATTTCGTCCTTTTTCTCGGACAAAAGCTGCTTGAGCAAAAAGCCTCTCGTCGCTGACAATGCCCCAATGGTGGCAAGCAAGGCCGCGCACCACCATTGACAGGTACTGCTCCAGCTTCTCCCCCTGAAACGATAAAGACGCGGCGATCTTCCAGGGACCACCATCAGACCAGACATAGCGATGTCTAAATCCTAGACCAAGCTCGCGCCGAAGTTTTTGATTCTGCTCAAGCCGACTAGGTACTGTTTCCGCAAGGATCTTAAGCGCATCCTCATGCTGGGCGGCAAAAGGAAGGACAGAAATCAAATAGTGCTCGAGCGCAGCCTTATCACCATTACACAGGCTGCATGCCGGGACCTGCGGAAGGTTGTCGCGCTTTTCTACCGGGAAGAACTTCCGGGCTATCACGTGGTCAGCCGTACCTGCGAATTTGCCGCAGTACGCGCAAATTTCGGGATTGACTATCTGACTGTACTTTCGGCTCATCGTGCCAGTCTAAAGATTTGAACTGCCCTTTCGCTATCGGGCAGCATCACACGCTGAATTAGTTGCTCCGAGTTGCTTTGTAGCTCTCGTCAAACTCAACCACAAAACATAGAAAGAATTTACTACTTGAAAATGTCAATGGCGATTCGTCCTGACGGTCTTTATCCGGCTTTCTTTCCCCAAAGTTCTTCAGGCCTGACGCGCAGCGTCTGCCATGTGGTCGATGTAATCTGGCAGGCGGTGATGTTCGCTCATACCGGCTGGGCCTGTGCCAGCACTTGGGCGCGGAACTTCATTGGAAGGTCGCCAGGTGTCAACAAATCCACTGGCACCCCCAGCATCTCTTCCAGTTCCACCTGCAAGCCGCCCAGATCGAACAGCGTGGTGCCCGGCAGCGGATCGACCAGCAGGTCAAGATCGCTGCCGTCGACGTCCTGACCGTACAAGGCCGAACCGAACACCCGCGGATTCGCCGCACGATACCGCGTCACAAGTGCGTGAACGGCGTTGCGTTGCAGGGACAGCGCGGCGGAAGGCTTCATCGCCGCTATCTTAGCGCCCGCCCTCGCCCTCAGGGTTGACGCCAGAGGCGCGCTGACCTGATAGCGCTGAAAATAGGGCCATGAGCCCGAGCCAGATCATCGTCCTTGCCACCCCGGTTTTCTTTTTGCTGATTGCGATTGAATTCGCCTGGGGCTACAAAAAAGCGCGCAACACCTACCGGCTGAACGATGCTGTGAACAGCATCAGCCTGGGCATGCTCAGCCAGATCAGCGCGGTGTTCACGCGGCTGTTCCGCGTGGGCATTTACACCGCCATCTATTCCACCGTGGCCCTCTGGCCCGACACCGCGTTCTGGACCACCTGGTATGGCTGGCTGCTGGCGCTGGTGTTTTACGACCTCTGCTATTACTGGCTGCACCGCGCGGGGCATGAGACGGCCGTGTTCTGGGCCGCGCATGTGGTGCACCACCAGAGCCAGGACTACAACCTGTCCACCGCGCTGCGCCAGACCAGCTCGGGCGCACTGCTGGGCTGGGTGTTTTATGTGCCCATGGCCGTGGCGGGCGTGCCGCCGCTGGTGTTTGGCGTGGTGGCGCTGGTGGATCTGCTGTACCAGTTCTGGGTGCACACCGAGCATGTGCCAAAACTGGGCTGGTTTGACCGCTGGTTCTGCAGCCCGTCAAACCACCGCGTGCACCACGCGGTGAACGACCGCTACCTGGACCGCAACTACGGCGGCATCCTCATCATCTGGGACCGCATGTTCGGCAGCTTCAAGGAAGAAGACGAAAAGTGCGTGTACGGCACACGCAAGCCGCTGAACAGCTGGGACCCGTTGTGGTCCAACACCGAGGTGTATTGGGGCCTGCTGAAAGACTCATGGCATGCGCGCAGCTGGGCCGACAAGCTGCGCGTGTGGGTCAAGCCGCCGGGCTGGCGGCCCCCCGACGTGGCGGCGCGCTTTCCATCCCCGGCATTTGATATCCAGGCCGTGCAGGTGTTTCACCCGCCCATGAGCCGGCGCGTGATGTGGTTTGGCGCGCTGCAGTTCATCGTATTGCTGCAGGGCGTGGCGGCGTTTTTGTGGTTTGCCGACCGAATGCCGATGGCGCAGTCTGCCGTGTGGCTGGGCGTGCTGGCGGCCAGCCTGTGGGCCATTGGCGCGGTGATGCAGGGGCGTATCAGCATGACAGAAGCCTTGATGGTGGAGTCCGCCGCGCTGGCCACCGCCACAGCGGCGCTGGGGTTCATAGAGCTGCACCGCGTCTTCAAGCCGCTGACGATGGCACTGGCCATGACATTTGTGGTGCTGCGCGCGGGCGGCTTGGCGCAGCTGGGCCGCTTTGACGCGCTGCTGCTGGGGGCGCTTGCGATGTCGCTGGCAGGGGACGCGTTCCTGATGTTCCCCGGCTATTTCATCCCCGGGCTGGTGTCGTTTCTGGTGGCACACCTGCTGTACATCGCACTGTTTCGCATGGGGCAGCGCTGGTTTCCCAGCCGCCGCGCGCTGGCCATCACCCTGGGTGTTGGCGTGGTGATGTATGCGTACCTGTGGCAGGGCGGCCTGCCTGCTGCGCTGCGCGTGCCGGTGGCGGCCTATGTGATCGTCATTGCGCTCATGGCTGCACAGGCCATCGGCCGCGCTACGCTGCTTCGCGATGGGGCGGCGGTGGGCGTGGCCATCGGCGCGGGGTTTTTCATGCTCAGCGATTCACTTCTGGCGGTGAACAGGTTTGTGGCGCCGCTGCCAATGGCGCAGGTGTGGGTGCTCAGCACCTACTACGCAGCGCAGATCCTGATCGTGCGCCACGCCAGACTGGGCAAGTAGCCGTCACGCCGTGTGCGCGATCGGCTCATCGCGCGCAATCCGTCCGTCGATCAGCTCCACCAGGCGGTCGCAGCGCGCGGCCAGGCGCGGATCGTGCGTGACCACTACGAACGATATGCCGCGCTCGGCATGCATGCGCCGCAGCAGTACAAACACGTCGTCGGACGACGCGGTGTCCAGGTTGCCGGTGGGCTCGTCCGCCAGCACCAGCGGCGGCTGCATCACCAGTGCACGTGCAATCGCCACGCGTTGCTGCATGCCGCCCGACAGCTCGCCGGGGCGCTTGTTCATGGCCTTGGCCAGGCCCACTGCATCCAGCAACTCACGGGCCTTGTCACGCGCCTGGTTTGTGACGCGGCCTTCGGCCATCAGCGCGGGCAGGGTCACGTTTTCCAGCGCGCTGAAGGCCGGCAGCAGGTGATGGAACTGGAACACAAAGCCCAGCAGGGTGCGTCGGCGCAGCGTCAGGCCGGCGTCGTCCAGCGCCTGCACTTCTTCGCCCTGCAGGCGGTAGCTGCCGCTGGTCATGCGCTCCAGCAGGCCGATGATGTTCAGCAGCGTGCTTTTGCCCGAGCCCGACGGGCCGATCAGCGCAATGAATTCGCCCTTGTCCACGCGCAGCTGCAGGCCATGCAGTACCTCGGCTTCGCTGGGCAGGCCGGCGTTGTAGGTTTTGCGGACCTGGTCCAGCTCGATCAGCGCGGTCCTGGGGTCACTCATGGCTTCATATCCGGATGGCCAGCGCCGGGTCCATGGCGGCGGCGCGGCGCGCGGGCGCCACGGCCGCCAGCACGCCACACACCGTGGCGATCAGCGCCACCTGCAAGCCCAGCATCGGCGCCAGAGTGATGGCAAACAGCGGCAGGCCGTCTGCGCCGCGCACAAAATTCGTGAACAGCCAGATCATGGCCACCGCCAACACCAGCCCCAGCACCGAGCCCAGCGCACCAACGACTGCGCCCTGCACCAGAAACAGCCGCAGGATCTGGCCGCGCGTGGCGCCCATGGCGCGCAGGATGCCGATCTCGCGGCGTTTTTGCACCACCGACACCACCAGCACGCTGGCAATGCCCAGCACCACCACCACCAGCACCACCGCGCGGATCAACCCGGTGCTGACCGACTGCGCATTGAGCGCCGAGACCAGCTGCGCGTTGCTTTCCTGCCAGCTTTCCACCTTGTACGGGAACTGGCGGCGCAGGCTGTCGGCCAGGCTTTGTGCGGCCCATACGTCCTTGACGGTCAAGTCAATGCTGGTGGCGCCGCCCGGCAGGCCCAGCAGGTTCTGCGCGGCGCGCAGCGGCACGATCACGGTGCGGCGGTTGAGCTCCTTGACCCCCAGGTCCACCAGCGCGGTCACGCGCACTGAATCATTCACCGTGCCGGTCTGCACCGTCAGGCGGTCGCCCACGCGCACGCCCAGGTCCGCCGCCAGGTCGCGGCCCACGATGGCCTCGCCGGGCGACAGGCGTGCACTGCCGCTGACCACCTTGGCGCGCAGGCCCACGATGCGGTCATAACGGTCCAGCTCCACGCCCATGAGCGAGATGGCCTGTGTGGCTTCGCCGCGCAGCGCCAGGCCGCCGCCGGCCACCATGGGCGACACGGCTGCAATGGCAGGCATGCGTTCGAGCAATGGCACCAGCGCCTGCCAGTTGGCCACCGAGCGCAGGCGCTGGGCCCGCGGCTGGGTTTGCGTGAGCCCGGTGGTGCCGGGCTGCGCCAGCGCCGCCGGCGTGACCACGTCGTCAGGCGAGCGCAGCGTCACATGTGCCTGTGCGCCCAGTGTCTTGTTGAGCGTATTGCCCTGCAACCCGCTGATCAGCGCCGAAATGTAGGCGATCACCGCCACCCCCGCCGCCACGCCCACGATGATCAGCAAGGTCTGCATGCGGCCTTCGCGCAGAAAGCGCAGCGCCACGCGCAGTTCAAAACCAGGCCAGGGCGTCATGGCGGTTTGCCGCGCCTAGCGCCCCATGGCGTTGCTCAGCGCCGAGGCTGCATCCGGCCCGCTGCCGGCCGGCTGCAACTGGCCGGGCTTCCAGGCCTTCACGTTGATGCGCACGCGCTGGCCGTCCTGCACCGCAGCGCCCAGCAACACCAGGTCACCCGCCACCAGGCCACCGGTCACTTCAGCCGCGTCCAGCGTGCGCAGGCCCAACTGCACCGCGCGCGCCTGGGCCTTGCCGTCCACGCTGACCAGCACCGTGGCCGACCCCTGCGGCGTGCTGGACCGCAGCGCCGCCAGCGGCAGCACCAGCGCGCGTTCGCGGCGCGCTGTTTCCACCTCGACCGACAGCGTCATGTCCTCTCGCAAAAATGCCGGCGGCGCCTGCACCAGCTCAAATTTCACCTCCACGGCGCCGCGCTGCGCGTCCACCGCCGGTGCAATGGCCAGCACGCGTGCCGCAAAGCGCTGCGTGGCAAAGGCGTCGGCCACCACCGTGGCGCCCTGCCCCACCTGCAGCTGGTCCAGAAAACGTTCATCCACCTGCGCCTCCAGCTGCGTGGGGCCGGCCAGCGCCAGGCTCATCAGGGCTTTGCCGGGCTGCACGATCTGCCCGGGCTCCACCTCGCGCACCAGCACGCGGGCGTCGGCCGGGGCCCGCACAGTAGCTTGCGCGAGCCGCGCGCGGGCCGACTGCGTGGCGGCCTGGGCCAACGCGAGCTGGGCCTGGGCCTGCACGAGGTCGGTCCCGGCCTCGGCGTTGGCCTGGGTCTGGGCGCGTGCGCTGGCCTGCTGGGCCTGGGCCACGTCCACGGCGCGGCGCGCATCGTCCAGCCGTGAATCACTGACAAAGCCCTGCGCTACCAGCTGCTGCACGCGCGTCAGTTCGGCCTGCGCCGCGCGCAGCGTGGCATCGGCCTGGCCCAGCGCAGCGCCGGCGGCCGAGCGCCCCGTACTGCGCAGGCCAGCCAGGCGCGCGGCGGACTGCTGCTGGCCTGCGACGGCCTGTGAGAGCGCCGCAGCCAGTTCGTCAGACTCCAGCCGCAGCAAAGCATCTCCCTGGCGCACCTGGGCGCCCTCGGCCACCAGCACCTGGGCCACGCGGCCGGTGATGGTGCTGCCCACGTCCACGCGCGACAGCGTGGCCACCCGCGCGGAAAACTGCAACGTGCGCACCAGGGGCGCCTGCTGCAGCTGCACCGCATCCACCTGCGGGCCGCGCAGGGCCAGCCCGCCCGCCACCACGGCCAGGGCCAGCAGCGCTGCCCCCACAATCCATAGCCAGCGGCGTTGCAGGGGTGACACGGTCATGCAGGGCGATCAGGCACCAGGCTCGAACAGCCCGGTGTCGGTACGTGGCGGCGCCACGCCCAGATGGCGGTACGCCGCCAGCGTGGCAATGCGCCCGCGTGGCGTGCGCTGCAGGTAGCCCTGCTGGATCAGGTAGGGCTCGATCACGTCTTCGATGGTGTCGCGTTCTTCACCGATGCTGGCGGCGATGTTGTCCAGCCCCACAGGGCCACCGTCGAATCGGTGAATGACCGCTTCAAGCAGTTTTCTGTCCATCACGTCAAAGCCTTGCGGGTCCACGTCCAGCATGGCCAGCGCCTTGTGCGCGATGTCGGCGGTGATGCGGCCCGTGCCCTTCACGTCGGCATAGTCGCGCACGCGCCGCAGCAGCCGGTTGGCAATGCGCGGCGTGCCGCGGGAGCGGCGGGCAATCTCCACCCCGCCCTCTTCGTCCATCGGCGCATTCAACAGGCCCGCGCTGCGCTTGACGATGCGCGCCAGCTCTTCGGCCGTATAAAACTCCAGCCGCGCCACGATGCCAAATCGGTCGCGCAGCGGGTTGGTCAGCATGCCGGCGCGGGTGGTGGCACCCACCAGGGTAAAGGGCTGCAAGTCCAGCTTGATGCTGCGCGCGGCCGGCCCCTCGCCGATCATGATGTCGATCTGGTAGTCCTCCAGCGCGGGGTAGAGGATTTCTTCCACCACGGGGCTCAACCGGTGGATCTCGTCAATGAAAAGAACGTCGTTCTTTTCCAGGTTGGTCAGCAGGGCTGCCAGGTCCTTGGGCTTTTCCAGCACGGGGCCCGAGGTCTGGCGCAGGTTCACGCCCAGCTCGTGCGCAATGATGTGGGAAAGCGTTGTCTTGCCCAGGCCCGGCGGGCCAAACAGCAGTACATGATCCAGCGCCTCTTCGCGCTTGCGTGCCGCGCCAATGAAGATTTCCAGCTGCTCGCGCGTCTTGGCCTGGCCCACGTAGTCGTCAAACAGCTTGGGGCGCAGCGCGCGCTCAATCGCCTCTTCGTTCGGCGACGCGGGCGCGGCCGACACCACCCGTTTGGACGGCGGCATGTCGAAGTCGTCGGTCTGGATGCTCATTTACCGGGCCAGTGATTTCAGCGCAAGCTTGATGCCTTCGCTCACACCCACGTCTTTGGGCAGGGCCTTGAGCGTCAGCGCGGCTTCCTTGTCGCTGTAGCCCAGCGCCACCAGCGCCTGCAGGATGTCGGCCTGTGTGTCACTCGTCACGCTGGCGCTGCCCGCGCCAATGTCTGCGCCAAATTTGCCTTTGAGCTCCAGCAGCAGCCGCTCGGCCGTTTTCTTGCCGATGCCCGGCACCTTGACCAGCCGGCCCGCGTCCTGCGCGGTCACGGCCTGGGCAATGTCGGCCACGCTCATGCCGCTCAACACGCTGAGGGCCGTGCGCGGGCCCACGCCGCTGATCTTGATGAGCTGGCGAAAGGCTTCGCGCTCTGCTGCTGTCGCAAAGCCATAAAGAATCTGCGCGTCTTCACGCACCACAAAGTGCGTGAGCAGTGACACCTTGTCACCCAGTGTCGGCAGGTTGTAGAACGTGCTCATGGGCACGTCTACCTCGTAGCCTACGCCGTTGCAGTCCACCAGCACCTGCGGCGGGTTCTTTTCTGCTAGCGTGCCTTGTAGTCTTCCGATCATCTTTTTCTTTCGCTGGCTTCGCGGCAGGGGGTGGCCGGCGGGGGCTCACACTGTGGCGGTTGGCGCGTTGCGCCAACTCCGCTGCGGTGCTCGATTCGGGGTTGCGCCGCAGAACTCGCTACGCGCTGCGCGCTTCGCTCTAACAGCCGCGGCG
>CALRYY010000106.1:0-14958 GCA_943372515.1 Ramlibacter sp. 2FC | reverse complement strand
GTGCTGGCCCGCGCGGGGCTCAAGGTCGAGCCCGACCATGCGCTGGCCGGCCACCCACCCATCGACTGCCTGGTGGTGCCCGGCGGCGTGGTGAATGACGAGCTTGAAAAGCCCGATGGGGTCCGCTGGATCGCCCACACCGCGCCGGCCACGCGCATTACGGCGTCGGTTTGCACCGGTGCCTTTTTGCTGGCCCGCGCCGGTCTGCTGGACGGCCTGCGCGTGACCACGCACTGGGAGGATGTGGCCGACCTACGCGCGGCCTTCCCCGCGCTGCAGGTGGTCGAGGGCCCGCGCTGGTGTGACGCGGGGCGGCTGGTCACGTCGGCCGGTATTTCCGCCGGCATCGACATGAGCCTGCACCTGGTGCGCCGCCTGCACAGCGCAGCACTGGCCACGCGCACGGCGCGGCAGATGGACTTTGACTGGGTGGATGACGGGGTGGCAGCCAGGGGCTGACGTAAGAACCCATTTTGGGTATGATCAACCCCAATATGGGTTCGATCACTATTCCTTTACCGCCGTCCAGCTTGGCGGATGCGCTGTTTCCGCGCGTACGACAGCGAGTGCTGGGCTTGCTCTATGGCAACCCGGACCGCAGCTTTTTTGGTAACGAAGTGGTGGCCCTGGCCCAGTCTGGCACCGGGGCGGTTCAGCGCGAGCTGGCATCCCTGGCCAATGCCGGCTTGCTGACCGTCACCACCCAGGGAAACCAGAAGCACTACAAAGCCAACACCGACGCACCAGTTTTTTCGGAGTTACGCAGCCTTGTGCTCAAGACGTCTGGCTTGGTAGACGTGCTGCGCGCCGCGCTGGCGCCTGTGGCGAGCCAGATCCAGTCGGCATTCGTGTACGGGTCGGTCGCCAAGCGGCAAGACACCACCACAAGCGATATCGATCTTCTGGTAGTCAGTGACACGCTGGCATACGCCGATCTATTCAGCGTGCTGGAATCGGCCAGCTCGCGGCTTGGCCGTCAGATCAACCCCACCCTCTATTCCCACGCCGAGTTTTCCAAACGCCTGAGGCAACGCAGTGCTTTTGCCACACGCGTACTGAGCCAGGACAAGCTGTGGGTGATTGGCAATGACGAGTTCATCAATGTCCGTACCGCTTGAGAATCTGGCTGGCCCCGGCAAGTCGCTTCGCGCCGAGCCACCGGATGACACGGAGATTCAGGGTTTGATTCGTACGGGAACGGCGCGGCTGAAGGATGCGTCCAACGGACAACTTTCACTGGAAAGCCGCTTTGATCTGGCCTACAACGCCGCACATGCACTCTGTCTGGCCGCGCTACGGCGCAAAGGTTATCGCGCAAGCAACCGCTACATCGTCTTCCAGACCCTGCCGCACACGCTTGGCCTTGGCCCGGAAGTCTGGCGCGTGCTCGACAAATGCCACAACATGCGCAACCTTGGCGAGTACGAAGGCCTGCTTGACGTAGACGACCGCCTGGTCGACGCACTGATCGACGCTGCGCACACAGTTGCGCAAGCCCTTTGAGTTTTCAATCTCAACCACCAACATGAGCTCCACCACCTTCACCACCCCCCAGTCCCTGCGCCCCCTGTACGACCCCGTGCGCGAGCGTTCCGCCGCCAAGGAGCTGCAGGCGCTGGACGTGCACGCCACACGCTTTATCAGCCTGTCGCCGTTTGTGGTGGTGGCCAGCGGCGGTATGGACGGCATGGACGCGTCGCCGCGCGGCGGCTCGCCCGGCTTTGTGAAGGTGCTGGACGCGCACACGCTGCTGATTCCTGATTCACCGGGCAACAACCGGCTGGACACCTTGCAGAACATCATCCACACGCCGCAGGTGGGCCTGCTGTTTCTGGTGCCGGGGGTGGACGAAACGCTGCGCGTCAACGGCGCTGCCGTGCTGTCGGTGGACGAGGCCGAGCGTGAACTCTGCCGTGACGAGCGCCGCACACCCAAGCTGGTGATCCGCGTGACGGTGCAGGCCAGCTACCTGCACTGCGCCAAGGCGCTGATGCGCTCCGAGCTGTGGGAGCCGGCCCACCACCAGCCGCGCACCTGCATGCCCAGCATGGGCGAGATGCTGCGCGACCAGGTGGCGCACAAGGTGTCGCCCGGCACCGCGTTCGAGACGCAGGAGCAGATGCTGGAGCGTTACCGCCAGACGCTGTAACGCCACCCATGCCATACGAATGGCTGGCCAGACCATTGGACAGTTATTCGCCCACGCATCAGGGTGCTTCAATGACCTCATCGCAGGAGGTCATGATGGAAATGGTCAGAAGCTTGTTTGGCTCGTTTTCGGGCGGCGCCGTCACGTCGGCGCCCGCGCCGTTGCAACGGGCGTCCTCGCCCGCCCCGCTGGTCAGCGCAGCCCGCGTGTCCATCGGCTGCGGGCCGAGTTTCGACCCGGTGCTCATTCCTTCTCTGGTCAGCGACCATGGGGCGCTGCTGGCGCTGATCAGGCGCTCGGCCACCGCCGCCGCCATGAACGACGCGCATGCTGCCCGCAAGGCGCTGCTGAAGTTCCATTCGCTGCTGGCCGACCACCTGCTGGTGGAGAACACGCGCCTGTACCTGTACATCCGCGCGGCTGCGCACGTCAGAAGCGGCGGCCCGGCGCAGCTGTCTCGTACCTTTCAGTCAGAGATGAACCAGATCGCCAACACGGTCACGCCGTTTGTGGACAAATACACCGCCAATGACCGCACCATCCTGGGGCCGGCTTTCATGGTGGACCAGGACTCCATCCGCGAGACGCTGGCGGCGCGCTTTGCGCGCGAAGAAAGCACGCTGTACCCGCTGTACGCGCCGCCGGCCCGGCACTGACAAGTGCACCACGGCAGGCGCTGTAAGGTTTTATTTCCTGAGCCGACTATGCCCTGACGGTTTGCCGCAGGCCCTGCCAGGGCTTGCGGCCCGTTGTGTGCTGTCAACCCATAACTCAGGAGTGTCTTTCATGAAAACGCTGGTCTTGTCTGCCGTGGCTTGCGCCACCACCGTCTTGACGCTGAACGCCTTTGCGCAGTCGCCCGCCGGCGCCGCGCCAGTGGATCCCAACGCCTTTTTGAACCAGTTCGAGTCCACCTTCGGCAAGTTTGAAGGTTACCGCCGCTCGGGCGCCAAGGGCATTTGCGCCATGGGCGAATTTGTGGGCAGCGCCGACGCGCGCGGCCTGTCCACGTCCAGCGCCTTCAGCGGCCAGCCGGTGCCGGTGGTGGTACGCTTCTCGGTGGGCGGCGCCAACCCCAAGGCACCCGACAACACCAAGGGCCAGCGCAACATGGCGCTGCAGTTCAACCTGCCCAACAGCGAGGTGTGGCAAATGGGCAATATCTCGGCACCGGTGTTTGGTGCTTCGTCGCCCCAGCAGTTCCTGGGCCGCCTGGCCTCGCTGCAGCCCGACCCGGCCACCAAAATGCCCGACGCCGCCAAGGTCAAGGCCTTTGCCGATGCCAACCCCGAGGTGCTGCTGCAGGGCCGCTACTTTGCGTCGCAGCCGGTGCCGGCCAGTTTTGGTGCGGTCAATTACTGGGGCGTGCATGCGTTTGGCTTTGTGAACGCTGCCGGCGCGAAGCAGTTTGGCAAATGGGTGTTCGAACCCGCAGGCGGGGTGCAGGGCCTGAGCGACGACGAAGCCAAGGCCAAGGGCCCGGCCTTCCTGTTTGACGACCTGCGCCAGCGCGTGAAGGACGGCAAGGTGTCCTTCAACTTCAACCTGGAGCTGGCCCAGGCCGGCGACCGGCTCGACAGCGCCACGGTGCCGCTGCCCGAGGGCCGCAAGAAGGTGAACATGGGCATGCTGAAGATCACCTCGGTGGCTGAGGACGCGGGCGGCCCTTGCCTGACGATCACCTACAACCCCATGGTGCTGCCCAAGGGCGTGGAGCCGTCGGCCGACCCGATGATTGCCGCCCGCGCCGCGCCCTATGCGGTGGGCCTGGGCCGCCGCCTGGGTGAAGGCCCCAAGCAGCAGTGATCAGGCAAGCACAAAGCTGATCGCCGCACACACCGCCGCCATTTGGGCGGCGTTGCACTGCTGCGGCGTGGCGCGCGCGCTGTCGGGGTAAACCTCGGTGGTGGTGGTGTAGCGCGCGCCGCTCACGCTGGCGCACAGGCCCCAGGCCTGCAGCTGGTAGCGGATCACGCCGTGGTCCACCACGGGGGTGCCGATGATCTCGCCTTTGTCATCTGCGGGGGCGATGTGCGTGATGCGTTCCACGGCCTGGATGATGGCGCGCTGGAATTCAGGCTGCGGGTTGGCCGTGTCGTCCACCAGATAGAAGCCGTCGGGGATGGTGCCGGGCTCAAACGGCTTGCCGTCGCGCGCGGCCAGGGCCGGGCGGTATTCGGATTCGTCGGTGTCGGTGGTTTCGTGCAGGTCGATGTGCGCGGCCCACTGCCCGCGCCACGGCGCCACCAGTGCCATCAGCGCGGCTGATTCCTGCGCGGCCGGCTTTTGAGACGGACCAGGCTCGCGAAACGACCGGTTGGGGTCAACGGCGTCATGGTTCCAGCGGTGGATGCGCTCGTACGCCCAGGGGCTCACGCAGGGCGCCACCAGCAGGTTCACGCGGCCGGCATACGCCTGCGCATGCTCGTCCAGAAGCTGCAGCGCGCCGTGCACGCCGCTGGTCTCGTACCCGTGCACGCCACCCGTGACCAGCACACCGGGCAGGCCCGGCTGCCAGGCGCCGGTGCGCGCGGCCATCAGCGGGTAGCGCTCGCTGCCATACGCCACCTCGCCATACTGGAAAACATCCATCCGCGCGCCCAGCCGGCCCACAGCGGCCAGCACGTCGTCTGCATAGCTGCGCTGTCGCATCTGGCGCGCGCGCCACTGGTCAATTTCTGCGGGGCCCCAGGGCTGGCCGGGGGTGCCGATCGGGTAGGTCGCGGAAGGGTTCATCACCATAAAGGGCTGGGTTTGGTGAAGTCTACTGTTTGCGCCACGGCGTCACGCAGGTGGGCCAGCAGCGGGCGCGTGTCGTCGCGCCGCCATTGAAAGGTGTATTCCAGCGCAGGCAGCGCGGGGCGGCTGCGCAGCTCCACCACGGCCTCACGTTCGGCCATCTGGCGCAACCAGCCGTTGGGAAACAGGCCTATGCCCACACCCGCAGCAATCAGGCTGGCAATGGCGGCCAGGTTGTTGCAGGTCAGGCGGCGGCCGGCCTCCAGGTTGTTCACGGCCAGCCAGTGCTCCAGCATGCGTGTGGGGCCTGCGGCCGGCGGCATGGTGATGAGCGCGGTTTCCTGCAGCAGCGCGGCCGTGACGCTACGGCGCGCGCCCACCAGCGCGGGCGCCGCCGCCCATGAAAAGCGCACCTGCGCAATGGCTTCGCTGGCAATGGCGCTGCGCGACGAATAGCCCGCCACCACGGCAAAGTCCAGCTCGCCGCTTTCCAGGCGCTGCTCCAGCGCGGCGCCCAGGTCCACATGGGGCTCCAGCACCAGATCGGGGTGGGCGGCACGGGTATGGGCCACCAGGTCGGGCAACCAGGTGAGTGCGGCCAGCTCACCCACGCCAAAGCGGCAGTGCCCGCGCACGCCGCCGCCTTGCAGCGCCAGCGCGCGCATGTCGTCGGCCAGGCCCAGCATGCGCCGCGCCATGGGCAGCAACTGATGGCCTGCGTCTGTCAATGTGGCGCGGTGGCCGCTGCGGTCAAACAAAGCGGTCTTGAGCTGGGCCTCCAGCTCGGCGATGCGCTTGGACAGGCTGGACTGCGACACATGCAGCCGCTGCGCCGCCACCAGAAAGCTGGCGGCGCTGGCGGCCCAGTAGAACGCTTCCAGTTGCTTGAGCGTCATGATGTTTCTTTTTGGTGAACAAGAAGCTTCGATTTTTATCACTTTTATGGATCACCCCGTCCCGGCAGAATCCCGCCCAGGAGACACACATGACCCACACACCCCAAAAGCTCACGCGCCGCCAGCTCGGCGCCCTTGGCCTGTCGTCGCTGGCCCTGCCCGCCTGGGCACAGGAATGGGTGCCCACGCAGCCCATCACCATCCTGGTGGGCTTTGCGCCTGGCGGCTCGGCCGACCAGATCGCACGGCAGCTGTCGTTTGCAGCCAAGAACATCATCCCCGTGCCGGTGGTGGTGCAAAACCGTGTGGGCGCCGCCGGCGCCATCGCCGCACAGGCCACGGCCGACGCCAAGGCCGACGGCTACACGCTGTTTGTAGGCGGCGGCAGTGAGACCACGTCGGTGGGCCACTTCAAGACGCTGGGCTACGACCCGCGCAAGTCGTTCACGCCGGTGATCAAGGTGTCGCGCGCGCCCAGCATCCTGGCGGTCAAGGCCGATTCACGCTTTGCCGACATGAAGGCCCTGCTGGCCGAGGCCAGAACGGCGCCGGAAAAAGTGTCTTATGCCTCCACCGGCGAAGGCGGCATCTTCCACGCCACCGGCCTGGTCCTGGAAAAGCAGGGCAGCGTGAAGCTGCTGCATGTGCCGTACAAGGGCGCGGCGGATTCCATGACCGCGCTGCTGGGCGGCCAGGTGGACACGGCCTTTGGCGCGTATGAAGAAATGAAACCCATGATCGACGCGGGCCGCGCCCGGCCGCTGGCCTTGTTTTCGCGCAGCCGCCTGCCCGCGCTGCCCAACGTGCCCACCATGATGGAGCTGGGCGTGCCCGTGGCGCTGGACAACATGAAGGGCCTGATGGCGCCCGCCGGCCTGCCGGCCCACATCCACCGCTACCTGCACGACAGCTTTCGCCGCGCCATGCAGACGCAGGAATGGAAAGACTATGTGGCCAAGTCCGGCCTCACGCAGGACTACGCCGAAGGCCCGGCCTTTCAAAAGGAAATCGTTGAGGCCTACGACCTGATCGGCAAGGCCATCGCCAAATGACCGCAGCACGCAGGGTGGGCCTGATCGGCCTGGGTGCCATGGGCGCGGGCATGGGCCACTGCCTGTTTGCCAAAGGCCATGCGCTGGTTGTGTTTGCGCGCCAGGCCTCGGCGGCGGCGCCCTTTGTGGAAGCGGGCGCTTCGGCAGCGACGTCTGCGGCGGCACTGGGGCGTGAATGCACGCTGGTTTTTTTGAGCCTGCCCGACGCAGCAGCCGTAGAGGCCGTTCTGTTTGGACCCGACGGTTTGGCACAGGGCCTGCCACCTGGCAGCACGGTGGTAGACACCAGCACCATTGCCGCCACACAGGCGCGCAGCATCGGCGAGCGTCTGGCGCAGCAGGGTGTGACGTATCTGGACGCGCCGGTCAGCGGTGGCCAGGCGGGCGCGCAGGCGGGCACGCTGGGCTGCATGATCGGCGGGCCAGCGGCTGCGGTCGATGCCGTGCGGGACGTGATGGCCGCGTTCTGCAAGACCATCACGCATGTGGGTGCGCTGGGTGCGGGGCAAACCGTCAAGGCCTGCAACCAGGTCGCCACGGCAGGCGCCATGCTGGGTGTGGCCGATGCGCTGGCTCTGGCCCGCGCGCAGGGCGTGGACCCTGCGCTGGTGCGCGACGTACTGCTGGGCGGTGCCGCGCGCAGCTTTGCACTGGAAAAGCATGCGACGCGCATCGCAGCGGGTGAGTTCAAACCCGGCTTTCGCGCACGCCTGATGCGCAAGGACCTGCGCCTGGCGCTGGACACCGCGCGCGCCACCCAGGCCGTGCTGCCCGGCGCCCAGGTGGTGGAAGAACTGCTGGACGCCCTGTGCGAAGGCGGCCGTGCCGACTGGGACTGGTGCGCCGTGGCGCTGGAGGTGCAGCGGCGTGGCGGCATGAGCATCCCCGACGTGAACGCGCAGCCCTGACTGTTTATGGATTTACTTTGCCTGGATGATTTTGAGGCGGCGGCGCGCAGGCATCTGCCCGCGCCCGTGTTTGGCTACATCGCCGGTGCGGCCGAGACCAACCGATCGCACCGCGCCAACCGCGAAGCCTTCGACCTGTACGACTTCAAGCCACGCGTGCTGGTGGACGTGAGCGAGCGCGACACCGGCGTCACCCTGCTGGGGCAGCGCTGGGCCGCCCCGTTTGGCATCGCCCCCATGGGCCTGGCCGCGCTGTCGGCGTACCGCGGCGATCTGGTGCTGGCGCAAGCGGCCGTGCAGCGCAAGCTGCCCATGGTGATGAGCGGCTCGTCGCTGATTCGTCTGGAGGATGTGGCCCAGGCCAACCGCGATGCGTGGTTCCAGGCCTACCTGCCGGGTGACGACGCAGGCATCACCGCGCTGCTGGCGCGCGTGGCCGCCGCCGGCTACCGCACGCTGGTGGTCACGGTGGACACGCCCGCCGCCGCCAACCGCGAGAACAACGTGCGCGCGGGTTTCACCATCCCCGTGCGGCCCAGCCTGCGGCTGGCCTGGCAGGGTGTTACGCACCCGCGCTGGCTGTTCGGCACGTTCCTGCGCACGCTGGTGCGACACGGCATGCCGCATTTCGAGAACAGCTACGCCACGCGCGGCGCGCCCATCCTGTCGCCCCACGTGGAACGCAATATGTCAGACCGCGGCCACCTGAACTGGCGGCACTTCAGCATGATCCGCCAGCAATGGCGGGGCCAGTTGGTCATCAAGGGCGTGCTGGACGCTCGCGACGCGCGCCAGGCCGTGGATGCCGGTGCTGACGGCGTGATCGTGTCCAACCACGGCGGGCGCCAGCTGGACGGCGCCGTGGCGCCGCTGCGCGTGCTGCCAGAGATCGTGGCGGCCTGCCCCGAGGTGCCGGTGATGCTGGACAGCGGCGTGCGCCGCGGCAGCGATGTACTGAAGGCGCTGGCGCTGGGCGCGAAGTTTGTGTTTGTGGGCCGCCCGTTTGCCTATGCCGCCGCCGTGGGCGGGCAGGCCGGTGTGTGCCACGCCATGGACCTGCTCCAGCAGGAAGTCTCGCGCAACATGGCCCTGCTGGGCGTGACCGCGCTGGACCAGCTGGGCGCCGGCCACCTGGTGCCCCGGCACCCCCACGATTTCAACCAAGGAACCCCACCATGAACGGACTGCGCATCCTCGCGCGCCGGCAATGCGTTGCCAGCCACTACGTGCAGGCGTTCAGCGCCATTGCCGTGGCCAATATCAGCGACTGCATGACACGCATGACGGCCGCCGGCCCCCGCCTGCGCCCGCTGCACGGCACGGGGCGCCTGGCCGGCCCGGCCATCACCGTCAAGACGCGCCCCGGCGACAACCTGATGATCCACAAGGCGCTGGACATGGCGCAGCCCGGCGACGTGATCGTGGTGGACGGCGGCGGCGATTTGACCAACGCGCTGTTTGGCGAGCTGATGCTGACCTACGCCGTGGGCCGCGGCATTGCCGGCGTAGTGATCAACGGCGCCGTGCGCGACCTGGACGTGATCGCCGGCGGCAACTTCCCCGTGTATGCGGCGGGTGTGACGCACCGTGGGCCGTACAAGGACGGCCCCGGCGAGATCAATGTGCCGATTGCGATTGACGGCATGGTCATCCACCCCGGCGACCTGATGCTGGGCGACGCCGACGGCGTGCTGTGCGTGCCCTTTGCCGACGTGCAGGCCGTGCTGATGGCCGCGCGCGCCAAAGCCGCCGACGAACAGAAGACGCTGGCCAACCTGGCCGCCGGCACGCATGACACGTCGTGGGTGGATGGCGTGCTGCGGCGCATTGGCTGCGACCCGGTGCCGAAATAGCCCTTGCGCTTCAAATTTGAAGCGTAAATCGCCTTTTTGCGCTTCAAACCCCCGTTTTCAGGCTTCCGGCCGGCCCTTGCGCGCCCGCGCGGCCTTCTTCTCGGCGCGGGCCGCCTCCTGGATTTGCGCCTCGGCCAGCCACTGCGCGTATTCCTCTGGCGTTTCCAGCGTGATGCGCCCCAGCACCTCGGTACGGAACTCGGTGATGACGATTTCCGCTGCCTTTTGCGTGTTGATCTTGCCCTTGCCCAGCAGCGCGCCGCGCTGGCGGCCAATGGCCTCCAGCACTTCTTCGTCTTTCATCTGGTCGGCGCCGGCGATCTTGTAGCGCGCCTGCAGCAGCGGCGCGTAGTGGCGGCGCAGATAGTCCAGCAGTTCCAGCGCGACTTCTTCTTCGTCATAGGCATTGCGGCCGATGGCGCCGCTGGCCGCCAGGTTGAAGCCGCTTTGCGTGACCACAATGCGCGGCCACAGCATGCCGGGCGTGTCGTACAGGTAAAAGTCGTCGGCCAGCGTGATGCGCTGCTCCAGCTTGGTGATGCCGGCCTCGTCACCCGTCTTGGCCTGGCGCTTGCCCGTCAGCGAATTGATGAGCGTGGACTTGCCCACGTTGGGCACACCGCAGGTCAGCACCCGCATGGGCTTGGCCAGGCCGCCGCGGCCCGGCGCCAGCGCGTGGCAGGCGGGGGCCAGTATCTGGGTGGCACCCGCGTCGCTGGCCTTCAGCGCCAGCGCGCGTGTGCCGGGGATGGCGTTGTAATGGTCCAGCCAGGCCTGCGTGCGCGCGGGGTCGGCCATGTCCTGCTTGTTGAGGATCTTCACCGTGGGCTTGTGGCCGGTCATTTCGGCCAGCAACGGATTGGCGCTGGACGCAGGCAGCCGCGCGTCCAGCACTTCGATCACCACGTCGATGTCCTTGATGCGCTCGGCGATTGCCTTGCGCGTGAGGTTCATGTGCCCCGGAAACCACTGGATGGCCATGTGCGTGCGCCCTTCAGCTCTTCAACCGGTAGCCGGTCTTGAAGATCCACGCCACGCCACCCAGGCACGCCAGCATGAACAGCAGCGTCATGCCCAGGCTCAGGCCCACGCCGACGTCTGACACACCGTAAAAGCTCCAGCGGAATCCGCTCACCAGGTACACCACCGGGTTGAACAGGCTCACGCTTTGCCAGAACGGCGGCAGCATGTCGATGGAATAGAAGCTCCCGCCCAGGAAGGTGAGCGGCGTGACGATCAGTGTGGGGATGAACTGCAGTTTTTCGAACCCGTCGGCCCAGATGCCGATGATGAAGCCCAGCAAACTGAACGTGACTGACGTAAGCACCAGAAACAGCAGCATGAAGCCCGGGTGCATGATCTTCAGCGGCACAAACAGCGCCGCCGTGGCCAGGATGATCAGCCCCAGCATGATCGACTTGGTGGCGGCCGCCCCCACATAGGCCAGCACGATCTCCAGCGTGGACACGGGCGCCGACAGCAGCTCGTAAATCGTGCCGGTGAATTTGGGGAAGTAAATGCCGAACGATGCGTTGCTGATGCTTTGCGTCAGCAGCGACAGCATCACCAGGCCGGGCACGATGAACGCACCGTAGCTCACGCCGCCCACTTCGGGGATGCGCGAGCCAATGGCCGAGCCAAACACCACGAAGTACAGCGACGTGCTGACCACGGGCGACACAATGCTTTGCACCAGCGTGCGAAAGGTGCGCGCCATTTCAAACCGGTAGATGGCGCGAACGGCCTGGATGTTCATGACGTTTCCTCTTCGCGCACCAGGTTCACAAAAATATCCTCCAGCGAGCTCTGGTCCGTCTGCAGGTCCTTGAACGCAATGCCCTGCGCGTCCAGTGCCTGCAGCAGTTGCGCAATGCCCGAATGCTCGCCTTGCGCGTCGTAGGTGTAGGTCAGCTCGATGCCCGTGGCCGACAGCGCGAGCGGGTAGCCCGACAGCGCCGCTGGCACGGCGGCCAGCGGCTGGGCCAGCTGCAGCATGAGCTGCTTTTTGCCCAGCTTGCGCATGAGCTCGGTCTTGTCTTCCACCAGGATGATTTCGCCCTTGTTGATGACGCCGATGCGGTCGGCCATCTCTTCGGCCTCGTCAATGTAGTGGGTGGTCAGGATGATGGTCACGCCCGTGTCGCGCAGCGCGCGCACCAGCTGCCACATCTCCTGGCGCAGCGTCACGTCCACGCCGGCCGTGGGTTCGTCCAGGAACAGCAGGCGCGGCTCATGCGACAGCGCCTTGGCGATCAGCAGGCGGCGCTTCATGCCGCCCGACAGCGTGCGGATGGCGTTGTCCTTCTTGTCCCACAGCGACAGGTCGCGCAAGACCTTTTCAATGTGGGCGGGGTTGGCGGCCTTGCCAAACAGGCCGCGGCTGAAGGTGACGGTGTTCCACACGGTCTCAAACGCCTCGGTGGTCAGCTCCTGCGGCACCAGGCCGATCAGTGAGCGCGCCGCGCGGTAATCGGCCTGGATGTCATGGCCGTCCACCCGCACCGTACCCGTGCTGGCGTTGACGATGCCGCACACGATGCTGATCAGGGTGGTCTTGCCCGCGCCGTTGGGGCCCAGCAGCGCAAAGATCTCGCCGCGGCGGATCTGCAGGTCTACCTGCTTGAGCGCGCTGAAGCCACTGGCGTAGGTCTTGGACAGCCCGGCGATGGAAAGAATGGTGTCTGGTGTATGGGGCATGTGGGGGGCGACCTTACCGCAAATCGGCGTGGCGCGCCGGGCCGTGGCGGCATGCGATGGCGCCCCTGCCCGTTTGCGTGCTGCGCAGCTGACAAAAATGCGTATAACCGGGCGCATGTCGCTCACCGCCCTGGCCGCCACGGCCTGGATCCCGATTGTTCTTGCCGCCGCCCTGGCGCAGACCGCGCGCAATGCCGCGCAGCGCTCGCTGGTGGCGCAGGCGGGCACGCTGGGTGCCACGCTGGCGCGGTTTCTTTACGGGCTGCCGTTTGCCGCAGCCTGGGTGGTGGTGCTGCATGCCATGCCCGCCACTGCGGCGGCCGTGCCTGCGTTTCACGCGGGCTACTTCTTCTGGCTGGCACTGGGCGCAGCGGGACAGCTGGCGGCCACCGCTTTCCTGCTGGCCGCCATGAAACAACGCAACTTTGTCATTGGCGTGGCCTATTCCAAGACCGACGCCCTGCAGGTGGCCGTGTTTGCCACGCTGTTCCTGCATGAGCTGCCGGGCTGGGCCACGCTGCTGGCCATGGGGCTGGCCACGGCGGGGGTGGTGCTGCTGTCGTGGCCGCGCGCGGCCGTGGCGTCAGCAGACGGCGTGCGCGCATGGGCAGGCCTGGCGGCGCTGTACGGGCTGGCGTCTGGCGCGGGGTTTGCACTGTCGGCCGTGGGTTACCGGGGCGCCGCACTGCAGCTGCCGGGCGTCTCGCCCTGGATGGTGGGCGGCTGGGGTGTGCTGTGGGCGCAGGCGTTGCAGACACTGGTACTGGGCGGCTGGCTGGTGCTGCGCGACCGCGCAGCGCTGCGTGCCATGGCCGCTGCATGGCGGGTGTCTGTCCTGGCAGGCGGCATGGGCGCACTGGCGTCGGTGGGCTGGTTCACCGCTTTCGCCCTGACGTCTGCGGCCAATGTGCGCACACTGGGCATGGTCGAGGTGGTGTTCAGCTATCTGGTGTCGCACCGCCTGCTGCGCGAAAAGCTCACCGGGGCCGAGCGCGCCGGCCTGTTGCTGGTGCTGGTGGGCGTGGCGGCGCTGCTGTTTGCGTAGTGCCGCAATGCGCCGGGCGCGCGCTGGTCCGTCACCGTCATGCGCTTGCGGCTGACAGGCAGCGCACCCCGGGCGGGCTCCAATGGGTTTTACCCAGCAGGAGCACACCATGACACAGCAAGCCACCATTCGCGGAAACGTCTGCTTTCGTGCCGGCGACGGCGTGATGATGCCCATCCCCGACGGGCCGGTGGAGATCGACCTGGGCGAGGACGACAGCGTCACCATGGGCTGGACGGCCAGCAACGGCGCGGCCGGCTCCACCGCCATCACGCGCGACGAATACGACCGCTATGTGAAAGAAGGCAAGATCCGCCCGGCCGCCTGAATTGCATCGCTGCCTTGGCCCGCACAATACGGGCCATGGCATTCACCGTTTCGACTTCCAGCCGGCGCGCCGCCATGGCCGCGCTGCTGGCGCTGGCCGTGCTGGGCGGCGTGATCCGCTACAGCGCGCCCAACCCTTCCACGTTGCGCGACATTGGCACCCTGTTGCTGGTGCTGTGGGTGCCCGCCATCGGCCAGCTCATCGGCTACCTGGCACGCAAGATCCCGTACAGCGCGCCGCCGCCCAATGAATTTGCCCCGGGCGCGCCTTTCACGGCGCACCTGCAGGCCGACATCACCCCGGTGCCGCTGCCTGACCAGGCGCTGCTGGACCCGGCCGAATCACGCTGCACGCTCATCGTGGGCCGCAACGGCTTCACGGCGCGGCTGCAGCAGCCGGTGGCCCAGTGGCTGGCCCTGCCGGGCACGCAGCACGCAGGCATTGAACTGCTGCGCCCTGCACTGGCGTGCAAGCACCTCCCCCCGGGCACCACGTTCCACATCCTGGTCGATACGGTGGCCGTGGCACGGGGTACCGTCACCGCCTGAAGCACTTGACGCAACCGGGCGCGCCGCCGGTCTTGCCTCGACAAGCTGTATCCGTTTGTGCATGATGGCAAGCGTCTACGCGCCATCCATTGCCGGAGGGTTCATGTCACCAGACCGCGTGCAGCAGATCGTCGCCGCCCACCCGTGGTTGCCACAGGATTGCCAGCGCGTGCTGCTTCGGGTCGAACCCGGCCTGACCCGCTATGGCGTGCAATGGCTGGACGGGCCGCAAGACCCTTCGCAGATGTTTGGCCCCGACATGGGCACGCTGTTTCCGTCGGCCCTGTGGATCGGGCGGCGCAAGGGCAATGCCATTGGCTACAGCCATACCGCCGGTGAGCCCCGCCTGTGCGAATGGGCCCGCTCGCAAAAGCATCTGATCGCGCATTACGACAGCATGGACGCGATGATCCTGGCCGCCATCAGCCCCGCCGGTGACCGCCGAGACGCCGTGCACCACCTGCTGCATGTGCCGGGCATGGCATTCGGACCCTGGCGCCAGACGGGCAACACCCTGGACGCGGCCTGCATCCTGTCGCCTGGCCTGGCACCCCCCGGCCTGCCCGCCGTGCTGGATGCGCTGCCCGCGCACAGTGTGCTGACGCTGACCCAAGAAGACACCGACAGCTGGCTGCAGCTGCGCCTGGCGGCCCAGGGCTTGCAAGTCCGCGATGCACGCCATGGCAGCGTGGACGCGTGGCAGCCGGCCGAACGGGCCGTTGCGCTGGCGCGCATGTCCGCAT
>CALRYY010000105.1:0-15026 GCA_943372515.1 Ramlibacter sp. 2FC | reverse complement strand
CGCGCCGCAATCCACAGCACGCCGGCGCCGGCCCAGATCATGGCCAGGCGGTAACCCGTCTGGTAGGTGGCGGCCAGGGCTGCCTGGCGCTGTGTGTCGGCCGATTCAATGCGAAAGGCGTCCAGCGCAATGTCTTGCGTGGCCGAGCCAAACGCCACGGCCAGCGCGCACCACACGATGGGACCCAGCGCGTCGCGCGGGTCGGCCAGCGCCATGCCCACCAGCCCGGCCATGATGGCGGCCTGCGACAGCAGCAGCCAGCCGCGCCGGCGGCCCAGCGTATTCGTCAGGCCCGGCAACGGCAGGCGGTCCACCAGCGGCGCCCAGCACCACTTGAAGCCATAGGCCAGGCCCACCCAGCTGAGGTAGCCGATGGTGGTGCGGTCTATGCCGGCCTCGCGCAGGCGAAAGCTCAGCGTGCCCAGCACCAGCAGCAGCGGCAGCCCGGCCGAAAAGCCCAGCGCCAGCATGCGCAGCGTGGCGGGCTCAAGGTAAACCCGCAGGGTGTCTGCCCATGACGGGCGCGCCGCCGGGTTGGCGGGAGCGACGGGGGAGGGGGATGCGACGTTGTCTGACATGCAATGCGTTACTTGTGTTTATTATTGCCCCATGTGTACGCTTTGCCTGGCCAAAAACTCCGCATGGGCTGGCCGCCGTGGCTTTTTGCTGGCCGCGGGGGCCGCTGCCACCACCGCCATGACCACGCCCGCGCTGGCGCAGGTGGAGGTGGGCGACGCGTCGCGCCTGCGCTCGCTGGTGCCCGCGGGCGAGCTGGAAACAGCCGCCGGCCAGCAATACGCCCAGATGATGGAAGAAGCGCGCGCCAAGCGCGCCCTGGCCCCCGACAACCACCCCCAGCTGCAGCGCCTGCGCGGCATCGGCGCGCGCCTGATCCCGTTCACCACCAAATGGAACGACCGCGCCAAAGGCTGGAAGTGGGAGGTCAACCTGATCGGCAGCAAGCAGATCAACGCTTTTTGCATGCCTGGCGGCAAGATCGCGTTTTACACCGGCATCCTGGACCAGCTGCAGCTCAGCGACGACGAGTCCGCCATGATCATGGGCCACGAAATGGCCCACGCCCTGCGTGAACATGCGCGCGCGCGCATCGCCAAAACGCAAGGCACGGGCGCGCTGCTGTCCATCGGCGCGCAGCTGCTGGGCCTGGGCCAGCTGGGTGACGTGGCCGCCAGCATCGGCACGCAGCTCATCACGCTCAAATTCAGCCGCACCGACGAGACCGAGGCCGACCTGGTGGGCCTGGAGCTGGCCGCGCGCGCCGGCTACAACCCCGATGCGTCGGTGAGCCTGTGGAAGAAGATGACGGCCGCGTCCGGCGGCGGTGGCGGGCCGGGCTTCTTGTCCACCCACCCGGCCGGCCCCGACCGCATCCGCGAGCTGGAGGCCAACGTACCCAAGGTGCGCGCCCTGTACCAGGCGGCGCGCAAGGGCTGAGCCCGCAGCCTGGCCTGCCAGGGCTATTGCGGTGCCAGCAGCAGTACCTCGCCGTTGCTTTCGCGTTTGAGGTACAGGCTGTCGGCTGTGGCGCGCATGGCTGCGCAGCTGGTGCCAAAGGGCCCGCGGAACTCAAAACACACGCGCCCGTCTTCGGCCCGCCACTTGCCACTGTCACGCGCGCCCGTGCTCACATCCAGAAAGACGAAGCCATTGCCCTTGAAGTCCATGCGCCAGGTCGGGCCAGCGGCGAGCTTGGCGCCGTACACCTTGCCCGAGACGCGCTCGGTCAGGGCGGCGGCCGGCAAGGCCTGGGCACCCTCGGGGAATTCCGTGGCGAATTTGGGCTGGGCCAGGGCCAGGCCGGCGCCAAGGGCCAGTGCGATGGTGCTCACGACGCGAATGAGGGGCATGGGCAATTCAGTCTCCGGTTGGTTTTGAACAGATGGCGGGCGGCGGCCAGCCACTGCGCCAGTGTTGTGGCAACCGCGCACCTTTGCCAATCACACGTTTGTGGGAGTGACGCCCGCCGCGTGTTGGGCTGGCAGCGTCAGGTGCCGCGCACGTAGGGGTTGGTCTTGCGTTCGCGCCCGAAGGTGCTCTCAGGCCCGTGGCCGGGGATGAACACCGTGTCGTCCCCCATGGGCCACAGCCGCTGGGTGATGCTGGCGATCAGCGTGGCGTGGTCGCCTTGCGGGAAATCCGTGCGGCCTATGCCGCCGGCAAACAACACGTCGCCCACAAACGCACGCTTCATCTGCGGCGAATGAAACACGACATGCCCGGGCGTATGGCCGGGGCAGTGGCGCACGTTCAGCACCTGGCCGGCCAGCTCGACCGTGTCGCCGTCATGCAGCCAGCGGGTGGGCGTGAAGGCGTCGGAATGGGGAAAGCCGAACATCGCGCCTTGCTGTGGCAGCCCGTCAATCCAGAACTGGTCGCCGGGGTGCGGGCCGATGATGGGCAGCGTGAGTTGTGCGGCCAGCTCTGCCGTGCCGCCCGCATGGTCGATGTGGGCGTGGGTCAGCCAGATCTGTTCAAGCTTCAGGCCCAGGCGATCCACCTCTTCCAGCAAGGTGTCCAGGTCGCCGCCGGGGTCGATGACGGCGGCTTGTTTCGTGGTGTCGTCCCAGACCAGGGAGCAGTTTTGCTGGAACGCGGTGACGGGGATGGTGAGGTACTGGAGCATGGCCCCACAATTATGCGTACGGCACGTACACCAGCCCATGGTCGGCCAGCCCCACCAGGTCAATGCGGGCCAGGTTGGCGCCGCCCTCGGCGGCCAGCAGGGCCAGTGACGACTGGGTGGCCCTGCCTGTGTCGAGCAGGCGGGTGTAGTGGGCCAGGTCGGCACCGTCGGGCGCCGCGCCCGTCACGTTGGCGTACAGCAGGGCCACAAACGACTCATGGGTGTGGGGCACACCCAGCGCCGCGTCGATGACGTAGTCAGCCACCTGGTCGGCGCTTTTGCCGCTGTCCAGCTGGGCCAGCACCCGCCCCACATGGCTTGCATTCTGGATGGCGGCCGTGCCCACCACGGCGGCCAGGATCTTGACGGCCAGCCCGGCGTTGCCGTCCAGGTCCAGCGCCACATGCCGATCGGCAAAGGCCAGACGTTCCACGCCACGCACCAGGTCCGAGCCTTCGGCGCCGCTGCCGTCCGTCACGCGGTAGCCGTCGGCGACCCGGTCAATCTGGAAGCCGGCCTTGGCGCCCTGGTAGCGCGCAGTGTCCTGGCCCGCGCCGCCCAGCAAAATGTCGTTGCCCCCCTTGCCTTGCAGCGTGTCGTTGCCGGCACCGCCCGCCAGCAGGTTGTCCAGCCTGTTGCCCGCCAGCACGTCGTCGTGGGCGGAGCCGGTGGCGTTCTCGACCCAGGTGGCGGCGTCAATACGCAGGGTGCTTTCGTAGGTGCTGTGGCTCAGGGCTTGCGACCCCCCCGGGCCGGCGTAGGCAAATGCATGCACCGTCAGGCCCACCGCGCTGGCGGCGCCGGGCGCCAGGTCCAGGCTGACGCCAGTGATGGCGCGGCTGGCGTCCAGTGTGTCCGTGCCGCTGCTGTCCCACACCACCCTGAAGTTGTTCTGGAATGTGTCGCTGGCAACGTCATAGACCGTATCTTCGGCGCTGTGCGCCGCGGCGCCATACAGGGCCTGCAATGCCTGGATGTCCAGCGGCATCGGCTCGTTGGGGTAGTGCGACAACGCACCCGAGCGGTTGCCTTGCACGGGTGAATAACTCATGACCGTGTTGGGGATGATGTCCTCATGCGCGTCCATGATTTCGCCGCCCTCAAAGGGATGCTTCAGGCCCAGTGCGTGCAGCGTTTCGTGCAGGATCAGGCCGGGACGGTAGTGGGCCCATTCGGCACCGGCCTGGGCCTTGCCGATCCAGATGTCGCCGCCGATCTCCGAGGGCGATGGATAGAAGGCATAGCCGGTGTAACCCAGGTCGTTGGGCCGCTGCGAATAGGCGTAACGCAGCACGCCGTGCTCGCTGGCGGTGTCTGGCACCTCCACAAAGCGCAGGTTACACACGGCCTCGATGTTGGACAGCACTTCGCGGGTGGCCTCGCGGTCGGCTTCGGACAGTGCGGTGGCGGTGGCGCTGAACGCGCCCGCTTCGGGTGCGAAGCTGGAACCGGCCCCGGCGAATGAATAGCTGATGACGGTCTGGCTGCTGCCGTCCTGTGGCGCCCAGCGTGTGCCGGCCAACAGGGCACCCGGGCCTTCGGCGCGAACACCGGCGGGCAGGGCCTGCGACGTGGCTGCACTGGAAGTGCTTGTGGCGGTGGACATGACATCTCCTGTGTTGATTCAGGGCCGCGCAATTCAATGCGGGCCATGTACTCAATATCGGAGCGTGGGCACAGACCGTCATAGGCCGAATGTCACAGTGCCACTAAGGTGTTTACGTACTCAAGTTCCTTGTTTGTCAGCCGTAGATACAAGCGTCAGTCAATTGCTGCAGATGTTTCAGGATGTGTGTTCAACAGCGCGTGCCGGCCACAGCACCGAGGCGATGGCGACGACCATCAGCACCACGGCGGCCCAGTCCTGCCAATGCAGGATTTCGCCCAGCCACAGCGCGCCGCTGAACACACCCAGCACGGGGATGAACATGACGCTCAGCGTGGACGCCACCGGCGGCAGCCCGCGCGCCAGGTAGAACCAGGCCGCGTGCGCGTAGCCAAAGATCAGCACCGCGTTGTAGCCAATGGCCCACCAGGTGGCATTGCCGGGTGCCTTCCACTGCGGCTGCTCGAAGATGACCGACAGCAGGCTGATGACGACGGCCGTCATGACCGTCATCCAGAACGAGATGGTCAGCGTGGGGATGTCAATGCGCGTGCGCCGCAGCAGCTGGGTGCCCAGCGCCCAGGTGGCCGCGGCCACCAGGGCCAGCGCCACGCCGGCGGGCTTGCCGCTCAGGCCGGTGAATTCATGCCACAGCAGCAGGGCCACACCCACAGCCGCAGCACCCACGCCCAGCCAGCCCCTGCGCGTCAGCACCGCCGCGAAAACCAGCGCCCCAATCACTGCCGAGAAGATCGGCATGGTGTAGCCCAGGATGGCCGCGCGCCCGCTGGACAGCGTCTTGACCGCCAGGATGATGCACACGTGCCAGACGAACATGTTGGTGGCTGCCAGCCACAGCAGCGCAAGCCAGTGCCGGCGCGGCACCTTGAACGGCACCTTCAGCACCACCAGACCCAGCGCCAGCACCGGTATGCCCAGCCAGATCGACAGTGCGCGAAAGCTCAGCGGCGGGTAGTCGGTGACGCCCAGCTTCATGATGGGCCAGTTCAGCCCCCACACCAGGGTCAGCAGAATGAGGATGACGAGTTGCTGGCGTGAAAGCAGGGGCATCGGTCGATGGTAGCGGCAACCGTAAAATCTCGCGCATGACCTTCATCGACATGCTGCACGACGCCCAGCAGCACAACGGCTCCATGCTCTGCGTGGGGCTGGACCCGGAGCCCGCGCGCTTCCCGGCCGGGCTCAAGGGCGATTCCAACAAGATCTACGATTTCTGCGCGCGCATCGTTGATGCCACGGGTGACCTGGCCATCGCCTTCAAGCCGCAGATTGCCTACTTTGCCGCCCACCGCGCCGAGGGCCAGCTGGAGCGGCTGATGGAGCACATGCGCCGCGTGGCGCCGCGCGTGCCCATCATCCTGGACGCCAAGCGCGGCGACATCGGTGCAACTGCCGAGCAGTACGCCAAGGAGGCGTTCGAGCGCTACGGCGCTGATGCGGTCACGCTGTCGCCGTTCATGGGGTTTGATTCAGTGCAGCCCTACCTCAAGTACGAAGGCAAGGGCGCCTTCCTGCTGTGCCGCACCTCCAACCCGGGTGGTGACGACCTGCAGAACCAGCGGCTGTCATCTATTGCCGGCGCACCACTGCTGTACGAACACGTGGCCCGGCTCGCACAAGGGCCGTGGAACCTGAATGGCCAGCTGGGGCTGGTGGTGGGCGCGACCTACCCGGCAGAGATTGAGCGTGTGCGGGCCGTGGCGCCGACCGCGCCGCTTTTGATTCCCGGCGTGGGCGCGCAGGGTGGCGACGCCGTGGCGACCGTCAAGGCCGGCTGGCGGCCGGACGCACCCATCGTGGTGAGTTCATCGCGCGCGATCCTGTATGCGTCGTCGGGTGACGACTTTGCGGACGCGGCGCGGGCCGAGGCGATCCGCACACGCGACCTGCTGCAGGCCGCGCGGCCCGTTTAACGCACCTGCTTAGCGCGTCCTTCTGGTCGCCCACAACGGCCCCAGCATCACAACAGCCAGCGCGGCCACCACCAGCGCCACGCCGGCCCACTGCCACGCCGTCACCACCTCGCCCAGCACGATCATGCCGGTGGCCAGGCCCACCACGGGCACGCCCAGGCTGAACGGCGCCACACGGTTGGCCGGGTGCCGCTTGAGCAGCCCCGTCCACATCGCATAGGCCAGGATGGTGGCGATCCAGCCCAGGTAGGCGACCGACAGCCAGCCACTCACGGGCGCGGCCAGCCAGTTCCAGCGCACATCGGGCGCATCAAAGGCCAGCGTCAAAAGTGTGAACGGAATGATGGGCACCAGACTGCTCCACACCACAAAGCCCAGCGCGTCATAGCGGCTGTTTTCCTGCTGGGCCTTGCGCGCCACGATGTTGGAGGCCGCCCACATGGCGGCGGCACACAGGTTCAGCACCAGGCCCCAGAAGGTGGTGGCTGAGCTTGCGCCTGCGGGCACGATGTAGTTCATCGCAAAGCAGGTGAGCCCCAGCGCGGCCAGCAGCAGGCCCAGCTGCAGCGGTTTGCTGGCGCGCTCGTGCAGCAGCACAAAGCCGAAGATGGCGGTAAAGAACACCTGTGTCTGCATCAGCACCGACGCCAGCGCCGCCGTCATGCCGACCTTGAGCGCACTGAACAGAAAGCCAAACTGCCCCACGCCCTGGCACAGCCCGTACAGCAGCACCCATTTCCAGTGCAGGCGCGGCGCCTTGACCAGCAGCACCAGCGGCAGCACGGCAAACACATAGCGCGCAGCCCCCAGCTGAAACGGCGTGAAGTCGCGCAGCGCGAACTTCATGGCGACGAAGTTCAGGCCCCAGATGACCACCACGGCCAGTGCGGCGGCGTAGTCGCGGCCTGACAGGGAACCGGAGGCAGTGTGGGACATGGGGCTTTCGCAGGGGGCTAAGGGGTTGTGCGCGGATCGTACGGCGCTGAAGCCGGCGCAGCCATTCTGCCAGCCTGTGCCGGCGCGATTACCTTGAGGACGGCCTGCGCCGACACCACCAGCAGGCCCTGCACCGTGACGCTGCCGCGCATGAAGATGAGGCCGCGCGTGCGGTGCGCGACTTCGGCGCGGGCCTGCGCAAATTCGCCCGACTTCACAGCGCCCACAAAGTGCGTGTCCAGCTGGACCGTGATGCAGGGTGCGCGTTCGCAGGCCTGCCATGCCACGGTGCTGATGGCGTGGTCCATCAGCGTCATGAGCATGCCGCCGTGCACGACGCCGGCCGGGTTCAAGTGCTGTGGGCCGCACAGGATGCCGTAGGCCCACGCACCGTTTTCACTGCGCGTCCACAGCGGCCCCACGGTCTCGATGAATCCCGCCAGGGTGCGCTGCGTCCAGCCTTGCGCCTGCAGCTGTGCCGCGTTGTCGTTGTTGTTGTTCATGGGGTCGATCTCCTGTGTTGCGATGTTCGGGAATGGCCATTTTTTAAATTGTACATAGACAATTCAATGTCGTATTTGACAAAAACAAAAAATCCAAACAAACTCCATCGCACTCCATTCACAAGCGATGCACATGAAGAGACTGACCGATTACCTGAGTTACGCCGACGCGCAGGCCCACTTTTCGCCCGAAGGGCTGTGGGCGCTTTTTGATGGCAACCGCGATGCACTGAACATCGCGCATGAATGCGTGGACCGGCACGCAACCAGCGGCCACGACGCGCTCATCGTGGCCAACGCCAGCGGTGAAGACGAGGTCATCACCTACGAAGAGCTGGCGGCCGATTCGTCCCGCTTTGCGCACCACCTGCTGGCCCGCGGCGTGCAGCCGGGCGACCGCGTGGCGATCATGCTGGAGCCTTCGCGCGCCTTCTACACGGCCATGTTCGGCGTCATCAAGCGCGGCGCGATCGCGGTGCCGCTGTTCACGCTGTTCGGGCCTGACGGCATCCGCCTGCGCGTGAACGACTGCAAGCCGGCACTGCTGGTCACCAACGAGCAAAAGGCTGACGTGGCGCGCGGCATCGGCGGGCCGGACGTGCTGGTGTTCGACGCCGCCTTTGCCGCCGGCCTGCGCAGCCTGCCGCCGACCTACCAGGTGCAGTCCAGGGCGGACGACCTCGCGGTGTTCCAGTACACATCAGGCACCACGCGCGAGCTGCCCGACGCCGTCAGGCACACGCACAAGGCGCTGGTCACGCTGATGGTGGCCGCGCTGTATGGCACAGGCCTGCGCCCGGGCGACCGCTTTTTCTGCCCGTCGTCACCGGCCTGGGGTCATGGCCTGTGGCATGGCACGCTGGCGCCGCTGGCCCTGGGCCTGACGGTGGGCGCCTACAGCGGCCGCTTCAACCCCGAGCGGCTGCTGCAGGCGCTGTCGGCGCACCGCTTCACCAACATGTCGGCCGCCGCCACCCACTACCGCATGCTGAAGAACTGCGGCAAGGCGGGCGACTACCCGTTTTATTTCAACAAGCTGTCGTTCACCGGCGAGCCGATCGACGACGACACCGCCGACTTCGTCAAGCAGACATTCGGGCTGGAGGTGTGCAGCATGTACGGCACAACCGAAATCGGCGTGGTGCTGGTCAGCTACCCCGGCGCACCAGACTTTGCCGTCAAGCGCGGCTCGCTGGGCAAGCCCATTCCGGGTGCCTGCATCGAGGTGCATGACGCGCAGGGCAACCTGTGCCCGGTGGATGTGACCGGCCAGCTGATGGTCAAACGCCGCGGCGCATGGATACCCACCAAGGACCTGGGCCGCATTGACGCCGACGGCTACTACCACCACGGCGGGCGTGCTGACGACGTGATCATTTCTGCTGGCTGGACCATGAGCGCGGTCGAGATTGAAAACGTGATCCTGCAGCACCCTGACGTGCTGGAGGCGGCCGTGATCGGCGTGCCCGACGCGCTGCGCGGCCAGGTCGTCAAGGCATTCGTGGTCAGCGACCGGCAGGCGGGCGACGCATTCATTGAAGAAATCCAGACGCTGGTGCGCACCAAGCTCAGCCAGCACGAATACCCGCGCCATGTGGCCTTTGTTGCCGAGCTGCCCAAGACGCCCGCCGGCAAGGTGCACCGCAAGGTGCTGCGCGAACGCGAGGCCGCCGCGCTCGCCGCCACCGCCTGAGCCGGCCCTGTTTTCCCTCCAACCCACAACCCATCCATTCACAAAAGGAGACCCATCCATGACGAGTACCACCCAGCGCAGCTTCCCCAAGATCACCGAAAGCGGCCTGGACGACCTGCGCCAGCGCATCGGCGTCAAGATCGGCCAGACGGTCGAGCCCTGGTGCCACGAGGCCACCCGCGACAACATCCGCCACTATGCGCACGGCATCGGCGACGACAACCCGCTGTGGTGCGACCCCGACTACGCGGCCAAGTCGCACTACGGCGGCATCGTGGCGCTGCCCAGCTTCCTGTTTTCCACCAGCCGCATCGTGTCGGGCTATGTGGGCGGTCTGCCCGGCGTGCACGCCATGTGGTCGGGCGCCGACTGGACCTGGCACAAGGCCGTGCGCCGCAATGACGAGATCACCACCGAGTGCTACCTGAAGGACCTGGTGGAGCACCAGACCCGTTTTGCCGGCCATGCGGTGCAGCAGACCTACCACGTGGACTTCTTCAACCAGCAGGGCGACAAGGTGGCCGAGGCCGACAGCTGGTGCTTTCGCACCGAGCGTGACCACGCACGCGAGGCCGGCACCAAATACAAGGAAGTGCGTGCGCGCGAGCCGCGCCGCTACACAGACGAAGAGCTGGCCGCTGCCTACCAGCTGTACCGCGACGAAGAAATCCGTGGCGCCACGCCCCGCTACTGGGAAGACGTGAAAGAAGGCGAAGCGCTGCCCGTGATGTTCAAGGGCCCGATGACCGTCACCGGCTTCATTGCCTATGCGCAGGGCTGGGGTGGCCTGTACATCCGTGCCAACAAGCTGGCCTGGAAGCTGATCGACGCGCACCCGGGCGTGGGCATCAAGAACCGCTTTGGCATTCCCGACTGCCCCGAGCGCGTGCACTGGGAAGAAGAATTCGCGCTGGAAGTGGGCGCACCCGGCGCCTACGACTACGGCCCGGAGCGCACTTCGTGGATGACGCACCAGCTGACCAACTGGATGGGTGATACCGGCTTTCTGCACAAGTCCAGCTGCAAGATCCGCCGCCACAACCCCGAAGGCGACATGCTGTTCATCAAGGGGTCGGTCAAGCGCAAGTTTGTCGAAAACGGCAAGCACATGGTCGAGATCGAGCAGGAAGCCCGCAACCAGGACGACGAGCTCTCGGTGGTCGGCAGCGGCATCGTCGTGCTGCCGTCGCGGGGCTGAAGGCACATGGCCATGACAGGTGCAGGTTCACTGCAGGGGCTGAAGGTGGTGGACCTCACACGCGTGCTGGCCGGTCCGCTGTGCACCCAGGTGCTGGCGGACCACGGCGCGGACGTGGTGAAGGTGGAGCCCCCCGCCGGGGACGAGACGCGCAAGCTGGGCCCGCCGTTTGACGGCGCAGGCACGGCCGCGTATTTCTCGGCCCTGAACCGGGGCAAGCGCTCGATCAGCCTGGACCTGTCGATGCCGATGGCGCAAGACGTGCTGCACCGCCTGCTGGGCGACGCCGACGTGCTGGTCGAGAACTTCCTGCCTGGCACCATGGAACGCTGGGGCCTGGGCTATGAAGCGGTGCTGGCGCAGCGCTACCCACGCCTGGTGTATTGCAACATCACCGGCTTCGGGCGCGACGGGCCGCTGGGCGGCCTGCCGGGTTACGACGCGGTGTTGCAGGCCATGTGCGGCGTGATGAGCGTCAACGGCGAAGAAGCCAGCGGCGCGACGCGCATCGGTATCCCGGTGGTGGACCACCTGACCGGCTACGTGGCGCTGTCGGGGCTGCTCATGGCGCTGCATGCACGTGAACGCACCGGCCAGGGCCAGCGGGTGGAGGCGGCGCTGTATGACACCGCATTGAGCCTGCTGCTGCCGCATGCATCCAACTGGTTTGCGTCGCAGTGCAGCCCCGGGCTGCTGGGCAGTGCCCACCCCAACATCGCGCCCTACGACAAGTTCAGCGCAAGCGACGGCGAGATCTTTCTGGGCATCGTGAACGACGCGCAGTTTCGCCGCCTGTGCAGCCAGCCCGGGTTCGAGGGTCTGGCCGGGGACGCACGGTTCGCAACGAACGCCAGCCGTGTGGACCACCGCGATGCACTCAAGCAGGCGATCGAGGCGGTCACATCTGGCATTGCGGCAGAGCCGTTGTGCCAGGCGCTGATGCGCGCCGGCGTGCCGGCCGGGGTGGTCAATTCGGTGCCCGACGCGTTTGCCCATGCGCATTGCGCGCACCGCGACATCGTCGTGCGCCGAGGCGACTACACCGGGGTGCGCTCGCCCATGCGGCTCATGGGGACACCGGGCACACCGGGAGGCCAGCCCCCGGCGTTCGCGCAGGACGCGGCCCAGGTCCTGACTCAGCTGGGGTTTACCGGCGAGCAGTGCAAACGCCTGAGCGATGCAGGCGCCGCACCCGGACTGGTGTCGTGACATTCAATCAACAATCAGGAGACAAAATGCGATTCATGACTTCATTCACTGCAGCGGCCCTGGCCCTGCTGGTAGCGACCCCGGTCCTGGCCCAGTCCTACCCGTCCAAACCCATCAAGATCGTCGTGGCCTACGCGGCCGGCCAGGGCACCGACATCGCCACCCGCTACCTGGCCGAGCAGATGGCCAAAGACCTGGGCCAGCCCATCGTGATCGAAAACCGCGCCGGCGCCGGTGGCAACCTGGGCACGGCCGTGGCCGCCAAGGCGCAGGCCGACGGCTACACGCTCACGATGGGCACCAACGCGACGCATGTGCTCAACCAGTACCTGTACCCCAAGCTGCCGTTCGACGCGGAAAAGGATTTCGAGCCCATCGTGCTGGTGGGTACCTTCCCCATGGTCATGGCGGTCAACGCCGCCTCGCCGCTGAACTCGGTCACCGATCTGGTGGCCGGCGTGCAGCGCAAGACGGTCGCGTTTGACATCGCCATGCCCAGCACCTCGGCACGCCTGGTGGTGGAGCTGCTCAAGGACCGCTCGGGCGTGCCGCTGGTGGGCATCCCGTACAAGGGCTCGGGCAATGCGATGAACGATGTGCTGGGCGGGCAATTGCCGGTGATCGTCGACACACCGACCGCGTTGCGCGGCCAGCTGGCCGCGGGCAAGGTGCGCGCCATCGGCGTCACGTCATCCAGCCCCAGCAGCCTGGTGCCGGGCGTGCGGCCGATCGCCGAGCAGGGCTTCAACGGGTTTGAGGTGTTCGCCTGGAACGGGCTGTTTGCACCCAGGGGCACGCCGCCCCAGGTGATCACGCTGCTCAATGGCTCGATGAACAAGGCACTGGCCCGCCCCGAAGTGCGCCAGCGCCTGCTGGAGCTGGGGTTTGAGCCCGCTGGTGGCAGCGCCCTGCGTTTGAAGGCCTTCACCTGGGCCGAGCGCAAGAAGTGGGAGCCGCTGATCAAGGCGGCCGGCATCCGGGCCGACTGAGAACCGCTCAGCTGTGGTTGAAAGGCATGGAGAAAAAGCTTCCTGCCTCTTCGGGTGGCGCGGGCACATAGGTCAACCGGGCGCGCAGCACCGCCACCTTGGCGCTGTCGCCGCGCCGCTCGGACACGGCTTCAACGTCTACTTCGGCGCTGTGCGGCCCGGCGCCCAGCAACCTGGCGCGAAAGGTCACGCAGTCGCCCAGGCGCGGCGTGCTGAGGATGGTGATGGGCCCCAGTTGCGACAGCATGGCAGGCGCGGCGAACGCGCCGCAGGGCAACACAGCCCCGGCCTGGTCCAGCCGGGACAGCAACCAGCCTGCGGAAATCTGTCCGCTGATCGCGAGGTCGGCCGGCATGGGAATGATGCGAAGCACTGTTTGCAGGCTATTCGGGGCGCCAGTGTCCTGGGTGCTGTCCATGTCAGGCCCTGTCCAGCAACAAGCCGGCAATGGCGGCGGCTTCGCGCTGCATGACGGTGACCAGATCGACCGTGGTGGCTGCTGTCAAGTGGCTGGACAGCCCCACGGCCGCCAACGTGTGGGTCAACCGGCCCGTCGATGCGAATATGGGCACGGCAACCACGGTGATGCCGGCCATGAAGTTGTCGCGGTCAATGCTCCAGCCACGGGTTTTGGCCTGCTCGACTTCCTTCTTCCAGGTCTCGAATTTGGGTGGCTTGTCCCAGAGGATGGCGTCAAACTTCTTCTTGAGCTGCGCCCAGGGCTCTTCGCTGTTGGCCGCAATGAGCCGCCCGGTGGCGCTGACCAGCGTGTTGAATTCACTGCCCACATCGGTATGCACGCGAAACGGCTGGCTGGATCGCGACAGCGCCAGCACCACCGAGTTCTGGCGTGGTGTGATTTCCACGCCCATGGCCGTCACGCCCCGCGTGGCGGCCAGGCGGTCCAGCGCGGGCTGTGCCACCTGGGCAAAGCCGCCGCCTTCCAGCACGCTGCGCGCCAGGCTGATCATGCCGCTGCCCAGCACATAGCGCTTGCTCGCCGGGTCCACCATGACGAGCTCCTCGCTGACCAGCACGCGCAGGATGTGCAGGCAGGTGCTGGGGATCAGGCCCAGCTCATCGGCAATGGCCTTGACGCCCAGTGCCTGCTTCGTTCGGCCCAACAGGCGAAGGATGGCAATGGAGCGGCTGACCGCAGGCACGGGGCGGACGCGAACGCCCTTGGGCGCGGGGGCTGCTGAAGAGCTTTTTGGGGCGACTGCTTTGGTGGCCATGCTAGTTATTGTATATATACAATTGTAAGTGCAAATTGACAAAAGTGGCGGTGCGACAGAAAATTCAACCTGTATCTGCTTTACCGAATTGCGCCGCTTTATGGTCCGACAGCTGAAGTCTTTCACCCAGCTCAACGAGCTGCTTTTGCGTGAAGTGCAAAAGAATACAGGACTCAAGGGCGTCAGACCCAATCTGATGGCGCTGGCCGAACGTGATGCCACGGGGTGCAATTGGGGCGTTGCCACATGGGCAGGTACGGGCGCCACCCAGGCCCGTGCCAGGGTGCAACTGGCGGCGCTGGTGTCTGACCTGCAGCGCCAGTACAACGCAATCGGGCGGCTGCCCTAGCTCAAGAGGCCGCCCGCGACGCGTCCAGCTGCGCCTTCGCGCGCGTCGCCAGTGCCACTTCACCCGGTGTTTCAGGCGACCAGGCGTCCACCGGCATGGGCCGGCCGTGCGAATCCACCGACACAAACACGATCAGGCATTCGGTGGTTTTCTCAAGTTGCCCACCCTTCATGTCGCCGCTGCGCACCTCCACAGAGATGTTCATGCTGGTGTTGCCGGTATAGGCCAGGCGGGCTTCCACTTCCACCAGGTCGCCGATCATGATGGGCCGGTGAAAGCGGATGCCGCCCACGTACACGGTGATGCAGTAGCGCTTGGCCCAGCTGGTGGCGCAGGCGTAGCCGGCCTCGTCGATCCATTTCATGACGGTGCCGCCATGGACCTTGCCGCCGAAGTTGACGGTGCTGGGTTCGGCCAGGAAACGCAGGGTGATGGAGGACATGCGGGTTCCGTTTGGAGTGATGTGTCAGAGCAGGCGCTTCAGGTAGCGCCCGGTGTGGCTGGCCTCGTTGGCCGCGATGTCTTCGGGTGTGCCCATGCCCACCACGGTGCCACCGCCGGCGCCGCCCTCGGGGCCCATGTCGATCACCCAGTCGGCCGTCTTGATGACGTCCAGGTTGTGCTCGATCACCACGATGGTGTTGCCTGCGTCGCGCAGCTGGTGCAGCACGCGCAGCAGCAGGTCAATGTCGGCAAAGTGCAGGCCGGTGGTGGGTTCGTCCAGGATGTA
>CALRYY010000104.1:0-15072 GCA_943372515.1 Ramlibacter sp. 2FC | reverse complement strand
TTTGAAAGCGTTGCGCTGACCGCTGGTGCCCGGGGCCGGAATCGACCCGGCACGCCTTGCGGCGGGGGATTTTGAGTCCCCTGCGTCTACCAATTTCACCACCCGGGCAGGGTCAGGAAGCAAGCCGGAAATTATGGCACAGTGACGTGCATGACCTCTTTGAACTACCCGACGATTGAAGACGCCATTGGCAAGACGCCAGTGGCCGCCCTGCAGCGCATTGGCGCGGCCGACAACGCCCAGCGCGGCAACGTGATCTTGGGCAAGCTCGAGGGCAACAACCCTGCCGGCTCTGTGAAGGACCGCCCCGCGCTGTCGATGATCCAGCGCGCGCAGGAGCGTGGCGACATCAAGCCGGGCGACACATTGATCGAGGCGACCTCGGGTAACACCGGCATTGCGCTGGCCATGGCCGCCGCCATCAAGGGCTACCGCATGGTGCTGATCATGCCCGAGGACCTGTCCATTGAGCGCGCCCAGACCATGAAGGCCTTCGGCGCCGAGCTGATGCTCACACCCAAGAGCGGTGGCATGGAATACGCGCGCGACCTGGCCGAGAACATGCAGCGCGAAGGCAAGGGCCGCGTGCTGGACCAGTTTGCCAATGCCGACAACCCACGCATCCATTACGACACCACCGGCCCCGAGCTGTGGGAGCAGACCGGCGGCAGGATCACCCACTTTGTCAGCGCCATGGGTACCACGGGCACCATCACGGGTGTGTCACGCTATTTGAAGGAAAAGAACCCCGCGATCCAGATCATTGGTGCCCAGCCGCATGAGGGCTCGCGCATACCTGGCATCCGCAAATGGCCGCAGGAATACCTGCCCAAAATTTACGACCCCAAGCATGTGGACGAGCTGGCCTATGTGAGCCAGGACGACGCCGAGGACATGTGCCGCCGCCTGGCCCGTGAAGAGGGCATCTTTGCGGGCATCTCGGCCGCCGGCGCCTGCTGGGTGGCTTTGGAGGTGGCCAAAAAGGCGACCAACGCAACAATAGTGTTCATCGTGTGCGACCGCGGCGACCGCTACCTGTCCACCGGTGTGTTCCCCGCCTGACAACGCCAAGATGACTTCACCCTACAAATATTGCCCCAGCTGCGCCACGCCGCTGCAGCTGCTGGCCCAGATGGAAGACGGCGGCGAAAAGCAGCGCCTGCGCTGCCCGGCCTGCGGCTTCACGCACTGGAACAACCCCACACCCGTGCTGGCCGCCGTCATCGAATACCGCGGCCAGATCCTGCTGGCGCGCAACGCAGCCTGGCAGGGCCGCATGTTTGCGCTGATCACCGGTTTCATGGAGGCGGGCGAAACGCCCCAGGGCGGCATTGCGCGCGAGATCAAGGAAGAGACCAACCTGGATGCCAGCGAGCTCAACCTGATCGGTGTGTATGACTTCCAGCGCATGAACCAGGTGATCATTGCCTACCATGCGGTGGCCGATGGCGAGGTCGCGCTGTCGCCCGAGCTGGCCGAATACAAGCTGTACGACTACCAGGACATCAAGTGCTGGCCGGCAGGCACCGGCTACGCCCTGGCCGACTGGCTGCGCGGGCGGGGGTATAACCCCGAGTTCGTGGAATTCCCCAAATCCCCAAGGACCGAGTAATGCACATCGACAAAGACCTGGACACCCGCGGCCTGAACTGCCCGCTGCCCATCCTGAAGGCCAAGAAGGCCCTGACCGACATGAACACGGGCCAGCTGCTGCGGGTGGTGTCTACCGACGCCGGCTCGGTGCGCGACTTTCAGGCGTTTGCCAAGCAGACAGGCAACGAGCTGGTGGAGCAGCAGACCACGGGGGCGGATTTCATCCACGTGCTTCGCCGGCGTTAACCATCGCTGTCAATCGCAGGCGTTGATGTTCAACCCCCGCAGGTAGCTGCGAAAATGCGCGCCCACCTCGGGGTGGCGCAGCGCGAATTCCACCGTGGCCTCCAGAAAGCCCTCTTTGCTGCCGCAGTCGTAGCGTTTGCCGGCGTAGCGAAAGGCGTGGACGCCTTCGGTGTCCATCAGACCCGCGATGCCGTCGGTCAGCTGGATCTCGCCACCCGCGCCGCGCGGCTGGTTGCGGATGTGATCAAACACCCCCGGCGTCAGGATGTACCGGCCCGCCACGCCCAGGCGCGACGGCGCCACATCGGGCGCGGGCTTTTCCACCATGCGGCGCACACGCATCACGCGATCGTCCACCGCGTCGCCGGCCACGATGCCATAGCGGCGCACATGGTCGGCCGGGACCTCTTGCACGGCTAACAAAGATGTCTGCAGCTGACCAAATGCGGTGACCATCTGTGTCAGTACGCCCGGGCCGTCGCCTTCGCCGGTCATCAGATCGTCGGCCAGCAGCACCGCAAACGGCTCATTGCCCACCAGCGGCTGGGCGCACAGCACGGCGTGGCCCAGGCCCAGCGAGCGGGGCTGGCGCACATAGGAACAATCCATGTCATCGGGGGAAAGCGAGCGCACCAGCGCCAAAAGCTCGTGCTTGCCACTGGATTCCAGCTCGGTTTCCAGCTCGTAGGCGGTGTCAAAGTGGTCTTCAATGGCACGCTTATTGCGGCCAGTTACAAATATCATGTGCCGTATGCCGGCGGCGTAGGCTTCTTCAACGGCGTACTGGATCAGCGGCCTGTCCACAACGGGAAGCATCTCTTTGGGCTGGGCTTTGGTGGCGGGCAAAAAGCGCGTTCCAAGCCCTGCGACCGGGAAGACTGCCTTGGTTATTTCTGTGACTTTTTTCATCGACGCTGCTGTTCAATCTCGATAGAGTGTGGCTGTAATGAAACAAACAGTAAGTGAATACTTCTGTTAAGGAACGGGGTTGGTGGACATCTTACTTCTTGAACGACTGGTGCCGGAGGCTCTGGCTTGGCTGGAGTCGCGCCATGGCGTGGAGTACCGCCCGGAGCTGGCCGCTGACCCTGCCGCCTTGCGCAAAGCCGTCTACAAGGCTGAAGCCGTCGTTTTGCCTCGCAAAGTGCCCGTTACCCGCGAATTTCTGGACTTTGCCCCCCGCCTGCGCGCCGTGGCCCGCATGCATGTGGGCACTGACAACACCGACCTTGAGGCCTGCCGCGACCGGCATATCCGTGTCATCCAGGCCAGCACGGCCACCGTGCGCTCCAACGCCGAATACCTGCTGGCCAGCCTGCTGCTGCTGTATCGCCGTGGCATTGGCTCCGCACTGATTGGCGACCGCCATGCCGACATCCGCATTGGGCGCGAGATCAACGGCAGTGTGGTGGGCATCCTGGGGCTGGCCCCGGCCGCCCACGCGCTGGCGCTCATGCTCACGTCGCTGGGCGCGCGCCTGATCGGGTATGACCCCGCCGTTCACCACACCGCGCCCATCTGGCAGCGCCTGGGCGTGCAGCCTGTGAGCCTGTCGGACCTGATGGCGCGCTCTGACGGCGTGTCGGTTCAGGTCATGTATGCGTCGCGCTACCAGGGTTTCATCAACGACAAGGTGCTGGCCCACTGCAAGCCGGGCCAGCTGTGGACGGGCATCAGCAGATCAGCCCTGTTTGAGCCCAATGCCTTTGCCCAGGCCCTGAGCGACGGCCGCATTGAGGCCTGCATGCTGGACGGCGCCGAAGCCGGCTTTGCGTCGCGCGGCACGCCGCTGCATGAGCGCGAAAACCTGTTCCTCACGCCGCGCATCGGCTCGCACACGCGCGAAGCGCGCTTGCGTTCCAGCTGGTATGTGGCCCACCGCGTGCACGAGGCCCTGAGCGCCACGCGCATGAGCACGCTCGATTCACTGACCAGCGCGCCCATGGAGCTCGAACCCGCAGGCGGCGGGGCGGGGCGGTCGACGGACCAGCCCCAGTTCATCATTCGCTGAGGCGCGGATACGGCGGCTCAGCCCAGGCGTTTCAGCTGGTCCTGCACCTTGGCCAGCGTGGCGGCAAAGTCGGCCACGCGCTTGCGTTCCAGCTCAATCACGGCCGGCGGCGCCTTGGCCACAAAGGCTTCGTTGGACAGCTTGCCTTCGGCCTTGATGATCTCGCCCTGCAGCCGGGCCGCTTCCTTGCCCAGGCGGGCTTTCTCGGCGGCCACGTCAATTTCCATGTGCAGGCACAGGCGGGCCTCGCCCACCACGGCCACCGGCGCGGCCTGTGCGGCGGCGGCCCAGGCGGCCTCGTCGTCAAACACCTTCACTTCGTTGAGCTTGGCCAGGGCCTGCAGCACGGGGCCGGCTTCGCGCATGAAGGCCGCGTCGCCCACCACATACAGCGGGAGTTTGGTGGCGGGCGACACGTTCATCTCGCCGCGCAGGTTGCGGCAGGCGTCCACCAGCGACTTGAGCTTGACCACATGGGCAATCGACGCTTCGTCGATCTTCTGCAGTTGCGCTTCGGGATAGCGGGCGATGCTGACCGATTCACCGGGCAGGCCGGCGACCGGCGCCACCTTTTGCCAGAGCTCTTCGGTGATGAACGGGATGACCGGGTGGGCCAGCCGCAGGATGGCCTCCAGCGTGCGGATCAGCGTACGGCGCGTGGCGCGTTGCTGGCTTTCAGTGCCGGTCTGGATCTGCACCTTGGCGATTTCCAGGTACCAGTCGCAGAACTCGTTCCACACAAAGTCATAAATGGCGTTGGCCACGTTGTCCAGCCGGTATTCGGCAAAGCCCTTGGCCACCTCGGCCTCGGTTTTTTGCAGGATGGACGAGATCCAGCGGTCGGCCTGGCTGAACTGCATGTAGCCGTGAAACGGACCACCCGGCGCGCATTCGGCCTTGGTGTGGTCCTTCAGCCCGCAGTCGTTGCCTTCGCAGTTCATCAGCACAAAGCGCGTGGCGTTCCACAGCTTGTTGCAGAAGTTGCGGTAGCCCTCGCAGCGCTTGGGGTCAAAGTTGATGTTGCGCCCCAGGCTGGCCAGCGCGGCAAAGGTGAATCGCAGTGCGTCGGCGCCATAGGCCGGTATGCCGTCGGGGAATTCCTTTTCGGTGTTCTTGCGCACCTGCGGGGCGGTTTCGGGCTTGCGCAAGCCGGTGGTGCGTTTGTCCAGCAGCGGCGGCAATGAGATTCCGTCGATCAGGTCCACCGGGTCCAGCACGTTGCCCTCGCTCTTGCTCATCTTCTTGCCGTGCGAATCACGCACCAGGCCATGGATGTACACATGCCTGAACGGCACGCGGCCGGTGAAGTGCGTGGTCATCATGATCATCCGGGCGACCCAGAAGAAGATGATGTCGTAGCCCGTGACCAGCACCGTGCTGGGCAGGTACAGGTTGTAGTCGCTGGTGGGGCTGCTGTCAGTTTCAGGCCAGCCCATGGTCGAGAAGGGAACGAGGGCGGATGAATACCAGGTGTCCAGCACGTCTTCGTCGCGCGTGAGTTTTTTGCCAGGAGCCTTGGCTTGCGCTTCGGCTTCGTCACGCGCCACATACACCTTGCCGTCCTCGTCGTACCAGGCCGGGATCTGGTGGCCCCACCACAGCTGGCGGCTGATGCACCAGTCCTGGATGTTGTTCATCCACTGGTTGTAGGTGTTGACCCAGTTCTCGGGCACAAATCGCACATCGCCCGACTGCACGGCATCGATGGCCTTTTGCGCAATGCTCTTGCCCGTGGGGTCCTGCTCACTCACCTTGGTCATCGCCACAAACCACTGGTCGGTCAGCATGGGCTCAATGACCTGGCCTGTGCGCGCACAGCGCGGCACCATGAGCTTGTGCTTTTTGGTCTCTACCAGCAGGCCCAGGGCCTCCAGGTCGGCCACCACGGCCTTGCGCGCCACAAAGCGGTCCATGCCGCGGTACTTGGCCGGGGCGTTGTCATTGATGGCGGCGTCCAGCGTCAGCACGCCGATCATCGGCAGCTGGTGGCGCTGGCCCACGGCGTAGTCGTTGTTGTCGTGCGCGGGCGTGACCTTGACCACGCCGGTGCCAAAGGCCTTGTCCACGTAGTCGTCTGCAATCACCGGGATGGTCCGGTCGCACAAAGGCAGATGCACCTGCTTGCCGATCAGGTGCTTGTAGCGTTCGTCTTCGGGGTGGACCATCACGGCCACGTCGCCCAGCATGGTCTCGGGTCGCGTGGTGGCTACCGTCAGAACGCCGTCACCTTCGACCAGGGGGTAGCTGATGTGCCACAGAAAGCCTTCTTCCTCTTCGCTTTCCACCTCCAGGTCGCTCACTGCGGTCTTGAGCACCGGGTCCCAGTTGACCAGGCGCTTGCCGCGGTAGATCAGGCCCTGCTCGTACAGGCGCACAAAGGTCTCGGTCACCACGCCCGACAGCTTGGGGTCCATGGTGAAGTATTCGTGCTGCCAGTCCACGCTGTCGCCCATGCGGCGCATCTGCGTGGTGATGGTGTTGCCCGACTGTTCTTTCCATTCCCACACACGCGAAACAAAATTCTTGCGGCCCAGGTCGTGGCGGCTTTGGCCCTGCTCCTGCAACTGGCGTTCCACCACGATCTGCGTGGCAATGCCGGCATGGTCGGTGCCCGGCACCCACAGCGTGTTGAAGCCCCGCATGCGGTGGTAGCGCGTGAGGCTGTCCATGATGGTCTGGTTGAACGCATGGCCCATGTGCAGCGTGCCTGTCACATTGGGTGGTGGCAGCTGGATGGCAAACGACGGCTCGCCGTCTTTGGCGGTGCCCGTGCCGCGGTGGCCGGCGGCGGCATAGCCGCGCTGCTCCCAGGCCGGGCCCCAGTGCGCTTCCAGGGCGGCGGGCTCAAATGACTTGGACAGGCTGTTCAGGCCGGGTTGCTGCGGGGTGTCGCTCATGGCGTGGGTGTTCTGAAATGAAAAGCGGCACCCGTGGGTGCCGCTGTGTGACCGGGTGGGGTAAGCGGCCGATTTTAGCCGGGCGCCTTTTGCGCCGCTGTGATGCACTCGTGCAGCAGCCTGGCGTCGCCCACCTGGTTGGCCAGCAGCAGGATCAGCCGGGCATTCAGCAGTTCGGATGCTTCACGGGTCAGGCCGGCGTGGGCGTCCATGAGCTGTTCGTAAAAGCTGTCTGCGTCCTGCAGGTTCAGGGTGGTTTTCATGCGATGGCCTCCACGTTCTGCGCGGCACCCAGGGCCCGCGCCACGGCGTGGACCAGGGCGGCGTCAATGCTCTCGCCCGTGGCGGCGATGTAGGCGTCGGGCCGCACCAGCGCCCAGGCGTGGCCAAACACATGGCAGGCGCCCTGCAGGTGGCCGTACGGGTCGCGCACATGCTCGGTGGCATCGGCCCGTGTGGTTGCGTCCAGCACCTGCACGCAGCGCACGGGCGCGGTCTGCGCCAGCGCCTTCAGGCGTTGCAGTGCGTCACGGTTCAGGCCGCCAAAGGCCAGCACCAGCAGGTGGCCATCGGCCCACCGCAGCAGCTCATTGACCGTGCCCGGGCTGCCGTCGGCCCAGCGCAGCGCCACGTTTTGCACCGGCAAGCCGCCGGTGGCGTCGCACGCGCCCGACTGCGTGTAGGGGTTGGCAATGGCCATGCGCCCGGTGTTGACCAGCTGGCGGGCAAACGGGTATTGCTTGGCAAGGCCTATGGCCGCGTCGCGAAACACGCGTTCCACACCGTCGGCCGGCCGCAGGAAGCGGGCAGTGCGGTTGGTCACGCGCACATTCTGTGTGGCGGCCTCGTGGCGTTCCTGGTGGTAGCTGTCCAGCAGCGCGGGGGCGGCGCGGCCCTGCAGCACGGCGGCCAGCTTCCAGGCCAGGTTGTCGGCGTCGGCCACGCCGGTGTTGCCCCCGCGCGCGCCAAAGGGGCTCACGACCTTGGCCGAGTCGCCCATGAAGAACACGCGGCCGTGGCGCATCTGGTCGATGCATTCGCTGCGGTAGGCATAGGGGCCCACCCACACGATCTCCACGCCGCAGTCGGGGCCAAACTGGCGCGCCAGGCGCTCGCGCACCACGTCTTCACGGCTCACATAGGCGGGATCGGCGTCGGGCGCCATCTGGTAGTCAATGCGCCAGACATCGTCGCCCATCAGGTGCTGCCACACGGCGCGGTTGTCGTTGAAGGGCGCCTCGATCCAGGTGTGGCGCTCCACCGGCGGGTGTTTGGTAAAGCGCACGTCGGCAATACACCAGCGGTCGTCGCCCTTTTTGGCGGTGACCGATGCCTTGCACCAGCCGCGAAACGGGCTGCGCGAGCCGGTGGCGTCAATGACATGGTCGGCGCGCAGCTGGTAGTCGCCCGCGGGCGTGGTGATGGTCAGCAGCGCGCCGTTGTTGTCCTGCTCAAACGCCGTGACGCGGTTGCACCAGCGGATGTCCACATGGCCCAGCTGCTGGATGCGGTCTACCAGAAACGCCTCTATGTAGAACTGCTGGATGTTGATGAACGGCGGCTGTGTCGACAGGTTGTAGGCGCTTTGCTGCTTGAGGTCGAACGAATAGACCTCGTCGTTGCCGGCAAAGGTGCGGCCCACGCTCCACTGGATGCCCTTGGCCGCGATGGGCTCGTACACACCCAGGCGGTGAAAGATCTCCAGCGACTTTTGCGTGTAGCAGATGCCGCGCGACGACGCGCCCTTGACGCCTACCGTGTTGTCCTCGTCCAGCAGCACGGCGGCCACGCCATAGCTGGCCAGTGCACAGGCCAGCGTCAGGCCTGTGATGCCGCCGCCCACGATGACGATGGGGCTGTGGCCCGCCTGGCCAGCGGCGATGTCGGGCGGCGCCACAAACGGGTACTCAGGCAGCACGTAGCCACTGCCCTGGGTGAATTCGTAGCCGTTGCTGAAAGTGGTTTTCGCGTAGCTGCTGGGCATGGCGGGCTACTTTTTGGCGGTGTATTCGGGGCGATCGTTCTGCTGGGGTTTCAGCGGCTCGGCCGCCTTGCCCGCAGCGCGGTCGCGGCGCCATTGCTCTTTGCGCGCGGTCCATTCGTTGAGCCGGGCGTGGGCCGTCTTGCTTTCCTGCAGCATCTGGAATTCGTCCGCGCGCTGGGCGGTCAGCTCCATTCGCACGCCGTTGGGGTCAAAGAAATAGATGCTGTCAAAGATGTGGTGGTCGGTAATGCCCAGCACCTCCACGCCGTGGGCTTCCAGGCGGGTTTTCATGTCCTCCAGGGCCTGCACCGAATCGACGCGGAACGAGATGTGGTTGACCCACAGCGGCGTGTTGGGCGAGGGCAGGGCGGCTTCGTCATTGCCCAGGTCAAAAAACGCGATGAACGAGCCGTCCTGCAGGCGAAAGAAAAAGTGTGTGTAGGGGCAGTATTCGCCCGTGCTGGGCACCACATCGCTCTGGATGATGTGGTACAGCGGCAGGCCCAGGATGTCTTCGTAAAAGTGCCGGGTTTCTTCGGCATCTTTCGCGCGGTAGGCGTAGTGGTGCAGCTGGTGAATGGGGGCGGGCGCGGGCAGCGCGGCGGGGTCTTTGAGGACGGCGGCCATGGTGTCTCCTTGAAGGCTTGGCAATTTACTATTGCGTAACGGATTTACTATATCGTAATTCAATCGAGCCTCCAATGGCCTTGCAGCGCTTCGCCAGATGCTTGTTGAGAATTGTTATCAATACTATCGATGTGATAGTCAAATTCGATGCAATGAATTGACGCAGCCAATTAGACGGGCGGCTCTAACACGACTACCCTGCACGGGTCTTTGACCCTACCGTGTTCAAGGCGCCCGAGTCAATTTGTTCAACCCACGAAGGAGATATCCCATGGCAGCACTCAAAGGCTCCAAGACGGAAGAGAACCTGAAAGCCGCATTCGCCGGTGAATCCCAGGCCAACCGTCGCTACCTGTATTTCGCAAACAAGGCCGACGTTGAAGGCCAGAACGACGTGGCGGCGCTGTTTCGCTCCACGGCTGAAGGCGAAACCGGCCACGCCCATGGCCACCTCGAGTGGCTTGAGCAATGCGGCGACCCGGCCACCGGCCTGCCCATCGGCCCCACGCGCGACAACCTGAAGGCCGCCGTTGCAGGTGAGACGCACGAGTACACCGACATGTACCCGGGCATGGCCAAGACCGCGCGCGAAGAAGGCCACGACGAAGTGGCGGACTGGTTTGAGACGCTGGCCAAGGCCGAGCGTTCGCACGCCAACCGTTACCAGAAGGCCCTGAACGAACTGGTGGATTAAGCCCACCCCCGAGGCGCTTCGCGCCTCCCCCTCAAGGGGGCGCCACCCGCGGCCCGGCGAAGCCGGTTCCGCAGTGGCCCTTGAAAGGATTTTCATGACCGCACGAGAAGGCAGCCTCGAGGCGCCTACACGCCACCCCCTGGACTGGAAGAACGCCGAATTCTGGAACGAGGAAGCGGCGTTCCATGAGCTGGAGCGCATCTTTGACATTTGCCACGGCTGCCGCCGCTGCGTGAGCCTGTGCGGCTCGTTCCCCACGCTGTTTGACCTGGTGGACGAAAGCGCGACCGGTGAGGTCGACGGCGTGGCCAAGCAGGATTACTGGAAGGTCGTGGACCAGTGCTACCTGTGCGACCTGTGCTACATGACCAAGTGCCCTTATGTGCCGCCGCACGCATGGAACCTGGACTTCCCCCACACCATGCTGCGCGCCAAGGCCATCAAGTTCAAAAAGGGCGAGGTCAAGGCCAGCGAGAAATTTTTGGCGTCCACCGACGTGCACGGCCAGTTTGCCGGTATACCGGTGGTAGTGCAGGTGGCCAACGCAGTCACCAAGACCAAATTTGCCCGCGGCGTGATGGAAAACGTGCTGGACGTTCACAAGGACGCCTGGCTGCCCGAGCTGGCCACGCGCAAGTTCCGCTCAGGCGCTGCGGGCTCGACAGAACACGCCGTGCGCGACGGCGCCAAAACGCCCGGCAAGGTGGCCATCTATGCCACCTGCTATGTCAACTACAACGAGCCCGGCATCGGCCACGACCTGCTCAAGGTGCTGGACCACAACGAAATCCCGTATGTGCTGGTCGAGAAAGAACAATGCTGCGGCATGCCCAAGCTGGAGCTGGGCGACCTCGATTCGGTCAACACATCCAAGGAAGCCAACATCCCGGTGTTGGTCAAGTACGCGAAAGACGGCTTTGCCATCCTGAGCGCGGTGCCCAGCTGCACGCTGATGTTCAAGCAGGAGCTGCCCCTGATGTACCCCGGCGACGCCGACGTGCAACGGGTGAAGGACGCCATGTGGGACCCATTTGAATACCTGATGCAACGCAAGCGTGACGGGCTGCTCAAGACGGAATTTCCCAAGCCCTTGGGCAAGATCAGCTACCAGATCCCCTGCCACGGGCGGGTGCAGAACATCGGCAAGAAGACCGAGGAAATGCTCAAGATGATTCCGCAGACCTGGCTACAGACCAACGAGCGCTGCTCGGGCCACGCGGGCACCTTTGGCGTCAAGAAGGCCTACCACCCCATGGCCATGAAGATCGGCAAGCCGCTGTTCAAGAAGATGGCCGACCACCCGGGCTCGGGCAAGGGCGAAGACGGCAGCGTCAAGAGCGCGCCGGGCGTGCCCGACTGGATCAGCTCTGACTGCCCGCTGGGTGGCCACCACATTGCCCAGGGCTTTGAGGTGAACCAGCTGGGTAACCCCACGCTCGCCCACCCGCTGACGCTGGTGCGCATGGCCTATGGAATCAGTTAACGGGAACGACGATGCAACTCACCGGAAAAATCACCCGCGACAGCCTCATGACGCTGGAGGCCTACAGCAAGTACCGCAAGGAACACAAGGCGCAGGTCATTGCCCACCGCAAGCTGCGCAGCGTGGGGCTGGGCGAGCACATCACGCTGCAGTTTGAAAGCGAGACCAGCATCCGCTACCAGATCCAGGAGATGCTGCGCATTGAAAAGATCTTTGAAGAAGAGGGCATCGAGCAGGAAATCGAAGCCTATGCGCCGCTGATGCCCGACGGCAGCAACTGGAAGGCCACGATGCTGATCGAGTACCCCGACGAGAACGAGCGCCGCCGCGAGCTGGCCCGCCTGATCGGGGTGGAAGACCGCATGTTTGTCGAGGTCGAGGGCCACGGCCGTGTGTACGCCATTGCCGACGAAGACCTGGACCGCGAGAACGACGAGAAAACCTCGGCCGTGCACTTTGTGCGGTTCGAATTGACGCCGCCCATGTGCGCGGCAGTGAAGGCGGGTGCCGCCGTCAAGTTGGGTTGCGACCACACCCATTACCCGGCGCACATGAATATTGCGGCCGAAACGCTGGCCTCACTGGCAGGCGACCTCATCTGAGTGCTATCTTCCAGCGTTTGTAACAAGGAGTTTCCATGACGTTTCGCCGCACAGCGCCGGCCGTGTTGATTGCTGCCGTCGTAGTGATGGTTTCGATCATTTCCGTGGTCAGTGCCCTGATCGCCCGACAGATGACAGCCTCGTTCGAGGAGGCGCAGTTCGAGCTGATGAGCCGCGTCATGACATCTGGTCTGGGCGCGGCCGAGATGCAGGCCACGGCAGGCGCCGAGTGGATTGCGGCGCTGCCGCCCGTTAAAAAGGCCTTTGCGGCACGCAACCGCGAAGAACTGCTGGCCATCACCAAGGATGCGTTCGGGCTGCAACGCGACAAATACGGCCTGAGCCAGGCCCAGTTCCACACACCTGACATCAAGTCGTTCCTGCGGGTGCACAACCCCGCCCGGTTTGGCGAAGACCTGTCGGGCTACCGGCAGATCGTGGTGGAGGCCAACGAAAGCACGGCGATTCGCCGGGGCATCGAGATCACCACATCGGGGGTAGGCATTTTTGGCACCGTGCCCGTGACCGACCCGGCGGGCAAACACGCAGGCACTTTCGAGACCGCACTGGAATTTGGCCCGCTGCTGGACGGTCTGAAAAAGACCTACGGCTTCGAGCTGGCCGTGTTCATTGATGAAAAGGCGCTGCGCGCCACGGCTACATCGCTGGGCGGCGACGTGCTCAGCCCCAACAACCGGGTGGGCAAATACGTGCTGTTCCATGCCACCCACCCTGACCTGCTGCGCAGCCTGGTGACCGATGGCGACATCAATGTGAGCGAGGACGCAAACTACGTGCGCGACAGCGCCAGCGTTCCGTATGGTGTGTTGCTGCAACCGGTCTACAACTTCGCCAAGAAGCAGATCGGTGTGGTGGCCGTGGTGAAGAACTTCAGCGCCATGCAGTCGGCCGGTGGCAATGCCGTGCTGTGGCAGCTCATGCTGGGCCTGATCAGTGCCGTGGTGCTGATTGGCTTCGTACTGGTCATCATCCGCGGCATGCTGCTGCAGCCTCTGGCCGTGGTGGGCGAACGCTTTGCGGCGCTGGCTGCGGGCGACGCCAGCCAGCCCCTCCCCGAGGCGCAGGTCATGTGCACGGAATTGCAGGACCTGGCTGGCAGCTACGAAAGCCTGCGCCATAAAGCGCAGCAGCCTGGCCCCACCGCGGAGCAGGCGTCGTGAGCGGCGGCGTTTTCAGGGGGCTGGGCCGTGCAGCGGCCCTGGTCCTGGCCGCTGTGTTGGCCTGGGCCTTGCCGGCCGCGCATGGCGCTACGCCCTTGCCCACGGACAAGGGCTTGCCTGTGGTGGTGCGCACGGCAGTGGCGTTCACGGCCATTGAAGGCTTTGACGATGTCAAGGGTACGTTTGAGGCCACCACCGACTTGCGGCTGCACTGGCAGGACCTGCGCCTGCGCTACGACACGCCGCGCCCCAACAGCTACCGGCACTTTCGCGCGTCAGCAGCGCAGGCCGAGCTGGACAAGATGTGGAGCCCGCAGATCCGCTTCATCAACCGGGTGGGCGAGGCGACCTTTACCGAGCCACGCCTGAAGCTGTACCCCGACGGCAGCGTGGAGCTGGTGATCCGCACCACGGCGGTCTACAAGACGCCGGTGGATTTTGCGCGGTTTCCGTTTGACCACCAGCCGTTGCGCATCGACGTGGCCCTGCGCGAGGACACCGTGGAGTCGGTCGACCTGGACTTTTCGAAAGAGGACGTGGAGTTCAGCCGCGTGGCCCGCAGCGTGGAGCTGCCGGGATGGGAGCCCGGGTTGATCAACCTGCGGCGCACCTTGATCAGCGGCGGCAATGGCTACCGTTACCCACTGGTCAGCGCCGAGCTGGATGTGCGCCGGGTGGCGGGGGGCACGCTTGCCACCATCTTCATCCCGCTGTTTGCATCGCTGCTGATCCCGTTTCTGGCGACCTGGATGAACCGCAGCGACGACGGCGAGTTTGCAGTGGATGCGTTTGAGTTGGCCAACGTGATCATTGGCGGGTTGTTTGCTGTGATCGCGCTGAGCTTCAGCGTGGCGTCATCGTTCCCGGGCCTGGCGGGCTCGGACAACACGGTCAACCGGCTGATCGGGCTGAACTACCTGGCGCTGGCCGTGGGCCTGGTCATTGCCGTGGTGTTTTACCGCTACAACCTGCCACGGCGCTGGTTCGGGCCGTATGTGCAGCACCAGATGTTCCAGTTTCTGACGTGGGCGTTCCCGTTCCTGTTCGTCAGCATCGGCCTGGTTTTTGTGCTTATGGCAGCGGCGTAAACAGGTCGACCCGGTCAGTGATGATGCCGTCGGTGCCCAGGTCGATCAGCCGCTGGGCCGCCCATTCGTCATTGACCGTGTAGCTCAGCATGCGCAGGCCGGCGCTGCGGGCCTGCGTGACGCTGGAGGTGTCCCACAGCGCGTGGTTGCACACTACGGCCACACATTCCAGCGACAGTGCGGTTTCCAGCCAGCCTGTCCACAGCGTGTCCAGCAGCAGGCCGCGCGGCAACTGGGGCGCCGTGCGGCGGGCACCCTCCAGCGACTCGGGACGGAATGACGTGAGCAGCGGCGGCACGGCCTGGCCCTGCCACAGGCGCTGCGCCTCTTGCGCCACAACTTCGCCGGTTTTTTGCTCCAGGCCAGGGGTGGGTTTGATCTCGATGTTCAGGTGGCAGCCGTTGGCCAGGCAAAAGCGGGCCAGGTTTTCCAGGGTGGGCAGCGGCTCGCCTGCATGCGCGCGTGAATGCCAGCTGCCTGCGTCCAGCTGCGACAACGCAGCCCAGGGCTGGACGCCGCCGGTCCCTGTGCCGGTCGTGGTGCGTTCCAGCGTGGCGTCGTGCATGAGGAACACCACGCCGTCGGCCGACAGCTTGGCGTCGCACTCAAACATGCGGTAGCCGTGCGCGGCGCCCAGTCGAAACGCCGCCAGCGTGTTCTCAGGCG
>CALRYY010000103.1:0-15199 GCA_943372515.1 Ramlibacter sp. 2FC | reverse complement strand
GTCACCCGTTACCTGACCAAGCGCGGCAAGGGCGTGGGTGTGCGCCTGGGCGTCAAGACGACCGGCTGCTCGGGCCTGGCTTACAAGCTCGAATATGTGGACGATGTACTGCCCGAGGACGTGGTGTTTGAAGACCACGGCGTCAAGGTGCTGATCGACCCCAAAAGCCTGGCCTACATTGATGGCACGCAGCTTGATTTTGTGCGTGAAGGCCTGAACGAAGGCTTCAAGTTCAACAACCCGAACGAGCGCGACCGCTGTGGTTGCGGCGAGTCGTTTCGCGTGTGAACCTGCAGTCCAGCGACTTCGAACTGTTTGGCCTGCCCGCGCAATTTGCGCAGGACCGCGCGGCCATCGACACCCGGTGGAAAGAACTCCAGCGTGAAGCCCACCCCGACCGTTTTGCGGCGCAGGGGGCTGCGGCGCAGCGCATTGCCATGCAGTGGTCGGTGCGCATCAACGAGGCTTACCAACGGCTTAAAGATCCGCTGAAACGCGCTGCCTATCTGTGTGAGTTGCGCGGTGCACCCATCAACGCCGAGAGCAACACCGCCATGCCGGCGGCTTTTCTGATGGAGCAGATGGCCTGGCGCGAGGCGCTGGAGGATGCGGCGAGCGAGGCGGATCTGCATCTGCTGGACGGCAAGCTCAACAAAGCGCGCAAAGACACCCTCGAACAAGTCGGCCAGCTGCTGGATGAGCAGAACAACGCGGCGGAAGCGGCCCAGCAGGTCAGAGCCCTTATGTTCATTGAGCGCTTTGCCCATGACGTCGAAGCTCGCCTGGACCAACTGGGACAATAGAGACCATGGCTTTATTGCAGATATCAGAACCCGGACAGTCTCCGGACCCGCACCAGCGACGCATCGCGGTCGGCATTGACCTGGGCACCACCCATTCACTGGTGGCGGCCGTGCGCAACGGCGTGGCCGAATGCCTGCCGGACGGGCAGGGCCGTGTGATCCTGCCGTCGGTCGTGCGTTATCTGGACGATAACGGCCGCCAGATCGGCCATGAGGCGGCGCAGGCACTGGCGACCGACCCCGAGAACACGGTGGCATCGGTCAAGCGCTTCATGGGACGCGGGCTGGCCGACATCGCCAACCGCGACAAGCTGCCCTACCGCTTTATCGACAAGCCCGGCATGGTGGCGCTGCAAACGCGCGCTGGTGAAAAGTCGCCGGTGGAGATCAGCGCCGAAATACTGGCCACGCTGCGCTTTCGGGCTGAAGACACCTTCAATGACGACCTGTACGGTGCCGTGGTGACCGTACCCGCCTATTTTGACGACGCCCAGAGACAGGCTACCAAGGACGCCGCGCAGCTGGCCGGCATCAACGTGCTGCGCCTGATCAACGAACCCACGGCCGCGGCCATTGCCTACGGCCTGGACAACGCGAGCGAAGGCGTCTACGCCGTGTACGACCTGGGCGGCGGCACCTTTGACATCTCCATCCTGCGCATGAGCCGTGGTGTGTTTGAAGTGATCGCCACGGGGGGCGACTCGGCGCTGGGCGGCGACGATTACGACCGTGCGCTGGCCGACTGGGCACTGCACAAACTGGGCCTGACAGCTGCATCAGCAGAAGACAAAGCCGCGATCAAGGTGGCGGCACGTGCTGCCAAAGAAGCGTTGTCTGCTACAGATTCAGTAGCAATTCGCGTTGTTCTGGCGGGGGTCAACGCAACGGTCGACGTCACCCGCAGCGACTTCGAAGCCACGGCAGCCGACCTGACCGCCCGCACCCTGTCCGCCGTGCGCAAGGCCTTGCGCGACGCCAGGCTGGCGCGCGAAGACATCAAGGGGGTGGTCATGGTCGGCGGCTCCACCCGCATGCCGCAGATCCAGCGTGTTGTGGGCGAATTCTTCGGCACCGAGCCGCTGATCAACCTGAACCCCGACGAAGTGGTGGCGCTGGGCGCAGCCATCCAGGCCAACCAGCTGGCCGGCAACGACACGGCGGGCGACCTGTTGCTGCTGGACGTGATCCCGCTGTCATTGGGCATTGAAACGATGGGCGGGCTGGTGGAGCGCATCGTCCACCGCAACGAAACCATCCCCACGGCCAAGGCCCAGGACTTCACCACCTACAAGGACGGCCAGACAGCGCTGGCGCTGCATGTGCTGCAGGGCGAGCGTGACCTGGTGGCCGACTGCCGCAGCCTGGCGCGCTTTGAGCTGCGCGGCATACCGCCCATGGCGGCGGGCGCAGCGCGCATCCGCGTGACCTTTACCGTGGACGCCGATGGCCTGCTCAGTGTCAGCGCCAAAGAGCAGGGCAGTGGCGTGGAGGCGCGCATCGACGTCAAGCCGTCGTATGGTCTGAGCGACGACCAGATCGCCGCCATGCTGAAAGACAGCTTTGCCACGGCCGAAGAAGACATGAAAGCCCGCGCGCTGGCCGAAGCCCGCGTGGACGCCGACCGCATGCTGCTGGCCACGCAAAGCGCGCTGGATGCTGATGGTGCGCTGCTTTCGGCCCACGAGCGTGCTGAAGTGGACGCGCTGATGGCACAGCTGCGCGCTACGCGCGCCGACAGCCCCGACTCCGCCACGGTAGAAGCCGCCACCGAAGCGCTGGCCAAGGGCACCGAAGCCTTTGCCGCCGAACGCATGAACCACAGCATCCAGAAGGCATTGGCCGGGAAGAATGTAGAGACCCTCTAATGCCAGTCATCAAAATACTGCCTCACCCCGAATACTGCCCTGCTGGCGCCGAAGTCACGGCACCTGCCGGCACGTCCATCTGCGAAGCGCTGCTGGACCACAAAATCAATATCGAGCACGCCTGCGACCTGAGCTGCGCCTGCACCACCTGCCACGTGATCGTGCGCGAAGGCTTCAAATCGCTCAACGAGATGGAAGAGGGCGAAGAAGACCTGCTGGACCGCGCCTGGGGCCTGGAGCCCCATTCACGCCTGAGCTGCCAAGCCATCCTGGCGCAGCAGGACGTGGTGGTCGAGATACCCAAGTACTCGATCAACCACGCCAAAGAGAACCACTGAGGCCGGCTGTGCTTAGCTGACCGAGTAGCCGCCGTCCACCGGGATGGCTGTGCCGGTGATGAAGTTGGATGCCGCGCTGGCCAGGAACACGGCCACACCCGCCAGATCATCCGGCGCACCCCAGCGGCCTGCGGGTGTACGCGACAGCACCCGTTCGTACAAACCCGCCACCTGCTGGCGCGCGCCCTGGGTCAGCTCCGTGTCGATCCATCCCGGCAGCACTGCATTGACCTGGATGTTGTCACCCGCCCAGGCCGTGGCCAGCGAGCGGGTGAACTGCACCACACCGCCCTTGCTGGCACCGTAGGCTGACGCGTAAGGCGCGCCAAAGATCGACAACATCGAGCCAATGTTGATGACCTTGCCGCCGCCCGCGCGCTTGAGGTGCGGGTGGGCTGCCCGCGCGCACAGGAAGGCGCTGGTGAGGTTGGTGTCCATGACCTGGTGCCATTCGTCCAACGACAGATCCTGTGGCATCTTGCGCACGGTGGTGCCGGCGTTGTTGACCAGGATGTCCACCTGCGCGTGGCGGGCCGCCACCTGGTAGAACAGGGCAGTGACCGAGGCTTCGTCGGTGACATCGGCGTCAATGGCATCCGCGCGAAGCCCATCGGACTTCAACTGCTGCACTGCCTGCGCCGATTTGGCCGCGTTGCGCCCCGCAATCACCACCAGCGCACCGGCCTGTGCGAGCCCTCGCGCCATACCCAGGCCAATGCCCCCGTTGCCACCGGTGACCACCGCGACTTTTCCGCCCAGATCAAACATGCCTTGCGCTCCTTTTGCTGGTGAGATGCTCAAGCATAATGCCCGCCATGCGCCAGATCGTTTTAGATACAGAAACCACCGGCCTGTCCGCAGAAGGCGGCGACCGCATCATTGAAGTGGGCTGCGTTGAACTGTTCAACCGCAAGCTCACCGGCAACAACAAGCATTTCTACCTGAACCCCGGGCGCGACAGCCATGAAGACGCGCTCAAGGTCCACGGCATCAGCAATGAATTTTTGCGCGACAAGCCCAAGTTCGTCGACGTGGCCGACGAACTGATGGACTACCTGCAGGACGCGGAAATCATCATCCACAACGCCGCGTTTGACGTCAGCTTCCTGAATAAGGAACTGGAGCTGATCGGCAAGCCCGCGTTCGCCAGCTTTGTAGGCAGCGTGACCGACACGCTGCGCATGGCCAAGGAGATGTACCCCGGCAAGCGCAACAGCCTGGACGCGCTGTGCGACCGGCTGGGCGTGGACAACTCGGGCCGCACGCTGCACGGCGCGTTGCTGGACGCGGAACTGCTGGCCGATGTGTACATCAACCTCACGCGCGGCCAGGACGCCCTGCTGATCGACGTGTCGGCCCAGGACACCGGCGGCGCTGTGGCGGTGCGCGTTGATCTGTCGAAATTTGACCTGCCCGTGATCGCCGCCAACGACCAGGAGGCCGCTGCCCACGACGACGTGCTCAAGCAACTGGACAAGGCCAGCGGCGGCAAGACGCTGTGGCGGGTTCGGGAATCGGCCTCAGCTTCTGTGGCATAATCCGAGGCTTTGCGGAGCACGCTGGCGCCAAGACCAGATGTTTTGCGAAACGGGTGATTAGCTCAGCGGTAGAGCACTGCCTTCACACGGCAGGGGTCACATGTTCGATCCATGTATCACCCACCAGAATTGACCAAACGGCGCCTTTCAGGCGCCGTTTTCATTTGAGGTGCGCCGTGCGATCCAACGGGTTTGGCGAAGCAGCCTGAGCCAACCCATTGACCCCGGTGGCACATTCACCCAGCAGCCACTGCCTGAACTTTTCCAGCGGGCCCACGTGGGCGCGTGCTTCGGGGTAGCACAGGTAGTAGCCCAGCGTGTCCACATAACCGTCGTCCAGCGGTGCCGATACCGTGCCCAGTGCAATGTCGTCGCGCACCAGGCATTGGGGCACCAGCGCCAGCCCCATGCCGGCCGCCACGGCGCGGATCAGGCTGTGGAACTGGTCCATTTGCGGACCGGCCAGTGCATTGACGCCCTGCACGCCGTGCGCGTTGCACCAGTGTGCCCATGCGTGCGGGACCGACATGTGTTGCAGCAGCGGGTACCTTGCAATGTCGGCCGGCTTGCGCAGTAGCGGGCGACTGCGCGGCGCGGGCGGGGCGATCAGCACCACCTCGCGGCCGGTCAGGTAATCAGCCACCGCACCGGGCCAGTGGCCGTCGCCAAACAGGATGGAGCAATCCAGGTCGGGGCGGTGAAAGTCGTAACCCTGCACATAGGGCACAAAGTGCAGCGCGATCTGTGGGTGCGCCTGCTGGAATGCAGGCAGCCGCGGGATCAGCCATTTGGCGCCGAAGGTGGGCAAGGTTGACAAGGCCAGCGCCCCGCCGCCGTCACCGCTGGTAATCAGCTCCAGCGTGGCGGCCTCCAGCCCGGCCAGCAGGGGGCGCAGGGCGGCGTCATACCGCTGGCCGGCCGGCGTGAGGCTCAGGCGTTTGCGCACGCGTTCAAACAGCGCGGTGCCAGTCCAGCGCTCCAGCTCCTGCACCTGTTTGCTGACGGCGCTTTGCGTCAGGTGCAGTGCCTCGGCCGCGCGCGAGATGCTGCCAAAGCGTGCCGTGGTGGCAAAAGCTCGCAGCAGGTGCAGCGGTGGGTTGAGCTGGCGCATAAGTTGATTCCTTTATGGAATGTTATCAGGCGTGCTTTTCGTTTGGCAAGCATCCGTTGCCTGGCCAGAATCGCCTGCACAACAACTGCGGAGCATGAGCATGCAACGACGACACCTGATGGCATTGGCTGGAACTTCATTACTCCCGGGACTTTCAAGAGCGCAGGGCAAACCACTGCGCCTGGTGGTGCCGTTCCCACCCGGTGGCGCTACGGACATCACTGCGCGGGCGCTGGTGGAGCCGCTGGCGCGCCTGCTGGACCAGCCGGTGATCGTGGACAACCGGGCCGGCGCAGGCGGCTCCATCGGCATGGCCGAAGTGGCCAGGGCCGCGCCCGACGGGCTGACGGTGGGCGTGGCCACGCTGTCCACCCATGGCGTGAACCCGGCTGTGTACAAGAAGCTGCCCTATGACCCGCTCAAGGACTTTGCCGCCGTGACCGAGGTGGTCAAGGCGCCAGGCGTGCTGGTGGTCAATGCCAACTTGCCGGTGCGTGACTTTGGCGAGTTCATCAAGCACCTGAAGGCCAACCCGGGCAAGGTGACCTATGCATCGCCGGGCAACGGCACCATCGGCCACATGTGGGGCGAGTTGTTCAAGAGCACGACCAACACCTTCATGGTCCATATCCCGTACCGCGGCGCGGGCCCGGCGCTCAATGACCTGATTGGCGGTCAGGTGCAGGTGTACTTTGACCAGGTGGCGTCGTCGCTGCCCCACATCCAGTCGGGCAAGCTGCGCGCGCTGGCGGTGTCGTGGGGCCAGCGCCTGGCCGTGCTGCCGGTGGTGCCCACCTATGGCGAGCTGTCCCTGTTTTCCAACAACGACCCATCCTGGTTCGGCCTGGTGGCGCCTGTTGCAACGCCACCCGCAGCAGTGCGCCGCATCCAGGACGCCGTGGCTCGCGCGCTGCGCGAGCCCGCCGTGCGTGAAAGGCTGGCGGGGCAGGGCCTGTTCCCGTCGGGCAGCCTGCCGGACGAGTTTGGCGCCCAGATCCGCAAGGAGATCGACAAGATGCAGCGCATCAGCCGCTTTGCGCGGATCAGCCTGGATTGAGGGGGCCTGTCTTGAGTGCTGTTCTGCGGCTGCTGAACCACCGCTTCAAGCACCGTTTGGCGGCGCGTTGCGCCACAATCGACGCCATGACTTCCATGATCCGAACGGTACCCGGCCACACGCCGCTGGTGCTGGATTCGCCGCACAGCGGCACGCAGTACCCGGACGATTTTGCGCATGCCTGCGACCCGCTGCTGCTGCGCCGGGCCGAAGACACGCATGTGGAGCGCCTGTATGAATTTGCGCCCGCCCTGGGCGTGGCATGGGTCGAAGCGCTGTTTCCGCGCAGCTACCTGGACGCCAACCGCGACGTGACCGAGGTGGATGTGGACATGCTGGACGGCCCCTGGGCCGGCCCGGTGGCCACCGATGAGCGCGTGCTGTCCAAGGTACGGCTGGGCAAGGGCCTGATCTGGCGCATGACCGACGACGGGAAACCCATCTATTCGCGCCAGCTGGGTGTGGCTGAAGTGGCGGCGCGCATTGAGCGCTGCTGGGTGCCGTACCACGGCGCCGTGGCGCAGGCCATAGACGCCGCGCACGCTCGGCATGGCTACAGCATTCATATCAATTGCCATTCCATGCCGGCGGTGGCTTCCAGCCATGCCACCGAATATCCGGGCCTGGTGCATGACGACTTTGTGGTGGGCGACCGCGACGGCACCACGGCCAACCCGGCGCTGACGCGCCTTATTGGCGAGCACCTGCGCGCTTTGGGCTACAGCGTCAGCTACAACCACCCGTACAAGGGCGTGGAACTGGTGCGCCGCCACGCGGACCCGGCGCACCAGCGCCACAGCGTTCAGCTGGAGATCAACCGGCGCCTGTACATGGACGAACAGACGCTGGCCCTCTCCGGTGGTTTTGGTGCGCTGCAGGCCAGCCTGCAATCGCTGGTGGCATTGCTGCTGGCCACAGATCCGCGCACGGTCTGATGGACCAAGTGGATTGCGTGGTGATCGGTGCGGGCGTGGTCGGTCTGGCCGTGGCGCGCGCGCTGACGCTGCAGGGCCGCGAGGTGATGGTGCTGGAGGCCGCCAACGCCATCGGCACCGGCACCAGCTCGCGCAACAGCGAGGTGATCCACGCCGGCATCTACTACGCTGCCGGCTCGCTCAAGGCGCGGCTGTGCGTGCAGGGCAAGCAGATGCTCTATGCGTATTGCGCAGAACGCGGCATCGGCCACCAGCGCTGCGGCAAGCTGATTGTGGCCACGGCCGACGCACAGGTGGCAGCGTTGCACGGCATCGTTGCCAAGGCAGCGGCCAACGGCGTGGACGACCTGGTGCTGCTGACCCGTGATGAAGCCCGCGCGATGGAGCCGCAGCTGGAATGCGTCGGCGCCATCCATTCCCCCGGCACCGGCATCGTGGACAGCCATGCGCTGATGCTGTCGCTGCAGGGCGACCTGGAGAACGCGGGTGGGCTGGTGGTTTTCAATGCCGGGATCGCGTCGGCGCGGGTGAGCCCTGAGGGGATCGCGCTGTCCGTACAGGACGGCACCGAGCTGCTGGCCACGATGGTGGTGAACGCCGCTGGCCTGAGCGCGCCCGCCGTCGCCGGCAGCATCCAGGGCCTGGACTCGCGCCATGTGCCGCAGGCGCATTACGCCAAAGGCAACTATTTCACGCTGGCGGGCCGCGCGCCGTTTTCGCGTCTGATCTACCCCGTGCCCGAGGCCGCAGGCCTGGGCGTGCACCTGACGCTGGATCTGGGCGGACAGGCCAAGTTCGGCCCCGACGTGCAGTGGGTTGAGTCGGCGGACGATCTGGTGGTGGACCCGCGCCGCGGTGATGCGTTTTATGCCGAGGTGCGCCGCTACTGGCCCGCCCTGCAGGACGGCGCGCTGTTGCCGGGCTATGCGGGCATGCGGCCCAAGATCAGCGGGCCGGGCGAGCCGGCGGCGGACTTTGTGATCCAGGGGGCGGCGCAGCACGGCGTGCCGGGGCTGGTGAACCTGTTTGGTATTGAGTCGCCGGGCTTGACCAGCAGCCTGGCGATTGGCGGCCACGTGGCCGGTGTACTCAGCGTGCGTTCCTGATCGCCAGCGCCGCTTCGCGCACCAGGTCTGGCCCTTTGTAGATCAGGCCGGTGTAGATCTGCACCACGTCGGCACCCGCCTTGATCTTGGCCACGGCGTCGGTGCCGCTCAGGATGCCGCCCACACCGATGATGGGAAAGCCCTTGCCCAGGGCCGCGCGCAGCTGCGCAATGACGCGGTTGCTGGCTTCGAACACGGGCGCACCGCTCAAACCGCCGGTCTCTTCTGCGTGGGGCAAACCTTTTACGGCTTCGCGGCTGATGGTGGTGTTGGTGGCCACCACACCGTCCATGGCGTGGCGCTTGAGGGTGGCGGCAATCACGTCCACCTGGGATTCGTCCAGGTCGGGCGCAATCTTCACAAACACGGGCACGCGGCGCTGGTGCTGCTTTGCCAATGCCGCGCGACGCTGTGCCACCGCACCCAGCAGCGCGTCCAGCGCCTCGTCGCTTTGCAGCGCACGCAGGTTCCTGGTGTTGGGGCTGGAGATGTTGACCGTTACATAGTCGGCATGCGGGTACACGCCGTCCAGGCAGGTCAGGTAGTCGCTGGTGGCGTTCTCGATGGGGGTAGCGGCGTTCTTGCCGATGTTCAGGCCCAAAATCCGCCCCTTCTTGCGGAAGTTCGCCCGCTGCACATTGGCCAGAAAAGCATCCAGCCCATCGTTGTTGAAGCCCAGCCGGTTGATCAGTGCATGGGCCGCCGGCAGGCGGAACATGCGCGGCTTGGGGTTACCAGGCTGGCCCTTGGGCGTGACCGTGCCCACCTCCACAAAACCAAAGCCCATGGCACCCAGCCCGTCGATACAGCGCGCGTTCTTGTCCAGTCCGGCTGCCAGGCCCACGCGGTTGGGGAATTTCAGCCCTGCCAACTCGATGGGGTCTTCCACCAGTCCGTTGCAGTACGCCCATTCCAGCGGCGTGCCCTGCAGCCGGGCTAGTGAATGCATGGTCAGCTCATGGGCAGTTTCAGGGTCGAGCCCGAAAAGGAAGGGACGGGCGAGGGCGTAAGGCAGAAGGGACATTGGATAATTCCGTGAACTTCACGGATTTTCCCAGATGACTCAAGACGAACTCAAAACCCTGGTCGGCCAGGCCGCGCTGCAGTACGTGGTGCCCGGCGACATCGTGGGCGTGGGCACCGGCTCCACGGTCAATAAATTCATTGACGCGCTGGCCACCATGAAGGACCAGATCAAGGGCGCGGTGTCCAGCTCCGTCGCGTCCACCGAGCGGCTGCGTGCCATCGGCATCACGGTGTTTGACAGCAACGAAGTGCAGGAACTGTCGGTCTACATTGACGGCGCCGACGAGATTGACCACACCGGCTGCATGATCAAGGGCGGCGGCGCCGCGCTTACGCGCGAAAAGATCGTGGCCGCGCAATCGCGCCAATTTGTCTGCATTGCCGACGAATCCAAGCGGGTAAACGTGCTGGGCGGCTTTGCGCTGCCGGTAGAGGTGATCCCCATGGCCACACAGCGCATCACGCGCCAGTTTGTGGCGCTGGGCGGCACACCCACGGTCCGCCTGAAAGACGGCCAACCGCTGGTGACCGACAACGGCCAGCACATCCTGGACGTGACGGGCCTGCGTATCAGCGACCCGTTGGCGTTTGAGTCCGAGGTGAATCAGTGGCCCGGCGTGGTGACGGTGGGCGTGTTTGCGCACCAGAAGGCGGCCGTGTGCCTGCTGGGCACGGCCACAGGCGTCAAGACGCTGGTATTTTGAGACCCTGCCGGGTCTAGAAGCGGATACCTGCCGGATTGTCTGGCGTGGGGCCGGGAGTCGTCGGTGCGGGTGCAGGCGGGGCGGCGGCTGTTGGTGCAGCGGCGGGCACAGGCGCAGGGCGGGGCGCCTGCACCGCCACCAGGGGGGCCGCGGGCGCCGCGCGGTAGCCTGCGGGCAGCACCGAAGTCTTGGGGTAGCCTGCGGCGTCCAGGAACTGGCCCCATTCGACTTCTGAGTACCCCTTCAGTTGTTGCCCCCCAATCGTCAGAAACGGCAGGCCGGTGCTGCCGCTCAGACGCTGCAGGGCGTCCAGGTCGTCATTGGTGCTGACCGTGCGTTCGTTGAAGGGGATGCCCCGGCCTGACAGAAGGTTGCGTCCCGAGCCGCACGGCGCGCAGTTGGGTCCCGTGTACAGCGTGACGGGGAACCTGCTGACCACATTGCGCAGCTCAAACGGCAAGGCAGGCCCTGCGCTACCACTTGCAGCGCCAGATGGCGTGGTGGTCTGGGCATTGGCTTTGGCATCCAGCGGGGGCTTGTCCGAGAACGTCACCTTGCCGTCCGGCCCCACGATGCGATAGACCTGTTGTGCATGCAGCGGCGCCAATGCGCCAGCGGCGAGCAGGCCGGTCAGACCGGCAATGGCAAAACGGGTGGCAAATGACATCGGCATGACTCCAGCGATTTTATTTCCAGCAACGTTCCAGTGGCTTGACACGCAGGGCTGTTCTTCAGGCCATGCCCTGGTGGCGCAGCAGCGCATCCAGCGTGGGCTCCCGGCCCCGGAACGCCTTGAACGACTCCATGGCGGGCCGGCTTCCGCCGGCTTCCAGGATGGCCTGGCGGTATTTTCTACCGGTTTCGATATCAGGTTCACCGTCTTTACCAGTACTTTCCTCAAATGCGGCATAGGCATCTGCACTGAGCACCTCGGCCCATTTGTAGCTGTAGTAGCCCGCCGCATAACCCCCGGCAAAAATATGGCTGAACGTGTGTGCCGTGCGGCTGAAGGCCGGCGGCTGGATGACGGCGACCTGGGCGCGGACTTGCTGCAGCAGCGGCATGAAGTCCTGCGCGGGGTCGTGTTCGGTGTGCAGCAGCATGTCAAACAGGGCAAATTCGATCTGGCGCAGCGTCTGCATACCGCTCTGGAAGTTTTTGGCCGCCAGCATCTTGTCGAACAATTCGCGCGGCAGCGGCTCGCCGGTGTCCACGTGCGACGTCATGTGGCGCAGCACGTTCCATTCCCAGCAGAAGTTTTCCATGAACTGGCTGGGCAGCTCCACCGCGTCCCACTCCACGCCGCTGATGCCCGACACGTCGCGCTCGTTCACCTGCGTCAGCATGTGGTGCAAGCCGTGGCCGAATTCATGGAACATCGTGGTCACGTCGTCGTGGGTGAGCAGCGGTGGCTTGCCGCCCACACCATCGGCAAAGTTGCATACCAGGTGGGCCACCGGTGTTTGCAGCGTGCCCGTGTCGGGGCGCAGCCAGCGGGCGCGCACGTCGTCCATCCAGGCGCCGCCGCGCTTGCCGGCGCGGGCAGAAGGGTCCAGGTAGAACTGGCCGACCAGCGTTGAGCCCCGTTCAATCCGGTAGAACTCTACCGACGGGTGCCACACCGGCGCGCTGTCGCGGCGGATGGACACTTCAAACAACGTCTCCACGATCTTGAACAGCCCGGCCAGCACCTTGGGCGCGGGGAAGTACTGTTTCACCTCTTGTTCGCTGAAGGCATAGCGCGCTTCCTTGAGCTTTTCGCCCACGTAGGGCCAGTCCCAGGGTTGCGGGTCGGCCAGCTTCAGTTCAGCGGCTGCAAATTCGCGCATGTCGGCCAGGTCTTTGTGGGCATAGGGCTTGGCCCGCGCACCCAGGTCGCGCAGGAAAGTGATGACCTCTTGTGGTGAATCGGCCATCTTGGCCACCACCGATACCTCGCCGAAATTGTTGTAGCCCAGCAGGTGCGATTCCTCCTGGCGCAGCGTCAGGATTTCGCGCACCAGTTCTGTGTTGTCGAATCTGCGGAACTCTTCGGGGCTCTGGTCGCTGGCGCGCGTGACATAGGCGCGGTAGAGCTTTTCGCGCAGTGCGCTGCTGTGGGCAAACTGCATGACGGGCAGGTAGCACGGCATCTTGAGGGTGAGCTTGAAGCCTTCCTTGCCGTCGGCCTGTGCGGCGGCCTGGGCGGCCTGCACCACGTCGTCGGGCACGCCCTGAAGCTCGCCGGCGCTGGCGTAATAGCTCCAGGCGTCAGTGGCGTCCAGCGCGTTTTCGCTGAACTTCTGGCTCAACTCGGCCTGGCGCTCCTGGATTTTGGCAAATCGCTCTTTGGCCTCACCCTGCAGCTCGGCGCCCGACAGCACAAAGTTGCGCATGGCGTTTTTCAGGGCCTGGCGCTGTTCGGCGTCCAGGGTGGCGGGGTCTATCGCCTTGTACTTGGCGTAGAGGCGCTCGTCGGCGCCCAGGCGAGTCCAGAACTCGGTGACGCGGGGCAGGGCGTCGTTGTAGGCGGCGCGCAACTCAGGCGTGTCCGCGACGCCGTTGAGGTGGCTCACGGCGCCCCAGGCCCGGCCCAGGCGCTCGGTGGCGACGTCCAGTGATTTGGAAATGGCAGGCCATTCAGCAGGAAATGCCGCATGGGTCACCGTCTCCAGCGCCTGATTGGCGTCTTGCAACAAACTGTCAATGGCGGGCGCCACGTCACCGGGGGTGATCCGGTCAAACAGGGGCAGGTCGGAGAAGTCGAGGAGGGGGTTGCTCATGCCCGGTATTTTGCGGCACATGAGCCCGTTTCAACCGCAGTTCACGGCCTTTTGGCCATTGAACCTGCCTATACCGACGATTGGCCGGCCGCGCGCTCCGCTGCGTCGAGTGTGTTGACCAGCAGCATCGCACGGGTCATGGGGCCCACGCCGCCTGGCACGGGGGTGATCCAGCCAGCGACTTCTTTCACGCCGTCAAAGTCCACATCGCCGCAGAGCTTGCCGGCGTCGTTGCGGTTCATGCCTACGTCGATCACCACGGCGCCGGGTTTGACCATGTCAGCGGTCAGCACATTGCGCTTGCCCACGGCCGCCACGACCACGTCGGCCTGCAGCGTCATGGCCTTCAGGTCGGGCGTGGCGCTGTGGCAGATGGTGACGGTGGCGTTTTTGGCCAGCAGCATCATGGCCATGGGCTTGCCCACAATGTTGCTGCGACCGATCACCACGGCATGCTTGCCGCGCAGGTCGTAGCCGATGGACTCCAGCATCTTCATGCAGCCAAAGGGTGTGCAGGGCCAAAAGCCCGGGCGGCCCACCATCAGTGCGCCGGCGCTGGCCACATGGAAACCGTCCACGTCCTTGGCGGGCGAGATGGTTTCAATGACCTTTTGCGAGTCCATGTGCTTGGGCAGCGGCAACTGCACCAGGATGCCGTGCACTGATGGGTCGTTATTGAGCTGGCGAATGCGTTCCAGCAGAGCGACCTCGGGCAGGGTGGCGGGGTGTGCTTCCAGCACGGCGGTCAGGCCGGTTTCGGTGCTGTCGTTGACCTTGTGTTTTGTGTAGACCTGGCTGGCGGGGTCTTCGCCCACCAGCAGGATCGCCAGGAACGGGTTGACGCCACGTGCCTTCAGCGCCTGGGTGCGGCCGGTGACGTCGGCCCGGATTTGCCTGGCAAGCGCGTTGCCATCTATCAACTGTGCGGTCATTTTTTTCAGGGCCACCGTGGAACCGGCTTTGCCGGGCCACGGGTGGCGCCCCCTGGGGGGAGGCGCCGAAGGCGCTTCGGGGGGTTACTGTTTCGGCGCGTTTTGTCCGAGGGCAATCTTGAGCAGGTCGGCGACCGTGTTGGCGTTGAGCTTTTCCATGATGTTGGCGCGGTGTGCCTCCACCGTCTTGATGCTGATGCCCAGGTCGTCGGCGATCTGCTTGTTCAACCGGCCAGCGACGATGCGTTCCAGCACCTGGGCCTCGCGGCTGGTCAGCTTGGACAGCAGGGCGTCGCGGCTGGCGGCGCTCTGGTATTCGGCGAACGCGCCCTTGGCATGGTCCAGCATGCGCTCGACCAGGCCCACCAGCTCTTCTTCCTTGAAGGGCTTCTGGATGAAGTCCATCGCGCCTTTTTTCATGGTGTTCACGGCCATCGGCACGTCGCCGTGGCCGGTGATGAACACGATGGGCAGCGGGGATTTGCGCTCGATCAGGCGGTCCTGCAATTCCAGGCCCGTCATGCCGCCCATGCGGATGTCCACGATCAGGCAGGCGACTTCGCGAGGGTCGTAGCGCGACAGGAAGGATTCGGCGGACTCAAAGCAGCGCACGCGGTAGTCCTTGCCTTCCAGCAGCCATTGCAGCGAGTCGCGCACGGCTTCGTCGTCATCGACGACATAGACGGTACCCTTCTTGGGGATCAGGCTCATGCAGACACTCCAGCGCCCGAACTGTTGGGCGTCACTATCGAATTTGTAGCGTCGGAGACCGGAATCCAGAAGGAAAAACGGCAGCCGATCACCTCCGGGCCATTGTAGATGTTCTCTGCCTGCATCCGGCCGTGGTGGGACTCCACAATGGTGCGGCACAGGTTCAGGCCGATGCCCATGCCTTCGACCTTGGTCGAAAAGAAGGCTTCGTACAGACGTTCCATCACTTCGGGTGCCAGGCCCTGGCCTGAGTCCATGACAGAAAACTCCACCACGCCCTGACCGTCCAGCTGGCGCGGGATCACCCGCAG
>CALRYY010000102.1:0-15223 GCA_943372515.1 Ramlibacter sp. 2FC | reverse complement strand
CTCCAGGCATTGGGTGCCTAAAACGACCGGGTTCGTGAAATCCGCACGTTTGTCAAATGCATCCATGGGCAGCCTTGGGACTTTTTGCCTAGGCGCAAGGGCAAAAACCCCCTACAGTCTAGGTATATTTCGTCAGCGTGTGTGCAAAGATTTTCTGGAGATTGCGATGCCCGCCCCTCATGTTCACCCCAGGCGACTGGCACCCTTGGCTGTGGGTGTCTGCATGTTGCTGGCAGCCGCCGGCAGCCACGCCCAGATCGCCGGCGAAGTCGAGTTCGCGCGCGGCGTCGGTTTTGCCCAGACGCCAGGCCAAACTCCCCGTACGCTGGGCAAGGGCATGGAGCTCAAGGAAGGTGACCGGCTCACCACGGCAGACGGTGCCTCCGCCATCATCAAGCTGGCCGACGGCACCCGCATGACGGTGCGGCCCAATTCCGAGCTCGTCCTGCAGCAATACCAATTCAAGGAAAACGCCCCCGACAACAGCATGCTGATGCAGTTGGTGCGCGGCGGCTTCCGGGCTGTCACGGGGCTGATTTCCAAGAGCTCACCGAACGCGGCGCGCGTGCAGACCAACACGGCCACCATCGGCATCCGGGGCACAGACTTTGATGCCCGTGTGTGCGCCAAGGACTGCGGCGCCGAGTCTGCCAAGGTGGCTGATGCGTCCCGCCCCAACGCCGTTCAGGCCAGCGCCAAGGTCGTGTCGGCCCAGGGCGACGTCAACGCCGTGGACGGCGCGGGCCAGCGCCGCCGCCTGGTGGATGGCGGCAGCATCTACCCCGGTGACATGGTTGAAACCGGCGCCGGCACCCGCGCCGTGCTGGTGTTTCGTGACCAATCCCGCATGTCGCTCGGCTCGGGGACCAAATTCCGCGTGGACAACTTCGTCTTTGACGAAAAGAACGCTGGCGAAGGCCGCTTCCTGGTGTCGCTGTTGCGCGGCTCGGTGCGCGCCCTGACCGGCCTGATCGCCAAGGCCAACAACCGCAACGTGGGCTTCAGTACCGCCACCGCCACGATCGGCATCCGCGGCTCGGGTGGCGATATCAGCTGTACCGGTGCCTGCGCGGGCGAACCGGGGGGCGGTGATGCCGGGCTGAGCGTGTTCACCTGGCTGGGTTCTTTCACCGTCACACCGGCGGGCCCGGCTGGCCAGCCCGGCCTGAATGCCATGCAGGTACTGCAGGCCGGGCAGGGTTTGTTCATTTCACCGTCGGGCATTCGTCCGATTGCGACCCAGCCCCCGATCGAAGGACCACGGCCCGATCAGATCAACGTGCCGCAGGGTACGCTGGACAAGTTGTTTGCCAGCAACAATGTGGCCGATACCGAAGAAGGACTGTTTGTCTTCGTGCGCGACGGCCACATCGAGATCGCCAGCAAGAACGAAGTCCTGCACCTGGGCAAGGGCGAAGCCGGCTTTGCCAACAACAACGGCGACACGGCACGGCCCAATGTGATCCCCAAGTTCATCCAGTTCGACAACCTCCCGTTGCCTACCTCCAAGAACCCGCTGCTTGTCAGTGTGCTGGCAGACTCCGGCATCAAAACTGCCAAGCAGTGCAATTGAGCGCGTTACAACGCGTGACAAACCCGGCGGGCGGGTGAGACAATTTCCGTCAGTGGCGACTGACCTGATAGGGTGAACAACAAGATGACACAAGGCGGAAGCATTCATGGCGGCAAGTTCCGCCGCACGCAGGTGGCCGTGGCGGCCGTGCTCGCGGGCCTGGCCGGGACGGTGCTGGCTCAGGCGCCCGCGCCCGCTGCAGCCCCGGCGCCCGCACCGCTGACGGCAGCGCCTGCGGCGGTGTTTGCTATCAAGGGCTTCAAGATCACCGGCGACAACCCGCTGGGTGATGGCGACACGTCCCGCATCCTGGCGCCGTACCTGCGGGCCGATGCCAACATGGATACCCTTCAAAAGGCCACCTCGGCACTTGAAGCCGCCTTGCGCAACAAGGGGTTCGGGCTGCACCGGGTGGCCCTGCCACCGCAGGAGGTGGGTGACACCGTCACGCTGGAAATCGTCAAGTTCACGATCAGCAAGCTGACCATCGAAGGCGCCAGTATCTACAGCGAGGCCAACATCCGCCGCAGCATTCCCGAGCTGCGCGAAGGCCATACGCCCAACTTCAAGACCATGGCCGTGCAAACGGCCATTGCCAACGAAAACCCCAACAAGCAGGTTCAGGTCGGCATCAAGGAAGCCGAGGAGCCAGACAAGATCGACGCCACGCTCACCGTCAAGGAAAGCAGGCCCTGGACCTTTGCGCTGGCATTGTCCAACGGTGGTTCTGAATCGTCGGGCAAAGACCGCTTCACGGTCACCGGCGGCCACACCAACCTGTTTGACCTGGACCACCAGTTCACGGGCGCCTACACCACCTCCATCGAGCGCTTCAGCGACGTGAAGCAACTCGGCCTGTCTTACCGCGTGCCGCTGTACACCCTGGGCGGCGTGGTGGGCCTGAGCTACACGCGCTCGGACGTCGTGGGTAATTTTGGTGTGTTCACCAGCACCGGCGCGGGCCACACCTTTGGCGCCACCTATACGGCCTACCTGCCCCCCGAAGGCGGCCGGCGCAGCTACGTGACGCTGGGCTATGACGACAAGGTGTTCAACGCCTCCAGGATCAACGACATCCCTGTACCCGGCCAGGTCACGCGGCGCAGCCGCCCGGTCACGATTGGCTACACCGCACGCACTGAATCCGATACCTCGGTCTGGGGCTACAACGCCGAGCTGGCCGCCAATACCAGCAGCGGCACCGGTAACAACCTGGCGTCGTACCAGACCGAAGACCCCCGCATCACCACCACCCGCTGGAAGGTGCTGCGTGCGGGCATCAACTATTCCGCCAGCTTTGCGGGCAACTGGCTGTGGAGCGCGCGTTCGCAGATGCAGTACAGCCCCGACGTGCTGATCTCGGGCGAGCAGTTTGGCATTGGCGGATCCACCTCGGTGCGCGGCACCGAGAGCGAACGCCCGATTTCCGGCGACCGCGGCCTGTCGGCATCGTTTGAGGTCACCACGCCCGAATTTTTGCCGGGCTTGCGTCTGGCAGGTTTTGTGGATGCTGGCTGGCTGAGCAACAACAGCCCCAACAGCACGTCCAAGCCGTCCAGCGACCGGCTGGCGGGCCTGGGCCTGGGCCTGCGCTTTGGCAACGGCCCCGTGTCGATCACGGCCGACTACGGCCGCTTGCTGCGTGGCAGCAATGTGCCGCTGACCATCAACACCGGCTCCCCGCAAAAGGGCGACGAGAAGTTGTACGTCAACATGTCCGTGCGGTTCTGACCCCGTGGCAGGCTTGCAGGCCGGGGCGCCCACCCCCGTTTCATTGACCGTGCACAACCAGTCCCGGGTACTGGAGGTGGCGTTTTCTGACGGTGCGTCGTTTCGCATTCCGTTTGAGCTGATGCGCGTTTATTCGCCGTCGGCCGAAGTCCAGGGTCATGGCCCGGGCCAGGAAGTGCTGCAGACCGGCAAGCGCAACGTGGACCTGGTCGGCCTGGAGCCGGTAGGCAACTACGCCGTGCAACCGGCGTTTTCGGATGGCCATGACAGCGGGTTGTTCTCGTGGGCCTATCTGTACGAGCTGGGTGCCCGCCAGGAACATCTGTGGGCCGAGTACGGGCAGCGCCTGGCAGCAGCCGGTGTGGACCGCGACGCCCCCATGGCGCCCAAGGGCGGCCACGCCTGCGCAAGCCACTGAAAGGCAGCGCGGCATCCTGCGGCTGCCGGTGTTTCGTCATATTTCCTACAGATGCCCCGCCTTGGTGCGGGGTTGTCCCCATCATGCGGCCCGTTCGGCCCTAGCATCCTGCCATGGCATCCACACATTTCGGATTTGAATCGGTCCCCGAGGACGACAAGGCGCGCCGCGTGCGCGGTGTATTTGATTCGGTCGCGCCGCGCTACGACCTCATGAACGACCTGATGTCCATGGGGCTGCACCGCGCCTGGAAGGCCTACACCGTCCTGGTCGCCAACCTGCGCGAAGGCGCGCGGGTGCTGGACATCGCAGGCGGCACGGGAGACCTGGCGCTGGCGTTTGCCAAAAAAGTGGGCGCCACCGGCCAGGTGGTGCATACCGACATCAATGAAGCGATGCTGCGCACCGGGCGCGCGCGCCTGCTGGACGCCGGTGTGGCGGTGCCCACGCTGGTGTGTGACGCCGAAAAGCTGCCCTTTGCCGATGGTCACTTTGACGCTGTGAGCGTGGCCTTCGGCCTGCGCAACATGACGCACAAGGACGCCGCGCTGGCCGAGATGAACCGCGTGCTCAAGCCCGGGGGCAAGCTGCTGGTTCTTGAATTTTCCAAGGTGGCGCGGCCCCTGGAAAAGGTCTACGACTGGTATTCATTCAGCGTGCTGCCGCGCCTGGGCAGGCTGGTGGCGGGCGACGACGCCAGCTACCGCTACCTGGCCGAGTCCATCCGCATGCATCCGGGCCAGCAGGAGCTCAAAGCCATGATGAAAAAAGGTGGATTCGGTCATGTGGACTATCACAACCTGACCGGTGGCGTGGTGGCGCTGCATGTTGGAATCAAGTGCTGAAGCCAAGTGAGTATTCGGAGGTGACATGAAATTCCTGACTTTGATTCTTGCGGGTGTGATGCTCGTGGCTACCGCTGATGCCGAGGCCAAGCGCCTGGGTGGCGGCAAGCCACTGGGCCGTCAGTCCAGCAACGTAACCCAGCGTGACGCTGCGCCTGCCGCACCGGCTGCACCCGCGCAAAACGCCACCAATGCAGCTGCGGCCAAGCCTGCCGCCGCCGCGCCCGCTGCCGCCGCACCCAAGCGCCCCTGGGGCGCCATGCTGGGCGGCCTGGCCGCTGGCCTGGGCCTGGCCTGGCTGGCCAGCTCGCTGGGGCTGGGTGAGGCGTTTGGCCAGTTCATGCTCTTTGCCCTGCTGGCGCTGGTGATCATGGTGGTGATCGGCATGGTCATGCGTGCGCGCCGCGCTTCGGCACCGGCAGCAGGCGCTGGCCCTTACGCCTTTCAGGGCGCTGGATCGGCCGCGGACGCTACCGCGCCGCGCCAGTACAGCCCCGACAAAGTCGGCAACGATGCTTCGGCGCGCCCCTGGGAGCGCAACAGCATGTCGTTTGATGCCGGCAAGTACGCGGGTGCCACAGGTGCAGCAGGCGGTGTGCAGATCGGTGCGGCCCTGGCGGGCCCGCAAACGTGGGGCATTCCGGCCGGCTTTGACGCCGACGGGTTCCTGGCGGCAGCCAAGCGCAATTTCGTGACGCTGCAAGACGCCTGGGACCAGGCCGACATGGTCACGCTGCGCTCCATGATGACCGACAGCATGGCCGGCGAGATCAATTCACAGCTGGCCGAACGCGAGACCCACACCGCAGGCCAGCCCAACAAGACCGATGTGGTCATGCTCGAAGCGCAGTTGCTCGGCATTGAAGATCTCGGCGACGACTACATGGCCAGTGTCGAGTTCTCCGGCATGATCCGCGAGCAGCCGTCAGCCGGGCCCAGCCCGTTTCGCGAAGTCTGGAACATGACCAAGCCCAAAAGCGGTGCCACTGGCTGGCTGGTGGCCGGGGTTCAGGCGCTGCAGTAACCACTGCGCCACGCATAATCGGGGGACTATGGCAACACAGTCCCCTTTTCCTTTTCTGGACACCTTGTTTGACAAGCTGGGCGCGGGCCTTCAACCGCCGGCCTGGGCGGTGGAGGAAACCCACCAGCGCATGGTGTTGTTGATCAATCATGTGCTGATGCAGGAGCCCGAGGCCCAGGCCCGGCTGGCCCGCCAGGCCGGCCGCGTGACCGAGGCACGCTGGCGCATGTTTTCCATCCGCCTGGCTGCTACGCCGGCTGGTCTGCTCGAGGTGGCTGTTGCTGCCGGCACGCCTGACCTGACCCTCACCCTGACCGAAGAATCCCCCTGGGCGCTGGCCCAGGCTGCACTGCGCGGCGACAAACCGCCCGTGCGCATTGAGGGCGACGTGCAACTGGCCGCCGAGGTCAACTGGCTGGTGGACAACGTGCGCTGGGACCTGGAAGAAGACCTGTCGCGCCTGATGGGCGACGCACCCGCCCACGCGCTGGCGCAGGCCGGGCGCGGCATGGCCCAGGCCCTGCGCCAGTTTGCAGGCAGCCTCCCGCGCGGCGGCAGTGGCAGCGGGGCGGCATGACGCGATATTTCCGAGGGATCTTCATCGTCTGGGTCGCGTTGCGCTACGGGCTGGACGAACTGGTCCTGACGAGTTTTCAAAAGCCCTGGCTGCGCGTCATTGCGCGCATTGTCTCGGTGGGGCGCAACCTGAGAGCACCGCGCGGGCAGCGCCTGCGCGAGGCGCTGGAGCGCCTGGGCCCGATCTTCGTCAAATTCGGCCAGGTGCTGTCCACCCGGCGTGACCTGTTGCCGGTGGATATTGCTGACGAACTGGCCCGCCTGCAGGACCGTGTGCCGCCCTTTGATTCGGCCGTCGCGATAGCCACCATCGAGCGCGCTTTCCGCCGCCCTGTGGCAGACATATTTGTGAGCTTTGAGCGCGAACCCGTGGCCAGCGCGTCGATCGCGCAGGTGCACTTTGCGGTGGTCAAGGACCGCAACGGCCGCGAACGCGAGGTGGCTGTGAAGGTGCTGCGCCCCGGCATGCTGTCGGTCATTGAAAACGACCTGAGCCTCATGCGCATGATGGCTGGCTGGGTGGAAAGCCTGTCGGCAGATGGCAAGCGGCTCAAGCCCCGCGAGGTGGTGGCTGAGTTTGACAAATACCTGCACGACGAGCTGGACCTGGTGCGCGAGGCCGCCAACGCCGCGCAGCTGCGCCGCAACATGGCGGGCCTGGACCTGGTGCTGATTCCCGAAATCCTGTGGGACTTCTGCCACCCCGAGGTCATGGTCATGCAGCGCATGCACGGCGTGCCCATCAGCCAGATCGACCGCCTGCGGGATGCCGGCGTGGACACGCGCCAGCTGGCGCGCGACGGTGTGACGATCTTTTTCACGCAGGTGTTTCGCGACGGTTTTTTTCATGCCGACATGCACCCGGGCAACATCCAGGTCAGCCTGGATGCGGCCACGTTCGGGCGCTACATCTCGCTGGACTTCGGCATCATCGGCACGCTGACCGAGCACGACAAGGAATACCTGGCGCAGAATTTCACCGCGTTCTTCCGCCGCGACTACAAACGCGTGGCCGAGCTTCACATCGAGTCGGGCTGGGTGCCGCCCGGCACCCGCGTGGACGAGCTGGAAGCCGCCGTGCGCACCGTGTGCGAGCCGTACTTTGACCGCCCGCTGAAAGAGCTGTCGCTGGGCATGGTGCTGATGCGGCTGTTCCAGACTTCGCGGCGTTTCCAGGTGGAAATCCAGCCCCAGCTCGTGTTGCTGCAAAAGACGCTGCTCAACATCGAAGGCCTGGGCCGCCAGCTGGACCCCGACCTGGACCTGTGGAACACCGCCAAGCCGTTCCTTGAGAAATGGATGGTCGAGCAGATTGGCCCACAGCGGCTGATCGAGGAGCTCAAGGCGCAGGCCCCGCGCTATGCCAAGGTACTGCCCGACCTGCCGCGCCTGCTGCACGACTACCTGCGCCAGCGGCCGTCGGACCACCGGCGCGACCTGCAGGAGCTGCTGGTGGAGCAGCGCCGTACCAACAGGCTGCTGCAGGCCATCATTTACGGTGGCATCGGTTTTGCATTGGGGCTGGTCGCCATGCAAATCATCGTGCGGGTGCGCATTTGGTGATTTGTCTGCCCTAGAATCCCGCCCGAGGAGACTTCAGCGATGAATGCACTGATCATCTTTGTACTTGCCTACCTGGCTGTCACGATCGCCATTGGCCTGATTGCCGCGCGGCGCGTCAAGACGTCACGCGACTACATGATTGCCGGACGCAGCCTGCCGCTGTACATGAACGTCGCCACGGTGTTTGCCACCTGGTTTGGCGCCGAAACGGTTTTGTCGGTGTCCGCCACCTTTGCCAAGGACGGGCTGTCGGGCATCCCGGGCGATCCGTTTGGTGCATCGGTCTGCCTGGTGCTGGCCGCATTGCTGTTTGCCCGCCTGTTCTACCGGATGAACCTGCTGACCATCGGCGACTTCTACAAGCAGCGCTATGGCAAGAGCGTCGAGGTCATCACCAGTGTAGCCATCGTGGCGTCCTACCTGGGCTGGACTTCGGCGCAGATGACGGCGCTGGGCCTGGTGATCTACGTGCTGTCTGGCGGGGCGCTGGCACTGAACCATGCCATCCTGATTGGCGCAGCCGTTGTGTTGATCTACACCATCTTTGGCGGCATGTGGTCAGTAGCCTTCACCGACCTGTTCCAGACGGTGGTGATCCTGATCGGCCTCTCGCTGGTGGCCTTTCTGGTGGGTGACCTGGCGGGCGGCGCCACCAAGGTGATCACACAGGCCGCAGCTGACGGCAAGTTCAATTTCTTTCCAAGTGATGCGCCGGGCTGGTGGGCCATGGCAGGCGCCTTCTTTGCGTTTGCCTTCGGCTCCATTCCGCAGCAGGACGTGTTCCAGCGCATGACCAGCGCCAAGGACGAAAAGACAGCAGTGCGCGGCACCATCATCGGCGCGCTCATCTATTTCTGTTTTGCCTTCGTGCCCATCTTCATTGCCTATGCGGCGCTGGTCAGCGACCCGTCACTGGCCAAGCTGTTTGCGGGTGAAGACGCCCGCGAGATCCAGCGCATCCTGCCTGACCTGGTGCTGGGCAAGATGCCGCTGTGGGCGCAGGTGATGTTCTTCGGCGCGTTGCTGTCGGCCATCCTGTCCACCGCCAGCGGCGCGTTGCTGGCGCCCACGTCGCTGTTCACTGAAAACGTGCTGCGCCCCTTTGTGCCCCACATGAGCGACCGGCAGTTTCTGCTGACGCTGCGCATCATCCTGGTGACCTTTACCGCCTGCGCGCTGCTGTTCGCATTGAACAGCACCAGCACCATGTACGAGATGGTCCAGAACGCCTACAACGTCACGCTGGCCGGCGCCTTTGTGCCGTTGATGGCGGGCGCCTACTGGAAGCGTGCCACGACCCAGGGTGCACTGTTCTCTTCCATAGGCGGCATCTGCGTGTGGCTGGTGGCCCAAAACGTGGCCTCTGAAGCCATGGTGCCCGCCAACCTGATCGGTCTGTTCGCGTCCATCGTGCTGATGGTGCTGGCTTCGCTGGCGCCACAAGTCATTAAAAACCAGGGGCATCCCATCCCGCGGCGCTGACCGGCAGGGCAGGGCGGCACGGTTGAAACCAACCCCTGCCGCCTATAATTGAGGGTTTTGCACACCCAAGCCTCCAACGCCATGCCTATCTACGCTTACAAATGCGAATCCTGCGGGCACAGCAAGGATGTCCTGCAGAAAATGTCGGACGCGCCGCTCACCCAATGCCCTGCCTGCGGTAAAGCCACCTTTGCCAAGCAGGTCACTGCGGCAGGCTTTCAGCTCAAAGGCTCCGGCTGGTACGCCACCGACTTCAAGGGTGGCGGCACCCCGGCATCGGCCCCGGCCGCAGACGCTGCGACCGGCGGCAAGACGGACGCCAAACCCGACACCAAAACGGCAGACAGCAAACCCGCTGATACCACTCCCGCCAAGGCAGCACCTGCCTCGCCCGCATCCACGGGCAACTGAGGCACTCCATGGCTGCTCTGCGTAAATGGCTTTTTGCCGGCCTGCTGGTCATCGTGCCTGTGGCCATCACGGTGTGGGTGCTGCAGTGGATCATCGGCACGCTCGACCAGACCCTGTTGATCCTGCCGCGCGACTGGCATCCCGACAAGCTGCTGGGCTTTCACATCCCCGGCTTTGGCGTGATCCTGGCGCTGGCCATCCTGCTGGCCGTGGGCGCTGCCGCCAGCAATTTCTTTGGCCGCACCCTGCTGGGCTGGTGGCACAACCTGCTGGGCCGCATTCCGGTCGTGCGCTCCATTTACCTGAGCGTCAAGCAGGTTTCAGACACCCTGTTTTCCGAGACCGGCAACGCCTTTCGCACCGCGGTGCTGATCCAGTGGCCGCGCGAAAACATGTGGACCATCGGCTTCGTTACCGGCACGCCCGGTGGCGATGTCGCCAATTACCTGCAGGGCGACTACCTGAGCGTCTATGTGCCCACCACGCCCAATCCCACGGGCGGCTATTTTGTGATGCTGCGCCGCGAGGACTGCATCGAGCTCAAGATGAGCGTGGACGATGCGCTCAAGTACATCGTCTCCATGGGCGTCGTCGTGCCCGGCGGCCCCTTCAACCAGAACATCAAGTAACGCGCCCTTTGCGGCGCAGCCATGCCATGTCCCAAATGCGTACCACCTATTGCGGTCTTGTGACCGAGGCCCTGATGGGCCAAACCGTAACCCTGTGCGGCTGGGTCAACCGCCGCCGCGATCACGGCGGCGTGATCTTTGTGGACCTGCGCGACCGCGAAGGCTATGTGCAGGTGGTGTGCGACCCCGACCGCGCCGAGATGTTTGCCGTGGCCGAAAGCCTGCGCAATGAATTCTGCGTTCAGGTCAAGGGCCTGGTGCGTGCGCGCCCCGATGGCACGACCAATGACAACCTCAAGAGCGGCAAGATCGAAGTGCTGTGCCATGAACTGAAGGTGCTCAACCCCTCGGTCACGCCCCCGTTCCAGCTGGACGACGACAACCTGAGCGAGACCACGCGCCTGACGCACCGCGTGCTGGACCTGCGCCGACCCTACATGCAGAACAACCTCATGCTGCGCTACCGCGTGGCCATGGAGGTGCGCAAGTTCCTGGACGCCAACGGCTTCGTGGACATCGAAACCCCCATGCTCACCAAGAGCACGCCTGAAGGCGCGCGCGATTACCTGGTGCCCAGCCGCGTGCACGACGGCATGTTCTTTGCGCTGCCGCAGTCGCCCCAGCTGTTCAAGCAGCTGCTGATGGTGGCCGGTTACGACCGCTACTACCAGATCACCAAGTGCTTCCGTGACGAAGACCTGCGCGCTGACCGCCAGCCCGAATTCACGCAGATCGATATTGAAACCTCGTTCCTGACCGAGGAAGAAATCCGCGCGATGTTCCAGGGCATGATCACGACGGTGTTCAAGAACACGATGGGCGTGGACCTGGGCGAATTCCCTGTCATGACCTACCAGGACGCGATGCACCTGTACGGCTCCGACAAGCCTGACCTGCGCGTGAAGCTGCAGTTTGCCGAGCTGACCGATGTGATGGGCGACGTGGACTTCAAGGTGTTCTCGGGCGCCGCCAACATGAAGGGTGGCCGCGTGGTAGCCCTGCGCGTTCCCGGCGGATCCAGGGAAACGGGCGGCATCAGCCGCGGCGAGATCGACGCCTACACCGAGTTCGTCAAGATCTACGGCGCCAAGGGCCTGGCCTACATCCGCGTGAACGAGCTGGCCAAAGGTCGCGATGGCCTGCAAAGCCCCATCGTCAAGAACATCCACGACAAGGCGCTGCAAGCCGTGCTGGAACGCACCGGCGCACAGGACGGCGATCTGATCTTCTTCGGCGCCGACAAGGAAAAGATCGTCAACGACGCGATTGGCGCGCTGCGCGTCAAGGTCGGCCACAGCGAATTCGGCAAGAAAAACGGCCTGTTTGAAGCCGGCTGGCGCCCGATGTGGGTGGTGGACTTCCCGATGTTTGAATTCGACGAAGAGAACCAGCGCTACACGGCCGTGCACCACCCCTTCACCGCGCCCAAAGAGGGCCACGAGGACTGGATGGTCACCGCGCCCGAGAAATGCATCTCGCAGGGCTACGACATGGTGCTCAACGGCTGGGAAATGGGCGGCGGCTCGGTGCGTATCCACCGCGCCGATGTACAGAGCAAGGTGTTTGATGCACTGAAGATCAGCCCCGAAGAAGCGCAACTCAAGTTCGGCTTCCTGCTGGACGCGCTGCAGTACGGCGCGCCCCCGCACGGCGGCCTGGCCTTTGGCCTGGACCGCATCGTCACGCTGATGACGGGCGCGGAGTCCATCCGCGACGTGATCGCCTTCCCCAAGACCCAGCGCGCCCAGTGCCTGCTGACGCAGGCGCCCAGCCCGGTGGACGAAAAGCAGCTGCGTGAACTGCACATCAAGCTGCGAAATACGCAGGCGGGCTGACCGTCATCAACCGCAGCAAAAGGGGCGCTTCGGGCGCCCCTTTTGCATTGAATATTGCGATCGTACGTAAATAGCTAAAATGGCCAAGACGCCTGAAAGGGGCCCCGATGCACATCAGCGCAACAGATGCCAAAAACCGCTTCGGTCAACTGCTGGAGCAATGCCAGCGGGAGCCGGTGACCATTGAAAAGTCCGGGCGCAGGCACAGCGTGCTTCTTTCTGTCCAGGACTACGATGCCCTTGTCGCCCGTGTAGCCGCGGAACCCAAAGGCAAGAACACCGGCAAGCTGTTTTATGAACAGTACAAGGAGTGGGTGGACATGCACAATGAGATCGTCGAAACCCACGGGGTATTCGGCGCGGAGCACCGGCCCTGGTAGTCTGCATGGCCCAGTACGACGTCCATGCCAATCCAGACGCGGCCCAGCGTGTGAGGATTCCCTTTGTCGTCGTTCTCCAGAGCGATCAACTGGACCATCACTCGACCCGCTTCGTCATGCCTCTGGTTCGGTTGCCTCGCGCTCCCGCCAAAGCGCCACGAAGGTTGGCGCAAACCGTCGTGCTAAACGGCGAAGTATTGTTTCTTGGCGCGCACCAATGTGCGCCTTTGCCCAAGTCGCTGTTGAAGGTGCCCGTCGCATCGCTGAGGCATGACGCCGCAGTGCTGTGCGACGCGCTGGATGCCGTGATCTCAGGTGTCTGACTCACGCCCCCACAAAATCCCCGAATCCGTGCTGGTGGTGATCCACACCCCGGCGCTGGACGTGCTGCTGATCCGCCGTACGGATGCGGGCACCTGGCAATCGGTTACGGGTTCCAGGGACACGCCGGACGAACCCTTCGTGCAGACCGCCATCCGCGAGGTGGGCGAAGAAACCGGCATTGACTGTGCACCCGGCAGCCCCCTGTATGCCGGACTGACCGACTGGCACCTTGAAAACGTCTACGACATTTACCCAGCCTGGCTGCACCGCTACCCGCCGGGCGTCACGCGCAACACCGAGCATGTGTTTGGCCTGCAGGTACCCGCGGGCACGGCCATACGCCTGTGCCCGGCGGAACACACTGCGTACCAGTGGCTGGCGTGGCACGAAGCCGCAGACACCTGCTTTTCACCGTCCAATGCCGAGGCGATCCTCATGCTGCCGCGCTTTTTGCGTTAAGGTTTGTGCATGGATATTTTTCGCGTCGCCACCTACAACATTCACAAGGGCGTGCAGGGCATTGGCCCCGCCCGGCGGCTTGAGATCCACAACCTGGGCCATGCGGTAGAGCAGCTGGACGCTGACGTGGTGTGCCTGCAGGAGGTGCGCAAGGTGCACCGCCGTGAAGAGCGCTACTTCAAAAGCTGGCCCGAGATGCCGCAGGCTGAATTTCTGGCGCCCGAGGGCTACCACGCGGTGTACCAGACCAACGCCATCACCCGCCACGGTGAGCATGGCAATGCGCTGCTGTCGCGCTGGAACGTGGTGTCGCAGGGGCATGAAGACATGTCGGACCACCGCCTGGAGCAGCGTGGCCTGCTGCACGTGACCGTCGACGCACACGGCCACCGCATCCACTTCATCGTGCTGCACCTGGGGCTGATCCCGGGCAGCCGTTTGCGCCAGGTCGGGCAGGTGCAGCAGTTCATCGAGCGCGAGGTTCCCAAGGACGAGCGCCTGGTGGTGGCGGGCGACTTCAACGACTGGGGCGCGCGCCTGCGCCCCGCCATGAACGCCATGGGCCTGAAGGACTATGTGGGCGAGCGGCAACTGACCTTTCCGGCGCGGCTGCCGCTGGCGCAGCTCGATTTTGTCTACGCACGCGGCCTCAAGCCGGTCGGTGTGGAAGTCCCCAAGGGCCGCATCTGGTGGCGCATGTCGGACCATCTGCCGCTGATCGCGGAGTTTGCGTTGTAGCCATGCCGCAAGCCAACCCCCTGCTGCGCGACGGCCACCAGGTGCAGCTGCTGGAAGGCAGCGTGGAGTACTTCCCCGCACTGATCGCCGCCCTCAATGCCGCGCGCAGCTATGTGCGGCTGGAGACCTATATCTTTGACCTGACCGGCACCGGCGCTGATGTGGCGCAGGCGCTGATGGACGCCGCGCGACGCGGCGTGCGCGTGCAGGTGATCGTGGACGGTTTTGGCACCAGCGCCGCCGCCCACCCCTGGCCCGACCGCCTGGCCGCCGCAGGCGTGCACTGGGTGGTGTATTCGCCGTCGGGCACGCTGGGCCTGCTGCTGCCGGGGCGTTGGCGACGGCTGCACCGCAAGCTGTGCGTGGTGGATGGGGAAACGGCGTTTTGCGGCGGCATCAACATCCTGGACGACTTTCATGACCCCAACCATGGGGGCTTGAGTGCGCCGCGTTTTGACTTTGCCGTGCGCGTGCGCGGCCCGCTGGTGGCCGAGATGGACGACACCATGAGTGTGCTGTGGCAACGCATGCAGGCCGCGCGGCGCCTGCGCGCGAACCGACTGACAGGGGCACTGGAGTCATTGCGCGATTCGCATGCGCCGGCGCCACCGCAGCGCGTGGCTGACCCGGCTGGCACGCTGTCACGCGCCGCGCTGGTGCTGCGCGACAACGTGCGCCACCGCACCCGTATCGAGCGCGCCTACCGGCGTGCGATCAGCACGGCGCGCAGTGAAGTGATCATTGCCAATGCCTACTTTGTGCCGGGGCGCAAGATGCGCCAGGCGCTCATCCGCGCGGCGCAGCGCGGCGTGCGCGTGCAGTTGTTGCTGCAGGGCAAGTATGAATATTTCATGCAGTACTACTCGTCGCGCCCCGTGTACAGCGCGCTGCTGCAGGCGGGTGTGGAGATCCATGAATATTCGCCCAGCTTCCTGCATGCCAAGGTGGCCGTGGTGGACGGCCACTGGGCCACGGTGGGCTCGTCCAACCTGGACCCCTTGAGCATGCTGCTGGCGCGCGAGGCCAATGTGATGGTGGACGACGCTACCTTTGCCGGTGCGTTGCGCACGCGCCTGCTGCGCGCCATGCAAGAGGCCGGCACGCGCATGGACCCTGCGCAGTTTGCCAACCGCTCGCTGCGCGAACGCGTGCTGGAGCGCATCGCGCTGGGCCTGATGCGCCTGGCGCTGCTGGTGCACGGCAAGGAGTACCTCTGAGCGCTGACCTGGTCGTGC
>CALRYY010000101.1:0-15242 GCA_943372515.1 Ramlibacter sp. 2FC | reverse complement strand
CATTGCCGGGTGTCCGCGCACGCCTTTGCAGAGCAACTGTTGGCGCACCACCGCTGGCGTACCTGCACCCGGCTTCGCGGCAGGCGGTGCCCGGCGGGGGCGATCTCTGTGGCGGCGAGGAGCGCAGGCGCAGGGTCGGCGCGCTTTAGCGCGCTTCGTTGACTGACTCACCGCGGCTGTTAGAGCGTAGCGCGCAGCGCGAAGCGAGTTCTGCGGTGAGCCGTATGACCGAGCAGCGCAGGGCAGTCGCCGCAGGCGACCGCTTTAGTGAAGCGTTGACGGGTGTCCGCGCACGCCTTTGCCGCGAGGTACCGCGACCGAAAAGGAGTTGGAAAAACTTGACAAATGAATTTTGTATGCAAAAAATGCGGAAAACGGAGAAACCGCAAATGCTGACCCTCGACTACCACCCCACCGGCAGACACTTCCTGCAAATCCCGGGTCCCTCGCCGGTTCCCGACCGCATCCTGCGGGCCATGAGCCTGCCCACGATTGACCACCGGGGCCCTGAATTCGGCGCCCTGGGAATGAAGGTGCTGGCCGATATCCAGAGAATCTTCCAGACGAAACACCCGGTCATCATCTACCCCGCGTCGGGCACCGGTGCCTGGGAAGCCGCGCTGTGCAATGTGCTGAGCCCCGGCGACCACGTGGTGATGTACGAGACCGGGCACTTTGCGTCGCTGTGGAACAAGATGGCCGCGCGGCTGGGCATCAAGACCGAATTTCTGGCGCAGCCGGGCACCGAGCATGGCGTGCCCACCAGCTGGCGCCGTGGTGTGCAGGCCGATCTGATTGAAGCGCGGCTGAAGGCCGACACACAGCACGCCATCAAGGCCGTGTGCGTGGTGCACAACGAAACCTCCACCGGCGCCACCAGCAACATCGCCGCCGTGCGCCGCGCGATTGACGCGGCCAAGCACCCGGCGCTGCTCATGGTGGACAGCATCTCGGGGCTGGCAAGTGCCGAATACAGGCACGACGCCTGGGGCGTGGACGTGACGGTCAGCGGCTCGCAAAAGGGCCTGATGCTGCCGCCGGGCATCAGCTTCAATGCGCTGTCGCCCAAGGCCATTGAAGCCAGCAAGAAGGCCAGCTTGCCCAAGGCCTTCTGGGCCTGGGATGAAATCATCGAGATGAACAAGGGCGGCTACTGGCCCTACACGCCCAACACCAACCTGCTGTACGGCCTGAGTGAGGCCTGCGACATGCTGCTGAACCAGCCGGGCGGGCTGGACGCCACGTTTGCGCGGCACATCCGCTGGGGCGAGGGCGTGCGGTCTGCTGTGCGCGCCTGGGGGCTGGAGATTCAATGCGCCGAGCCGGCTGTTTACTCACCCGTGCTGACGGGCGTGATCATGCCCGAGGGCGTGGACGCCGATGCGGTGCGCAAACTCATTTACGACCGTTTTGACTGCTCGCTGGGCACGGGCCTGGGCAAGGTCAAGGGCCGCATGTTCCGCATCGGCCACCTGGGCGACTGCAACGACCTGACGCTGATGGCAGCGCTGGCCGGCTGCGAAATGGGCCTGAAGCTGTCCGGCGTCAAGCTCGCTGGCTCGGGCGTGCAGGCCGCAATGGATTTCTTTGCCAGCCACCCAGCCCAGCACAACCTGGCGAAAGCCGCCTGACGTCCTGATTTTTTCGACACACCACAACAACCCACTGGAGACAAACCATGATGCAACGCAGAACCTTCACCGCCGGCGCCGTCGCTGCTGCCGCCACCCTGGCCGCGCCGCTGGTGCGCGCGCAAAACCTGCCCACCGGGCCGGTGCGCATCATCGTGGGGTTTGCGCCCGGCGGGGGCACCGACATCCTCGCGCGCGTGATCGGCCAGAAGCTGGCCGAGATGTGGAAGACGCAGGTCATCGTGGAAAACCGCGCGGGCGCCTCGGGCACCATCGCGGCCGACTTCGTCGCCAAATCGGCGGGCGATGGTTCCATCCTGCACATGGCGCACATCAACAGCCACGCCATCGTGCCAGGCCTGCAGAAGCTGGGCTATGACGCCGAAAAAGACTTCCAGCCCATCAGCATGGTGGGCGTCACGCCCAACCTGCTGATCTGCAACCAGAGCCAGCCGGCCAAGACCGTCAAGGACCTGGTGGACCTGTGCAAGGCCAACCCCGGCAAGGTCAGCTTTGGCTCGGCCGGCAATGGCTCGGCCCAGCACCTGGCGCTGGAGATGTTCATGCTGCAGGCGGGCGTGAAAGCCATTCACGTGCCGTACAAGGGCTCAGGCCCCATGCTGACCGACCTGATCGGCGGGCAGATCCAGTACAGCTTTGACACCATGACGGCCGCCACGCCCCATGTGCGCGGCGGCAAGGCGATTGCCCTGGCCCAGACGCGCCAGGCCAAGGCCAAGGCCTACCCCAATGTGCCGACGATGGCCGAGTCGGGCTTCCCCGGCTTTGAAGCCACCACCTGGTACGGCCTGGTGGGCCCCGGCAAGATGCCCGTTGCCATGGCCAAGCGCATGAACGAGGACGTGAACAAGGCGCTGCAGATGCCCGACGTGATGGAAAAGCTGGCGGCGTCTGGCGCGGAAGATGGCGGCGGCTCGACCGAGAAATTTGCCGAGTTCATGAAGGTGGAATTGGTCAAATGGGCGAAAGTTATTAAAGACGGCAACGTCAAGGCAGAAATATAGGCTCCCCCCGAAGCGGCCTGCGGCCGGGCCCCCTCGGGCTTTGCCCTCTCCCCCCAGGGGGCGCCGCCAGCGGCCCGGCGAAGCCGGTTCCGCGGCGGCCCACGAAAGACACTTCCCAATGACAACTCTTCCTCTCTCGGGCGTACGCGTCCTCGACATTTCGCAGGTGATGGCGGGGCCGTATGCCTGCATGTTGCTGGGTGACCTGGGCGCAGACGTGATCAAGATCGAGCCGCCAGGCACGGGCGACCAGACACGCGGCTCCATGGGGTTCAAGATGAAGGGGCCCGACTCGCTGGGCTTTCTGAACATGAACCGCAACAAGCGCAGCGTCACGCTCGACCTGAAGACGGAGGCGGGCAAGCAGGTGCTGCTGCGCATGGTCAAAGACGCTGACATCCTGATCGAAAACTACCGCCCCGGCGCACTGCGCCGCATGGGGCTGGGCTACGACGACCTGAAGCTGATCAACCCCAAACTCATTTACACCAGCATCTCGGGCTTTGGCCAGAGCGGGCCCTGGGCGGACCGCCCGGGGTTTGACCTGATGGCCCAGGCCATGAGCGGCGTGATGAGTGTGACCGGCTACCCCGACAGCCCACCGGTGAAAGCCGGCGTGCCGGTGGCTGATATTGGCTGCGCGCTGTTTGCCATCTACGCCACGCTGGCGGCCTACATCGGCGTGAAGAACACGGGGCAGGGCCAGTATGTGGACGCCGCGCTGTTTGACTCGGCCATGGCGTTTTCGGTATGGGACATCTGCGACTACTGGGGCACGGGCAAGCCGCCCGAGCCGCTGGGCACGGCCAACAAGATGACCGCACCCTACCAGGCCATGGCCTGCAGCGACGGCTATTTTGTGATGGGCGCCAACAACCAGAAGCTGTGGGTGCAGCTGTGCACGCTGATGCAGCGCACCGAGCTGCTGGAAGACCCGCGCTTTTCCACCATCTCGCTGCGCCTGGCCAACCGGCAGGCGCTGCAGGATGAGCTGGAAAAGACCTTCATTACCAAGCCGAAGGACTACTGGGTAGAGACGATGCTGGCCAACGGCCTGCCCGCCGGCCCCATCCTGAGCTATCCCGAAGCCTTTGGCAGCGAACACGCCAAAGTGCGCGGCATGCGCATGGAGATCGACCACCCCATCGAAGGCAAGGTGCCCAACATCGGATTTGCCGTCAAGCTGTCGGGCACGCCGCAGCAGGTGCGCCGCCACCCGCCGCTGCTGGGCGAGCACACCGACGAGGTGCTGGCCGAGCTGGGTATTGGCGAGGCTGAACGTGGCGAGCTGCGCGCACAAGGGGCGTTTGGTTCATGAGCGACGGCACGGTTGATCTGAATATCGAAGGCGGCATTGCGTCCGTCACCTTCAACCGCCCCGAGGCGCGCAACGCCATGACCTGGGCGATGTACGAGCAGCTGCAGGCGATCTGCGGGCAACTGCGCGCAGATGGCACAGTGCGCGTGGTGCGCTTCCAGGGCGCGGGCAATGAAGCCTTTGTGGCCGGCACCGACATCGCCCAGTTCCAGTCGTTCACCACCGGCGACCACGGCGTGGACTATGAACGCCGCATCGACGCGGCCATTGGCCTGCTCGAATCCCTGCCCATGCCCGCCGTGGCCGTGGTGCAGGGCTGGTGTGTGGGGGGTGGGCTGGCCATTGCCACGGCCTGCGACTTTCGCATCGCCACGCCGGCGTCCAAGTTTGGCGTGCCGATTGCGCGCACGCTGGGCAACTGCCTGTCGATTGCCAATGTGGCGCGGCTGGTGGCGGCGTTTGGCAGGTCACGCGTAGAGCGGCTGTTGCTGCTGGCCGACCTGATCGCTGCGGACGAAGCCAAGGCCTGCGGCTACTTGCTGGACGTGACGCCTGCGGATGAGATTGAAGCCGCCGCGCAGCGCCTGTGCGCCAAGCTGGCCGCCCTGGCACCGGTGACGCAGCAAGTCAGCAAGGAAACGCTGGTGCGCCTGATGCGCCAAAGCCTGCCCGAGGCCGAAGACCTGATCCACCGCTGCTACGGCAGTTCAGATTTTCGCGAAGGTGTACAGGCCTTTGTGGGCAAGCGGGCGCCGCAGTGGCAGGGCCGCTGACGTCCACGCCGGGCGTCAGGCCTTCAGCTCAAAAACCGCTTCTTCACGGGTCCACTCGCGGGCCTTTTCGCTCAGGCTCAAACCCAGGCCGGGCCGCGTGGGTACCTGCATACGGCCACCGGCGATGTCGATTCGCTCGTTGAATAGCGGCTCCAGCCAGTCAAAGTGCTCCACCCAGCCTTCGCGCGGATAGGCCGCGGCCAGGTGGATGTGCAACTCCATCGCGAAATGCGGGGCCAGCAGCAGGCCGGCGTGATCGGCTTGTGAGGCGATCTTCAGGTAGGGCGTGATGCCGCCCACGCGCGGCGCGTCCGGCATCAGGTAATCAGCCGCGCGGTGGCGGATCAGGTCGCTGTGCTCGGCGGCGCTGGTGAGCATCTCGCCGGTGGCAATGGGCGTGTCGAACTGGCGCGCCAGCTCGGCGTGGCCTTCGTGGTCGTAGGCGTCCAGCGGCTCTTCGATCCAGACGAGGTTGAACTGCTCGAAGATGCGGCACATGCGCTGGGCCACCGGACGGCTCCATTGCTGGTTGGCGTCGACCATGATGGCCGCGCCGTCGCCCAGGTGCTGGCGCACGGCCTCCAGGCGGCGCACGTCCAGCGCGCCGTCGGGCTGGCCGACCTTGAGCTTGATGCCGCCAATGCCGCGCTCAAGGGAGGCTTTGGCGTTCACCAGCAACTGATCGGTGGGCGTGTGCAGGAAGCCGCCAGACGTGTTGTAGCAGGGCACCGAATCGCGGTAGGCGCCCAGCAGCTTGGCCAGCGGCAGGTTGGCGCGGCGTGCTTTCAGGTCCCACAGCGCCACGTCAAAGGCGCCGATGGCCTGGGTGGACAGCCCGCTGCGCCCCACCGAGGCACCAGCCCAGCACAGCTTGTCCCACAGGCGGCCGATGTCGTTGGCGTCCTCGCCCAGCAGGGCGGGCGCGATCTCGCGGGCATGGGCAAACTGGCCGGGGCCGCCGGCCCGCTTGGAATAGCTCAGGCCCAGGCCCTGCTGGCCGTCCTCGGTTTGCACCTGCGCGAACAGCATGGCCACTTCGGTCATGGGCTTTTGCCGGCCGGTCAGCACCTTGGCGTCGCTGATGGGCGTGGCCAGCGGCAGGTAGCACGACGACAGCCTGATGCGGGCAATGCGCGCGTTGGGGCTGGAGCTCATGCGCTGGTCAGCCCTTTCCACAGCATGTAGGCCGCCAGCACATACAGGATGCTGGCAAACACGCGCTTGAGCTTGCCCACGGGCAGCGCGTGCGCCGCTTTGGCGCCCAGCGGTGCGGTCAGGAAGCTGGCCACGGCAATGACCGCCAGCGCAGGCAGCCAGATGTAGCCAAACGAGCCTGCAGGCAGGTTCTGCACGCTCTGGCCGCTGATGATGTAGCCCGCCACGTTGGCCACCGCAATCGGAAAGCCCAAGGCGGCGGATGTGGCCACCGCGTTGTGGATGGCCACGTTGCACCAGGTCATGAACGGCACGCTGATGAAACCGCCGCCGGCGCCCACCAGCCCCGACAGGAAGCCGATCACGCCGCCGGCAGCCAGCTGGCCGCCGGTGCCGGGCATCTGGCGTGTGGGCTTGGGCTTTTTGTCCAGAAACATCTGCGTGGCCGAAAAGCCCACGAACAGGCCGAAGAAGATCGCCAGGTAGCTGCCCTTGAGCAGCGCAAACACGCCCAGGCTGCCGATGATGCTGCCAATGACGATGCCCGGCGCCAGGCGTTTGACGATGTCCCAGCGCACCGCGCCGCGCTTGTGATGCGCGCGCACGCTGGAAATCGACGTGAAGATGATGGTGGCCATGGACGTGGCAATGGCCATCTTGACGGCCAGATCCGGCCCCACGCCGCGCGTGGACATGATGATGGTGATGAACGGCACCATGAGCATGCCTCCGCCAATGCCCAGCAGCCCCGCGAGAAAGCCGGTGCCAACGCCCAGCACGGCGAGTTCAAGGATGAGCAGGGGTTCGAGCGTCATGGTGGGGGAGGGACTGCGAGGAGGGGGGAGAGAAAAGAAAGGTGTCTGCAAGTGCCACCGGACCGGCATCCTGAACCGGGGTTCAGGTGGGCTAGGTCAACCTGGCGTTGGGTTCATCTGACGCGAGATGATCACGCTCACCAGGGGATGTTCCAGGCCCGGGCTCTAAGAGCATTGGTTCAAGGAAATATAAAGCCCGGCATGCACTGCAGACGGTTTGGATTGTAGGCGCATCAACGCGCGCGTGCCATGCAGATTGCGATGCGTGGCATTGCAAAAAGCTATTGCAGAAAATGCAAATTCAGAGCAGCCGGCCGTCCTGGCCCAGCGCGCGGTCCAGGCGCTGCACCAGCGAGCCCAGGCGCGGGTCGGGTACGCCGCTGGTGCCGTCGGCGGTGTCGCCGAAATCGCCGTTGCCAAAGCCTGAGGCCTGGAACGACGGGGGCGTGTCTTGCGGTGCGGGGCGCTCGGCCACGTCAAACGCCAGGTTCAGCGCGGCCAGCACGGCAATGCGGTCGCGCGCCTTGACCTTGCCCGCGTCGCGGATCTTGCACATGGCGGTGTCGACCTTTTCCACGGCGTCCAGCAGGCGCGATTCACCGCCCTCGGGGCAGCCGAGCAGGTAGCTCTGGCCCATGATCTGCACTTCGAGCTGTTTGGTGGCCATGTGGGATGCGTGGGAAAAATCAGGCGGCGCGTATCAGGCCGCGTTCTTGATGTCGGGCAGGCGCTCCAGCAGCGCGTCCACGCGCGAGCGGGCGGCCGACAGGCGGGACTTGAGCGAGTCGCGCTCTTGCGTGAGCACCTCGACCTGGCCGGCCAGCAGTGCGTTGGTGCGCTGCAGTTCTTCATAGCGCACAAGCAGGCGCTCTACGCGTTCGGCAATCTGGTCGATTTGGGCGGGACTGGCCATACAGCGAACGATTGTAGGGTTAGCCACAGGTTTCGCCCCTAAAATGTGCGGGTTGGTGCTCGCGGTGTGGTTCACATGCCGCAGTTCAACGGGAAGCAGGAGGGTCGCGCCATCAACCGCAAGACCTAACCTGCGCTGCCCCCGCAACGGTAAGTGGACGGGCCTTCGGGCTCCGCTTTTGTCAGATGGCCACTGGGCGCGTGAATCACGCACCTGGGAAGGCGGCAAGAGTTGTTCCATCAGCCCGGATACCGGCCAACAAGGTGGTGGTGCGCCGCGTGCGCGCCACCGTGACGCCCATGCACCGGCGGGGAAGCCGGTGAGGGCCATTGCCTTGGTTACTTTCACTGATGAAAACCCCTGTGTTCCCCGCGCGGCTTGCCGCGCTCCCGCTGGCCCTGTCTGGCGTTTTTGCTGCTGCGTTCCCGTCCTTTTCACAAACCGCCGTGCCTGTTCAGGTGGCCGCCCTGGGCGAAAACGTGGTCACGGCCACGCGCAACCCCACCCGCACCGACGACCTGGTCAGCGAGGTGGTGGTGGTCAAGCGCGACCAGATCGAAGCGTCCACCGCGCGCACGCTGCCCGAGCTGCTGGCGCGCACCGCCGGCCTGCAGATGAGCGCCAACGGCGCCACCGGCAAGACCTCCAGCGTGTTCATCCGCGGCACCGAATCGCGCCACACCATCTTGCTGATCGATGGCGTGCGCTACGGCTCGGCCACAGCCGGCACGCCCAGCTGGGACAACATTCCGGTAGACATGATCGAGCGCATCGAGGTGCTCAAGGGCCCGGCGTCGGCGCTGTACGGCAGCGAAGGCGTGGGCGGCGTGGTGCAGATCTTTACGCGCCAGGGCAAGCAGGGCTTTCACCCGTATGCGTCGGCCACACTGGGCAGCGAACGCTGGCGCCAGTGGACCGGTGGTTTCACCGGCGGGCAGGGCGCCTGGACCTGGGCGCTGGGCCTGCAGCAGCTGCGCGAGCGCGGCCTGTCGTCCACCAACCCCAAGGTGCAGTTCGGCAATTTCAACGTCGACGTGGACCCGTTCTCGCAGGACGCGATCAATGCGTCGGTGGCGCTGCAGATCAACCCGGACTGGCGCGTGGATGCCTCCATGCTGTATTCCGACGGCGTAAGCCATTTTGACGACGGCGCGGGCGTGGATGCGCGCTCGGCCGTGCGTGCAGCTACTTTGCAGGCGGGCGTGCGAGGCAAGCTGATGCCCGGCTGGCAGACCGAGCTGCGCTTTGCGCAGGGCACCGACACGGCCAACGTGATCACGGCGGTCACGCCGGGCGCTTTCAAGACCCAGCAGGACCAATGGACCTGGCAGAACAACATCGACACGCCGCTGGGCGTGCTGCTGGCGGGGCTGGAGCACCGTGAACAAAGGGTCAGTGGATCCACTGCCTACAGCGTGACGCAGCGAACGATTGAAGGTGTGTTTGCCGGCCTGAGCGGCAACCAGGGCAACCACAGCTGGCAGGTCAACGCGCGGCGCGACAGCAACTCGCAGTTTGGGGCCAGCAGCACCGGCTTTGCCGGCTATGGTTACCGCATCAGCCCGGCGTGGCGCGTGAATGCGTCGCATGGCACGAGCTTTGTGGCGCCGTCGTTCAACCAGCTGTACTTCCCCGGCTTTGGCAATGCCGCGCTGCAACCGGAGACGGCGAAGAACACCGACCTGGGCCTGACCTGGGCGGCGGGTGGGCATGAGGTGAAACTGGTGCGCTTTGACAACAAGATCCGCGGCTACATGACCAACACCACGCTGCCCATCAACATCCCGCGCAGCCGCATTGATGGCTGGACGCTGGGCTATGAAGGCAAGGTGGGTGCCTGGGGCCTGCGCGCCGGGCTGGACACATTGAACCCGCGCAACGAGGCCAATGGCCGCCAGCTGCCGCGCCGCGCCAAGGAGCAGCTGTCTTTGGGTGCCGACCGCCGCACCGGTGCCTGGCGCTACGGCGCGTCGCTGCTGCACGTGGGCACGCGATTTGACGATGCGGCCAATGCGCGCCGGCTGGATGCCTACACCACGCTGGACCTGCACGCTGACTGGCAGGTGGCGCGCGACTGGAGCCTGCAGGCCAAGGTCAACAACCTGACCGACCGGCAATACGAGACCAGCTACGGCTACAACCAGCCGGGCCGCGCTGTGTATTTCACACTGCGCTGGCAGCCAAAATAATCGCACCATGACGCCGACCGTGCCGCTTCTGATTCCGCAAGGCCCGCAGCGCATCGTCTGCCTGACCGAGGAGACGACCGAGTGGCTGTACCTGCTGGGGCAGGAGGCGCGCATTGTGGGCATATCCGGCTACACCGTGCGGCCGCGCCGCGCCCGGGAGGAGAAGCCGAAAGTCAGTGCGTTTTTGAGCGCGAAGATCGACAAGATCCTGGCGTTGCAGCCCGACTGCGTGTTCGGCTTTTCCGACCTGCAGGCCGACATTGCCAGTGCGCTGATCAAGCACGGCGTGCAGGTCACGGTGTTCAACCAGCGCAGCGTGGAAGAGATTTTCTCCGTGCTGTACCAGGTGGCGGCGATGGTGGGGCAGGCGCAGCGCGGGCTTGAGTTGCTGCAGGCCATGCGCGCGCGGCTGCTGCAGATAGAGGCCGCAGGCCGCGCGCTGGCGCGCCGACCGCGTGTGTTTTTTGAAGAATGGGACGAGCCGCACATCAGCGCCATCCAGTGGGTGTCGCAGTTGGTGGGCGTCGCGGGCGGTGACGACATCTTCCCTGAGCTGGCCATGCAAAGCCTGGGCAAGAACCGCATCATTGCAGACGGCAAGGAGATCGTGCGGCGCAACCCCGACATCATCGTTGGCTCGTGGTGCGGCAAGAAGTTTCGCGCCGAGAAGGTGGCAGCGCGCGCGGGCTGGCAGGACGTGAATGCGGTGAAGCACGGGCAGCTGTTCGAGATCAAGTCCGCCGACATCCTGCAGCCCGGGCCGGCTGCGCTGACCGACGGTGTGGAGCAATTGCATCGCATCGTCACTGAATGGGCGGCCCAGCATGCGTGAACTGATCCTGGGTGGACAACGCAGCGGCAAGTCGGCGCGGGCCGAGATGTTGGCCGCGCAGTGGCTGGCGCAATCGCCAGCGCACGGGGCGGTGTTCATCGCCACCGCAACAGCGTGGGACGACGAAATGCGCGAACGGATCGCGCGCCACCAGCGCGACCGGGCGCAGCGCGTGCCGGGTATGGTGACGGTGGAAGAGCCGCTGGACCTGCCGGGGGCACTGGCCACGCACAACGCGGCGGACACGCTGGTGGTGGTGGATTGTTTGACGCTGTGGCTGACGAACCTGTTGATGCCGGCGGGGGGGAGTGCCGGCAAAAGTGAAAACATCGTCGATGGCCTGGCCCCTGCAGTCTCCATCCACACCGGCCCGCTCATCCTCGTCAGCAACGAAATCGGCCTGGGCGTGATCCCGATGGGCGCCGGGGTGCGCGCGTTTGTGGACGCGCTGGGCCGGCTGAACCAGCAGGTGGCGGCGGCATGCGACCGCGTGACCTTGATGGCGGCCGGTTTGCCGCTGACGCTGAAAGACAAGGCATGAGCCAACTTCTGGCTGTGCTGCTGCTGGGCCTGGCCTTCAGCGCCCAGGCCCTGCAGGTCACCGACGACCGCGGCGTGACCGTGACGCTGCCTGAGAGCCCCAGGCGCATCGTCACGCTGCTGCCTTCGCTGACCGAAAGCGTGTGCGAGCTGGGCCAGTGCCACCGCCTCATCGGTGTGGACCGCTATTCCAACTACCCGGCGCATGTGCGCACACTGCCGCAGGTGGGCGGTGGCATTGATCCGAACATCGAGGCTGTAGTGGCCCTGAAGCCCGACGTGGTGCTCATGGCCACGTCGTCGCGCGGCGTGCAGCGGCTTGAATCTTTGGGTCTGAAAGTGCTGGCCCTGGAGCCCAGAAGCTCGGCTGATGCGCAGCGCGTGATGGGCAAGCTGGGCCAGCTGCTGGAGGTGCCCGACGCCCAGCGCATCTGGCGCAACATTGACGCGGGTGTGGCGGCGGCGGCGCAGTCGCTTCCCGCCTCGGTGCGCACGCTGCGGGTGTATTACGAGGTCAGTGTGGGCGGCTACGCGGCGGGGCCCACGTCGTTCATCGGCGAGACCATCGCGCGCCTGGGTGTGCAGAACATTGTGTCTCCCGACCTGGGGCCGTACCCGCGCGTCAACCCCGAATACGTGGTGCGCGCCAACCCCGACATCATCATGATTGGGCAGCGCAATGTGGCCGGCATGGCGCAGCGCCCCGGCTGGGCCGGCATGCGCGCCTTGCGCGAGCAGCGCGTGTGCGTGTTCACGCCCGAAGAATCCGACGTGCTGGTGCGCCCCGGACCGCGCGTGGCTGAAGGCGCCCGGCTGCTGGCGCGCTGCATTGCGCAGAAGGGCACCCGATGAACGCCCGCGTGGCCTGGCTTGGCGTGGCGCTGCTGCTGCTGGCTGCTGCTGTGCTGGCCGTGGGCGTGGGCGTGGGCAGCACGGGCTTTGCCAGCGTGCTGCAGGCGCGCCAAGACCCCATCGCCTGGCAGATCGTGTGGGACATCCGCCTGCCGCGCACGCTGGGTGCGTGGCTGGCCGGTGCGCTGCTGGGCCTGGCGGGAGCGGTGGCGCAGGGGCTGTTTCGCAACCCGCTGGCTGACCCTTATTTGCTGGGCAGTGCATCGGGCGCGGCGCTGGGCGTGGCGGTGGCACTGGCGCTGTTTGGGGTGTCGCCGTTTGCCACGCAATGGGTCGCGCGCCTGGGCCTGACGGGTGCGGCTTTCACCGGCGCGGTGCTGGGTGTGCTGCTCACGCTGGCGCTGGCCAGGGGCGTGCAGCATACCCTGCGGCTGCTGCTGGCCGGCGTGATCGTGGGCGTGGTGCTGAGCGCCGCGCGCGACCTGGTCACGCTGGCCGTGCCCGACGTGCTGCAGGCCATGCAGGCCTTCACGCTGGGCAGCACCGGCTTTGTGGGCTGGTCGTCTTGCCTGGTCATGGCGGCGGTGCTGCTGCCTGCGGCTACCGTGGCCTGGGCGCTGGGCCGCGGGCTGGATGGCCTGGCCTTGGGTGAATCGACCGCGCAGAGCCTGGGCGTGCCGCTGGCGCTCATGCGCACGCTGCTGGTGGCGGTGCTGGCCCTGGCCACGGGCGCGGCGGTGGCCCAGACCGGGCTGATTGCATTTGTGGGCCTGGCCGCGCCGCACCTGGTGCGCTCCATCGTCAAGACCACGCACGGCCGTTTGGTGCTGCTGAGCGCCGCCATGGGCGGGCTGCTGCTGATGGCCGCCGACGTGCTGGCGCGCTGGGTGATTGCGCCGCAAGAGCTGCCCGTGGGGGTGCTGACCGCGCTGATCGGCGGTGGCTACCTGCTGTGGCTGATGCACCGTGGGCGCGGCCTGGGCGCGAGGGCTTCATGACGAACGCGATCCAGACTCGCGGCGTGCATGTATCGCTGGGCGGCACCGAAGTGCTGCACGGCATCGATCTGGGGTTGCCCGCAGGCCGCTGGACGGCCATCGTCGGCCCCAACGGCGCGGGCAAATCCACGCTGCTCAAGGCCATGGCCGGGCTGCTGGCGCATGCGGGCACGGTGGTGCTGCTGGGCCGGCCACTGGCCGCGCTGGGCCAGCGCGAACGCGCCCGCGCACTGTCGTGGCTGGGGCAGGGCGAGGTGGGGGCGGATGACCTGTCGGCCTACGACGTGGCCATGCTGGGCCGCTTGCCGCACCAGCCCTGGCTGGCGCCGCCGTCTGATGCGGATCGCGCAGCGGTGGAGCAGGCACTGCGTGCAACGCAGGCCTGGGACTGGCGCGAGCGATCGCTGGGCGCGTTGTCGGGCGGCGAACGCCAGCGCGTGCTGCTGGCCCGCGCGCTGGCGGTGGACGCGCAGGTGCTGCTGATGGACGAGCCCCTGGCCAACCTGGACCCGCCGCACCAGGCCGACTGGCTGGCGCTGGTGCGCGAACTGGTGGCTGCGGGCAAGACCGTGGTCAGCGTGCTGCATGAAATTTCCATCGCGCTGCATGCGCATGAGTTGGTCGTGATGGCCGCAGGCCGCGTGGTGCACCAGGGCGCCAGTGCAGACACGGCAACACACCGCGCTCTGGAGCAGGTGTTTGACGGGCGCATCGCCATTCACCCGCTGGGTGGCGACTGGGTCGCTGTGCCAAAGTAAAACGAGTTTGAAAATTAATTGGAATCTGACCCCCATTATGGAAATCGAAACACCGCCGTCTGCAAAGCCTTATGACAAGCCCGAGGGGGAGCGGCGCGGCATCATCATCGTGAACACGGGTGACGGCAAGGGCAAGAGCACGGCGGCGTTTGGGCTGGCACTGCGTGCGCACGGGCGGGGCAAGGCGGTGCAGATTTACCAGTTCATGAAGGTGCCATCGGCGCGGTTTGGCGAGCACCGGATGTTTGAGCAGATCGGCATTCCGATTGAAGGTCTTGGCGACGGCTTCAGCTGGAAGAGCCAGGACCTGGAGCATTCGGCGCAGCTGGCACGCGACGGCTGGCAGAAGGCGCGCGCGACCATTCTGGCGGGCGAGCATTTTCTGGTGGTGCTGGACGAGATTACTTACCCTTTGATCTACGGCTGGATGCCGCTGCAGGATGTGCTGGACACGCTGCGCGCGCGGCCGCCGCATGTGCATGTGTGCCTGACTGGGCGGCGCTGCCCACCCGAGATCATCGAGCTGGCCGACACCGTGACCGAGATGACCAAGGTCAAGCACGCGTTCAACGCGGGCGTGCCGGCGCAGCGTGGTATTGAAGACTGACCGGTTGGCATGAGCTTCACTACCGCTGTCATCGCCTTGCTGGCTGCGCTGGCCATTGACCACTGGTGGGGCGAGCCGCGCGCGCGGCTGCACCCTGTGGTGTGGATGGGGCATTACCTGGTGTGGGCCGGGCGGCGCATTGCGCCCGGTGTGCCGCAATCCGGGCCCGACTGGCGCGCGTTCTGGGCCGGCGGGCTGGCGTGGAGCATGGGCGTGTGGGTGGTGCTGCTGGCCAGCCATGTGCTGGTGGGCCTGAGCCTGGCGCTGGTGCTGCTGTTGCCTACCGACCTGGAATGGCTGTGGGACGTGGCTGCGGGCCTGGTGCTGGGCGTGTTGCTCAAGCCGCTGCTCGCGTGGCGCATGCTGCATGACGAAGTGGCCAAGGTGGAAGCCGCGCTGGCGCTGTCGCTGGACGCGGGCCGCGCGCAGCTGGCCCAGCTGGTCAGCCGCGACGTGACGCAGCTGACAGAAGCCGAAGTGCGCGAAAGCGCGATCGAGTCACTGGCAGAAAACCTCAACGACTCGGTCGTGGCGCCGGTGTTCTGGTTTGTGCTGCTGGGCCTGCCGGGCGCGGCGGTGTACCGGTTTGCCAACACGGCCGACGCCATGTGGGGCTACCGAGGCCTGCGCGGTGGGCGTTACTGGGAATGGGCAGGCAAGTGGGCGGCGAGGGCCGACGATGTGCTGTCGTGGGTGCCGGCGCGTATCACGGCGGCTCTGATGGTGTTGGCCGGTGGTGGGCAGAGCCTGGCCGGCCTGCGTAAAGAAGCGCGTCGCACGCCGTCACCCAACAGCGGCTGGCCCATGGCGGCCATGGCCATTGCGTTGGGTGTGCG
>CALRYY010000100.1:0-15508 GCA_943372515.1 Ramlibacter sp. 2FC | reverse complement strand
CAATGAGGGCAGCAGCAGCCAGGTGCCGCCCAGCACCAGCAGCAGCATCAGCGCGATCATCACGCGCGCCGTCATGAAGCCGCGCCACAGGCGCACGAAGGCCGAGTCTTCGACCGCCATTTCCCGCAGGCCGAACCAGGATGCCAGTGCGGTGTTGGCAGGCATGGGGTTTGTCAGGTGTCAGCGCTGGGCGCGCTGGCGGTGCTCTTCGCTGCAGTACACGGCGCCGCCGGGGCCGGGCAGTGAATCGCCGCGCGGCAGATGCACGGCGCAGGACGCGCACTGCACCATGTCTTGCGGCTTGCCCTGGGCGGGCCCCGGTCGTTGTGCGGGTGGGTCGCGCGGTGCATCGCGCCGGCCGGCGCGCCACACATAAAAGGCGACCGCCAGTACGGCAAAAACCAGCAGGTATTTCATGACGGGCGGCCCAGCACGACCTCAAGGACAAAGCGCGATCCCGCATAGCCCAGCAGCAGCAGCAGCGAGCCCGTGTACAGCATGCGTACCGCCTTGCGCCCGCGCCAGCCAAAGCGCGCGCGGCCCAGCAGCAGCACGGCAAACGCCAGCCAGGACAGCACCGAGAACACGGTTTTGTGGTCCCACTTCCAGGCGCGGCCCGCGCCGTACAGCTGTTCGCTGAACAGCAGCCCGGCCAGCAGGGTGGCCGACAACAGCACAAAGCCGGCCTGCACAAAACGGAAGGTCAGGCGCTCCAGCGTCAGCAGTGGCACGCCGCCCTGGGGCTCGGTGGCCAGGCGGATTTCCTTTTCGGTGCGGCGCATGAGCCAGGCGTGCACCACGGCGGCGGCGAACAGGCCGTACGAGGCAATGCCCAGCGCCCAGTGCAGCGGCAGCCACGGGGACGCGGCTTTGTGCAGTGGGGAGCCGGGGAACAACAGCGCCACCAGAACAGTCGCGGCACCCAGGCCGGACAGCGCGGCATGCGCGTTCAGCTGCGGAAAGGAGCGGCTTTCAATGATGTAGACGGTCAGCACCAGCCAGGCAGTGACGGACAGCGCAGGCGCAAAGCCGAAACGCGGCGTATCGCCCAGCAGGCTCCAGCCCAGAGCGATGACGTGCAGGCCCCATGCAATCAGCAGCGCTACACGCAGGCGTTGCGGACCCAGGCGTTGCGCCATCACGGCGGGGGCTGCGTAGGCGAGCACCGCAGCCAAGGTCAACGTGGCACCAACGGGGGATACACTGGCTAGAATCATTGCCACAGTTTAGCCTTTTGCTCTTTCGCTGCGCCACACCGCAGCCGCCCCATGGCCTCCGCCCTCACCGACAAACTCTCGCGCCTGGTCAAGGAAATCCGCGGCCAGGCCCGCATCACCGAAGCCAACGTGCAGGACATGCTGCGCGAGGTGCGCATGGCCCTGCTGGAGGCCGACGTGGCCCTGCCCGTGGTGCGCGACTTCATCGCGCGGGTCAAGGACAAGGCGCTGGGCCAGGAGGTGCTGGGCTCGTTGTCGCCCGGGCAGGCGCTGGTTGGCATTGTCAGCCGAGAACTTTCCGCCACCATGGGCGAGGGCGTCAGCGACATCAACCTGGCCGCCCAGCCGCCCGCGGTGATCCTGATGGCCGGCCTGCAGGGCGCGGGCAAGACCACCACCACGGCCAAGCTGGCCAAGCACCTGATTGAAAAGCGCAAGAAGAAGGTGCTGACGGTCTCAGGCGACGTGTACCGCCCCGCCGCCATCGAGCAGCTCAAGACCGTGACGAAGCAGGCCGGCGCCGAATGGTTCCCCAGCACGCCCGACCAGAAGCCGGTGGACATTGCCAACGCCGCGCTTGATTACGCGCGCCGGCATTTCTTTGACGTGCTGCTGGTCGACACGGCCGGCCGCCTGGCCATTGACGAAGCGCTGATGCGCGAAATCAAGGACCTGCACGCCGCGCTGAACCCGGTGGAAACGCTGTTTGTCGTGGACGCCATGCAGGGCCAGGACGCGGTCAACACCGCCAAGGCGTTTAAAGAGGCGCTGCCACTGACCGGCATCATCCTGACCAAGACCGACGGCGATTCACGCGGCGGCGCGGCGCTGTCGGTGCGCCAGGTCACGGGCGCGCCGATCAAGTTTGCCGGCACCAGCGAAAAGATCGACGGCCTGGAGGTATTTGACGCCGAACGGCACGCCGGGCGCATCCTGGGCATGGGCGACATCGTTGCACTGGTCGAGCAGGTCACGGCCGGCGTGGACATGGAAGCCGCTCAGAAGCTCGCGGCCAAGGTCAAGAGCGGCAGCGGCTTTGATCTGGAAGACTTCCTGAGCCAGATCCAGCAGATGAAGAGCATGGGCGGCTTGAGCAGCCTGATGGACAAGATGCCCGCGCAAATGCAGGCCAAGGCCGGTCAGGTGGACATGAACAAGGCCGAGCGCGACATCAAGCGCAAAGAAGGCATCATCCAGAGCATGACCCCGCTGGAGCGGCGCAAGCCCGAGCTCATCAAGGCCACGCGCAAGCGCCGCATCGCCGCCGGCGCCGGCGTGCAGGTTCAGGAAGTCAACCGCCTGCTCAATGAGTTCGAGCAGATGCAGGGCATGATGAAAAAGATGAAGGGCGGCGGCCTCATGAAGATGATGAAGCGCATGGGCGGCATGAAGGGCATGCCCAAGATGCCGGGCATGGGTTAAGCAGCCGCTCTGTCATGCCGGACTTGATCCGGCATCCATGCGTATTTCTCCGGCCGGGCGCCCTGCGCAACGACAGTAGCGTTGGCGTGGAGCGCCTGCCGGGACGGGGCAGCACTTTCACCACCAGAGCCCGGCCCCCTTCTGGGTGAGCCGCTGCAGTACTCCCAACGGGGTTGCTGCCGCAAGCTCTCCGGAATGACCCGTGCCCCGTTGGTCCGTGCTTCGCGCCCGGGCTCTTGATCGGTGGCGAAAGCGCTACCCCATCCCGGCAGGCTTCGAGCATTTCGAGCCGTTGACCGGCGTACAACTCGTCGATGAAGCCCCTGGAGGTGGTGCGCCAGCATGTACGTTGGACGCAAGTGTTTGTGCGTCGAACCGTCCGCGCGCCCAAAGCCTGACGGGATGGGGCGGGACTTTTGCCACCGATCAAGAGCCCGGGCGCGAAGCACGCAGGTCCGGCGCACGGGATAGGGCGTAGCGCGGGGTGGGTGTCGCCGGGCTGAGTACTGCAGCGGCTCACCCCGAAGGGGGCCGGGCTCTGGTGGCAACAGTCCCGCCCCGTCCCGTCCCGTCAGGCGTGCCGGCTCAAAGAAAAAACCTCAGGCAATCCGCCGAAACCACAGCACCGACAGCCCGCCTGCAGCCAGCATCAGCAGCGCCGCGGCCAGCGCCAGAAGCCCCGCCAACTCGGTCTCGCGCTTGACCACCTGCATCTGCGTGCCCAGCGTGGCGTAGATGTCGCGCAGCTTTTCGGCGGTGGCGGCCTGGTGATAGTCGCCACCCGTCCTGCGGGCCACTTCGCGCAGCGTGGGCTCGTCAATCTGCAGGTACATGGACATGCCCTCGTCGCCATAGGCGCCACCGTTGGGATTGCCCAGGCCCACCACATGGATGCGCACGCCGCGGTCTGCGGCCAGTTTGGCCGCCTCCAGCGTGTCCATGCCGGTGGTGCGCCGTCCGTCGGTCAGCAAGATGATGGCCGCCGACGTGTACGAGCCCGGCGCGACCGGCGTGATCTGTTTGGGCGCGGGCTTGGCCTTGTCGTCCAGGCTGCGCCCGCGCGGGCGGTTGCCTGAATACGGGCCGAAGTTCGCGCCAAACGTCATCTCGGTCACATCAATGCCATGGTCGGGGAACAGCTCGGCCACGCTCATGGCGATGGCGTTGCCCACGGCCGTGCTGCGCTGCATCTGGATGCCGTCAATGGCGGCCACCAGCGCCGCGCGGTCCAGCGTGGCGCGCTGGGCCACCTGGGTGCTGCCGGCAAAGGTCACCAGGCCGACCTCCACCTTCTTGGGCAGGTCGCGCAGGAACAGCTTGGCAGCGTCCTGCGCGGCCTCCATGCGCGTGGGTTTGACGTCGTTCACGCGCATGCTCAGTGACACGTCCATGGCCAGCATGACGGTGGAGCGCGCCCACGGCAGCGGCACGCTGGCCACAGGCCGCGCAGCGGCCAGCAACAGCAGGGCGCAAGCCAGCAACAGCAGCGCGGGGGGCACGTGGCGGCGCCACTGGCGCCCGGCGGCCGCCGCGCGCACCACGCCCAGGCTGCTGTAGCGCAGGGCCAGCTTGCCGCGGCGGCGCAGCAGCCACACATAGGCCACCGGCAGCAACGGCAGGGCCAGCATCAGCCAGAGGTACTGGGGCCACTGAAAGAACATGGCAGCCATCGTGCCCGCGAAGCGGCGGCTTGGCAACCGCCCGCGCGGGCGCCCTAGCGGCTTGCGGGGGTACTGCGCGGCGCGCGCCGCGGCTTGGCGGACGGGGCGGTGACCAGGGGCGCCACGGCCTGCAGCCATTGCAAGGCCTCTACATGCGCAACAAAACGGCGCAGGTAGTCACCGGGCAGGGTGTGCATGAGCTGCAGCGACTGCAGCGCAAGCACCTGTGAATTCAACGGCCCGGCGTTGGCCGGGCGCTGTGCCGCCGCCGTCGACACGCTGTCCTGCGCGCGGCCGCGCGACCAGGCGCGGCGAAACCGCGCCGCGCTGGCCAGCTCGTCGCTGGGGTGCTGGGGGCGCGGCCAGGCGAGTGTGACCTGCCGGGGCGCGGCCTGCACCACCGCGGTGCGTACGGTTTCAGTGGCGGGCGGTGTGACCGGCGGTGCTACGGGCAGCGTCGCCGCAGCCGCCTCCAGCCGCGCGCGCAGCAGCGTCTGCACCGGCGCGCCCTGGTCTGCCAGCCGGCGCGCCAGGGCTTGTTGCTGCCATTGCCGCGCGGTGCTCATCGCGCGGGCGCCACCGGACCGGCGGCGCGCGGTACCGGCGCCATCTCCACCCGGCGGTTCTGCGCGCGGCCGGCCTCGTCGGCGTTGGACGCCACCGGTTGCTGAGCACCAAAGGCCGCGGCAAACACCTGGCCCGGTGGCATGCCCTCGGCAATCAGCACGCGCGTGACGGTGAGCGCGCGCTGGGCCGACAGCTCCAGGTTGTCTTCAAATTTGGTGTTGCGCCCGGACACGCCGCGGTCGTCGGTGAAGCCGCTGACCATCAGCACCTCTCCGCGCTCGGCGGTGTACACGCGCAGCGGGTGCACCAGGCTGCGCAGCAACTGCTGGCCTTCGGGGCGCAGCTCGGCCGAGCTGAAGGCAAACAGCACGCTGCCGCTGATGCCGATGCGCCCGTTGGCCAGCGTCACGCGGCCTGAGGCCAGCGGCACGGCCAGTGCCTTCTCCAGCGCCATGCGGCGGCGCTCTTCCACGCGGCGCTTTTCGATCTCGGCGTTCAGGTTGGCCACCAGGTCCATCTGCACCACCAGCACGCCCATCAGCACCAGCACAAACGCACCCAGCAGCCCCGTCATGAGGTCGCCAAACACCGTCCATACCGGCGCGGTGGTGTCGCCCGTGCCGCTATCCATGGAATCCTCCACGGCGTCTTCCAGCATGGACATCAGACGGCCTGCGCCAGCTCGGCGCGCACATTGCCCAGTGTGCGCAGTTTCTCGATCACGCCGTGCTGCGCGCTGATGCTCAGGTCGATCACCTCACGCGCCTGCGCCACGTAGTAGGCCAGCTGCTCGTCGCTGCGTGCGGTGGAGCGGCTGATGGCGGCCTCTACCTGTTGCAGCGCGGTGGCCAGCTTTTCGTTGCCCGCATGGAACATCTCCACGCCCTGGCCGAAGGCCTCGCCCCAGCTGGACAGCTCCACCGCATTGGCCTGTGCCTGCACGGCCATCTGCGTGGCCTGGCGCGCGGCTTCTTCCACCGTCTGCATCAGCGCGGCCAGGCGCTGCACCAGCGCCGTGCGCTCGGCCAGCGTGGTGTTCTCCTGGCTGGACAGCTGGGCCATCTCTTGCCGCAACTGGGCCAGCACGCCGGCTGCGGCCTGCGGCACTTCAGACGCGGTCTGCATCAGCCGCGCCAGCGGCGCTTCCAGCGCCGCGCCCAGCGTGGCCAGGTGCTGTGCCACACCTGCCTGCAGCTCGCCCAGGCGCGCCACGGCGGCGTCGCCGCGGCGCTGCTCGTCGTCGCGCAGGGCTTCCATTTGCATCTGCCAGGTGGTGGCCAGCGCCTGGCTGCTGGTGGCGGTCTTTTGCGCCAGGGCCTCCAGGCCGGTGGTGATCTGCTGCGCCATGGCGGCGACGCTGGCGGCAGTCTGCTGTGCCAGTGCATCCATGCGCCCCGCCGTGGCCTGCACCAGATCGCCTACGCCGGCGGCCAGGTGCTGCGCCAGCGTGTCCATGCGCCCGGTGGCGCCTGCCGCAAGCTGGTCCATGCGGTCGGCGGCCTGCTGCCCCTGCGCGCCCAGCCCGTCGGCCAGGCCCTGCAGCTGTTGCGACCACGCCTGCAGGCGCTGCGCCTCGTGCCGGGCCTGATCCTGCGCGATCTGCGCCATGGTGGCTTGCATCACGGGGCGGATGCTGTCGCCCGCCGCGCGGGCGCCGGCCGCCAGGCTGTCGTGCAACGCCGTGCCCACGTCGCGCGCCAGCGTGGTGTAGGCCAAGGCGGCTTCCTGCTGAAAGCGTGCCTGCGACGCCAGCAGGCGCTCGTCCAGCTGCTGGCTGCGCTGCTCGATGGTTGCCATCAGCGTGTCCAGCCGGTCCACCAGCAGCGGCAGGGCCACGGCCTGGGCCTGGGCGGCGCGCAAGGCCTCTTCGCGCTGGTGCACGGGCGAAAACGGCCGCAGCACCGTGGCCACGCTGGCGTCCAGCACCCGTGCCACGGTCAGGCGTTCGCGCCGGCACAGGGTGGACATCAGCCCCAGCATGGCCGAGCCCGCCACGCCCGCCACCGACGTGCCGAACGACAGCCCCAGCCCGCGGATCGGCTCGGCCAGCGCCGCGCGGATGGCTTGCAGGTCGGTGGAACCCTCCAGCGCAAACACCGCACCGCGGAAGGTGACCACCATGCCCAGGAACGTGCCCAGCATGCCCAGCATCACCAGCAGCCCCACCAGGTAAGGCGTGAGCGCGGGGCCCGGCAGCGCGCCGCGGCCCGATTCGATGCGCAGGCGCACGGCGGTGCGCAACGCAGCGGGCACGCCGGCCAGCCAGTCGCCCAGCGACGTTGCTTCAGGCGCGGGCGCCTGCGCCAGCGCGACGGCCAGGGCCGCGGTGTCGGCGCGGTACTGGCGCAGCTCGTGCGTGCCCAGCAGGTAGGCGGCGGCGATGGCCACCGTCATGGCCAGAGCCAGCGCATGCGTGCCCACAAAGCCCGCGCCCACCCAGGCAATGGCCGCCAGGCCGGTGGCAAAAGCAATCCAGAAAAAACGTTGGGTCATTGGCAATTCAAAGCGAGTGATTCAGTTCAATGCCGGTGGCTTCAATCAGCCCGGCAACCGGTTCAAGCCGCAGGTCCAGCTCGGCGTACAGCGCCTGGTGCCAGTCCTGCTCAAAGTAGTGCAGCCAGGCGCCGGGGCGGCGCCAGAGCATGGGGTCGTCCTCGGGCATGTCGCTGCCCTCGGGCAGGGCCTGGCGTGCGTCGTTCAGCGCCTTCAGGTGGGCGGCTTGCAGCTGGCCAAAACGCCGCTCCAGCACCGTGATGGCCACGGGCAACAACGCCTGTTCACGCGGGGACACCACCTTGTCCATGGCGGCGTCCAGCGCCGCCAGCTGGTGCAAGCCGGGGCTGCACAAGGCCAGCGCATCGCGCACGCGCTGGCGCAGCCCGTCCACCGCCAGCCCCATCTGGCGCTGCAGTTCCAGATGGCGGCGCTTGTAGGGCGCGTAAGTCAATTCATTGGGCAGGGCAGGCGCCTGCGCGATGGCGCGGGCCTGCTGGCCGCGCACCTGGGCAAAGTCCTTCGCCAGTGCGGCGGGGGGCACCGGCAGCCGGCCCGAGGCCGGCGCGCGCACCGGCGCCGCGCCCGTGGCCTGGATCGCGCGCAGCGCCGTGTGCAGGCTGATGGCGTCAAAAGCGCTGACCCACTGCGCCAGCTGATCGCCCAGGCCCGCGCCGGCCAGTGGCGCGGCGTCAGGCGTCCACTGCGACAGCAGGCGGACCAGGGGGGTGCTGGCAAAGGCGGGGTTCAAGGGGATAGGGCTCAAGAAGGGCAGGGAAACCTGCACGGGGACCGTATTAGAAACGATCTGGCTGCCGAGCTGCGGCAAACGTGCGGCAAACTGGGGGCAGCACCTTAAAGCAGGGCCCACCATGCAAACCAGAACCTTCACCACCGGGCGCATACGCAAAGCCGTTTACGACCCCGCCACGCAACAGCTGGACCTGCACTGGGACAGCAAAACCATCCAGGCCTACAAGCAGGTGCCGGCCGAGGTTTACCGCCGCCTGTGCAGCGCGCCCAACCCCACCACCTATTGGGAAGACCGCATTGCCGAGGAATACCCCAAGGGCACACCCATGAAGCAGCCGGGCGGTGAGGCGGGCGGCGGCAAAAGCCTGAGCGACCTGTTTGGCGCCCTGGACAACCCCGACGGTGCCGACAAACCATGAATTCTCCTCACAGTCACTTCGCCCCCGTGCAGCTGCCCCACGCCAGCCGCCTGATCAACCACGGCCCCACGGTGCTGGTGACCAGCGCGCACGGCGGGCGCAGCAACGTGATGGCCGCCGCGTGGAGCATGCCGGTGGAATTCACCCCGCCGCGCATCGCCATCGTGATCGACAAAAAAACATACACACGCGAGCTGATCGCCGCCAGCGGTGTATTCGCCATCTGCCTGCCCGGCACCACGCTGGCCGCCCTGACCTTTGCTGTGGGCAGCACCAGCGGGCGTGACGAAGACAAAATCGCGCGCCACGGCCTGCACACCACACCCGGCCCCGTGCTGGGCGTGCCCATCATCGAGCAGGGCTGCGCCGCCTGGCTGGAATGCCGCCTGATCCCCGAGCGCCACACTGAGGATGCGTACGACACCTGCTTTGCCGAAGTGGTGGCCGCGGCGGCCGATGCGCGCATCTTTGCCAATGGACGCTGGGACTACCGCGACGACAACGCGGCGCTGCAGCCCATCCACCACCTGGGCGCGGGGAATTTTGTGCGGGCAGGTGGTGTGGTGCGGGGGGCGGCATGAGCCTGCTGGCGCGCTACCTGCCCCGCCACGACTTCAGCGAAACGCACAGCATCCGCATCGCCGCGCCAACTGCGGCCGTGCTGGACGCCGTGGCCCGCACCGACCTGACGGACGACCCGCTGGTGCGTACGCTGCTGCAGCTGCGCGGCCTGCCGCTTCAACTGCGCCGACGGCTGAGCCCGCAGGCGGCGGTGGCGGGGGAGGGGGAGGACGTGTGGACCGGCTTTGGCCTGCACCGCTTCACCCCGCTGGGCCGCGACGCGGACAGTGAAATCGCCTTCGGCCTGGTGGGCCGGTTCTGGCAGGCATCAGGCGGGCTGGTGGCCGTGGCCGACGCGCAGGCGTTCGAGCACTTCAACCAGCCGGGCGCGGCCAAGCTGGTGATGACCTACATCGCGCAGCCGCAAGCGGGCGGCACGCAGCTGACCACCATCACCCGCGTGGCCTGCCCCGATGAGGCGACGCGCAAGCGCTTTGCGCCGTACTGGTACCTGATCCGGCCGGCGAGCGGATTCATTCGCGGGCGGGCGTTGAGGCGGGTGAAGAAGATGGCGGAAACCTTTACTGCTGCGCATCAGCAAATGCCTGACGGAACGCATCGGCAAACGCGCAGTGGCCGCTGACCGTCAATGTCAGCGTGAGGCGCCCTTCCAATGCGACCGGCAGCAGCACCTGCGCACCCTGCATGTCCCAGGTGATCGCCAACGGCGCGCCGGCCGCATCGGTGGCTTGCAGATCAAACGCCCAATCGTCCGCGTCGCCTTCATCATCTGTGCTGGACGGCGGGCCAAACAGGGCAGAGGCCCAGGCCAGCACCGCCTGCACTTCGGCCAGCAAGGCCGGTAGACGATCAGGCAACACGGACGCCATCGCATCAAACGCGCAGGCGCCGGATTCCTCGTCTGTGGCGTCGAAAAGCAGGTAGCTCAGGGGCTGGTTCATGGCGCAAGGATGCCTGAGGTGGCTACCATTGCCCTATGAATGACAAGCGGTCGGGCGGTTGCCAATGCGGTGCAGTGCGGTATGAAGTACGCGGTGTGCCTGTGCATGAGACGCTATGCCATTGCACTTTTTGCAGGCGCGTCAGTGGCGCTCCGGTCGTTGCCTGGTTTTCCTTGCGCCCCGAAGCGTTTCGGGTGACGAAGGGTCAGCTGAAAAGTTTCCGCTCATCGCCCTTTGCAGTCCGAAGTTTTTGCGCCGACTGTGGGACGCCTATCTCCTATCAGCGCGATGGCTTGAATGAAATGGATGTCACAACCTGCAGCCTCGATGATCCTGAGTCTGTACCGCCGCGTGATCACACCTTTGTCGGCAGTGCCCTCACCTGGGCTCCGATTGAAGATGGCTTGCCCAGGCACGCCGCGCTCAGGGAGCCTTGAAGGAGCGGACACCGGGGGCATTCATGCCCCCGGCAACGGCAACGCCGTCTTGTACCGCACCTGCTTCAACGCAAACGACGACCGAATCTTCTCAATCCCCGGTATCGGCGTCAGCTGTTCCAGGATGAATTTCTCCAGAGCCCCCATGTCGGCCACGGCCACGCGGATCAAATAGTCGCTGTCGCCGGTCATCAGGTAGCACTCCATCACCTCGTCGTGCTCGGCAATGCGGCGCTCGAATTCGGCCAGCGCCTGCTTGCTCTGTTCCTTCAGGCTGATGTTGATGAACACGTTCAGCCCCAGGCCCAGCGCCTTGGGGTCGGCCAGCGCGACGTACTGGCGTATGACGCCCGCGGCCTCCAGCGCCTTCACGCGTGTGAGGCAGGGGGAAGGGCTGAGGTGTACACGCTGGGCGAGCGCTACGTTGGTCAGGGCGCCGTCTTGCTGCAGCTCGGCCAGAATTCGCAGGTCCAGGGCGTCAAGTTGCATTTGGTGCTGGTTAGATTGTGATTTACGGCATTTTATGCTGCTAATCTTCACTGAAGACGCAGCTTCGCAACCAAATACCGCGCCCAGCGGCCTACAGTGGTGGCCATGACCGACCACAGCATCACCCGCTTCCTCGCCAGCGACGGCATCGACATTGACCCGGCCGAAACCGCCGAATGGCGCGACGCTTTCACCGCCCTGGTGGCCGCGCATGGCCCGGCGCGGGCGCGCTATGTGCTGGACCAGCTGGCCGTGATGGCGCGCACGCCGCATGTGGGCTGGCAGCCCGAGCTGGTCACGCCCTACGTCAACACCATTGCGGTGGACCAGCAGCCACCGTTCCCCGGCGACCTGGCGGTGGAGGAAAAGCTGGCCTCCCTGATGCGCTGGAACGCGCTGGCCATGGTGGCGCGTGCGAATGGGGCGTATGGCGAGCTGGGCGGGCACATCGCCAGCTACGCCAGCGCGGCCGATCTGTTTGAGGTGGGGTTCAACCATTTCTTTCATGCGCGCAACGAAGCGTCAGGCCACGGCGGTGACCTCGTGTTCTTCCAGCCACATAGCGCGCCGGGTGTTTACGCGCGTGCTTTTCTAGAAGGACGCCTGACCGAAAACGATTTGGCGCACTACCGCCAGGAACTCACTGCGCCGTCGCAAGGCGCGCGCGGCCTCAGCAGCTACCCGCACCCCTGGCTGATGCCCGACTTCTGGCAGTTCCCCACCGGCTCCATGGGCCTGGGGCCGATCAGCTCGATTTACCACGCGCGCTTCATGCGTTACCTCACGCACCGCAACCTGCTCAATTGCGCGGGCCGCAAGGTGTGGGGCGTGTTCGGCGACGGCGAGATGGACGAGCCCGAGTCCATGAGCGCGCTCACCCTGGCCAGCCGCGAGAAGCTGGACAACCTGGTCTGGGTGATCAACTGCAACCTGCAGCGGCTGGACGGGCCGGTGCGCGGCAACGGCCGCATCATCGACGAGCTGGAAAAGCTGTTTCGCGGCGCGGGCTGGAACGTCATCAAGCTCGTGTGGGGCAGCGACTGGGACGGCCTGTTTGCCCGCGACACCACCGGCGCGCTGACCCGCGCATTCGCCAACACGGTCGACGGCCAGATGCAGACCTTTGCCGCCAAGGACGGCCGTTTCAACCGCGACACCTTCTTTGGCCAGAATGCCGAGCTGGCCGCGCTGGCCCAGGGCATGACCGACGAGCAGATCGACCGCCTCAAGCGCGGCGGGCACGACCTGGTCAAGATCCACGCCGCCTATGCTGCCGCTGCGCAGCACACCGGACAGCCCACGGTGATCCTGGCCCACACCAAAAAGGGCTATGGCATGGGCCAGGCCGGCCAGGGCAAGATGACCACGCACAGCCAGAAGAAGCTGGACGAGGGCGCGCTGATTGAATTCCGCAACCGCTTCAACCTGCCGCTGACCGACGCGCAGGCCACCCATCTGGAATTCTTCAAACCGGCAGAAGACAGCGCCGAGATGCGTTACATGCATCAGCGGCGCGCGGCGCTCGGGGGTTACCTGCCCAAAAGGCACTCGCCCCAACAGGCACTACCCGTGCCTGCCATCGCGTCGTATGCGGCGTTTGCCACGGCTGCTGCAGGCAAGGAGATGTCCACCACCATGGCCTTTGTGCGCATGCTGGGCAACCTGCTGAAAGACAAAGACCTGGGTCCACGCATCGTCCCTATCGTGGCCGACGAGGCCCGCACCTTCGGCATGGCCAACCTGTTCAAGCAGGTGGGCATTTACAGCAGCGTGGGCCAGCGGTATGAGCCTGAAGACATCGGCTCGGTGCTGAGCTACCGCGAGGCGCTGGACGGCCAGATCCTGGAAGAGGGCATCAGCGAGGCCGGCGCCATCGCCAGCTGGACGGCCGCCGCCACCAGCTACAGCGTGCATGGCTTTCCCATGCTGCCGTTCTACATCTACTACAGCATGTTTGGCTTCCAGCGCGTGGGCGATGCGATCTGGGCGGCGGCCGACCAGCGCGCACGCGGCTTTTTGCTGGGCGCCACCAGCGGGCGCACCACGCTGGGCGGCGAGGGCCTGCAGCACCAGGATGGCAGCAGCCACCTGATCGCCGCCACCATCCCCAACTGCAAGGCCTATGACCCGGCCTTTGCGGGCGAGATGGCTGTCATCGTGGACCACGGCATGCGCGAGATGCTGGTGGAGCAGCAAGACGTGTTCTATTACGTGACGCTCATGAACGAGAACTACGCCCAGCCGGATCTGCCGGCGGGGGTAGAGGCCGACGTGGTGCGCGGCGGCTACCGCTACGCAGTCTTCGGTGAAGGCGCGCCGCGCGTCACCCTGCTGGGCTCGGGCGCCATCCTCACCGAGGTGATCAAGGCCGCGCAGCAACTGGCGACCGACGGCGTTGCCAGCGAGGTGCTGAGCATCACCAGCTGGAGCGAGCTGGCCCGCAACGGCGGCTACGCCATGCAACTGCTGCAGGGCGCAGCGCCCATCGTGGCCGCCAGCGACTATGTGCGCGCGGTGCCCGAGAGCATCCGCCAGCATGTGCCCGCCGGGCGCAGCTACACCACGCTGGGCACTGACGGCTTTGGCCGCAGCGACACGCGCGCCGCGCTGCGCCAGTTCTTTGGCGTGGACGCCGCCGCCATCGCCCACGCCGCCCGGCAAGCGTTGCTGTCTTTGCGGGCTTGACCCGCAATCCATGGCTTTAAGATGCGCCCATGCCTTTTCCCTCCCGCTTCTGGGCCGACCTCGCCACCACCGACTTCGCTGCACTGGACCCGGTGCGCACGGTCGCGGTGCTGCCGGTAGCCGCCACCGAGCAGCATGGCCCGCACCTGCCGTTGAGCGTGGACCAGGCGCTGGCCGACGGCGTGGTGGCCGCGGCCCTGCCGCACCTGCCGGCCGATCTGCCCGCGTTGTTCTTGCCGACCCAGGCCGCGGGCTACAGCCCCGAGCACACCGCGTTTGCCGGCACGCTCACGCTGTCGGCCCCCACCGTCATCGCGTTGTGGACGGAGCTGGGCGAAAGCGTGGCGCGCGCCGGCGTCAAAAAGCTGGTGCTCTTCAATTCCCACGGCGGGCAGGTCAGCCTGATGGACATCGTGGCGCGCGAGCTGCGCAACCGCTGCGGCCTGATCGTGTACAGCACCAGCTGGTACAGCCTGCCGCTGGGCCCCGATGTAGATGGCCTGTTCAGCGCCGCCGAGCACCGCTTTGGCGTGCACGCGGGCGAGATCGAAACGTCCATGATGCTGGCGCTGTGCCCGCAGCATGTGCGCATGAGCCAGGCGCAAGACTTTGCATCGGCATCCCAGGCCCGCGCGGCGGCCAACCCCATCCTGGGCAATGGCAGGAGCGCCAAGCTGGGCTGGGCCATGCAGGACTACAACCCGGCGGGCGCCGCCGGCAATGCTGCCGCCGCCACGGCTGAGAAGGGCCGCAGGGTCGTGGACGCTGCGGGCCTGCAGCTGGCCGCGCTGCTGCAAGAGGTGTCTTCATTGCCACTGTCCACGCTGAACCGTGACAAAGATGCGCCGTCCGTGAAATAGGTTGTTGTCATTTCGCCAATGCGGCCTGCGTTTGTGAGCCGCGTCACAGCCGCAAACAACGTGGCCTCCTAAACTGCTTGTCAGCAGAAAGGAGAGCCACCATGTTCAAACCCGTCCAGTCCCAACCCATGCTGATGCCGCGAAACCCGGTGGCTCCTGTGGCTTATTCGCGCTTTGCGTTCTGGCAGCCCCGCGCCATCCAGCCCGCCCCACGCCCGGCCCATGCTGACCAGCCCGACCTGGCCCAGCGTGTGCGCGAAACCGGCGAGTGGTAAGCCTGCGACGCTAAATCCCGGCCATCAATGGCATTAAAGCCCGGCCAGCAATGGCCTCAGCGCCGCCACCGCTGCTGCGCCGCCTGCCATCTGCGCCTGCACGATGGCGCCGTCCACGGCCACAGCGGCTGACCTTGCCGCAGCCTCTTGCGCGGGGCCTGCCGGCAGCAAATCTGCAATCACCGCCCTCATGTCGTCCTTGTGGCGATGCGCCGTGGCCACGGCACCCGGCAGGCTCCCACCCACCTCGGCGACCGTGTTGATGAACGCACAGCCGCGAAAGGCCGGGTCGGCAAACCATTCCGCCAGGGCGTCAGCCAGCGGCGCCAGCCCGCCCCCGGGGGTCGCGCCATGGCGGCCCAGCGCGTCCACAAACCAGGCCATCCAGCGTTCGTGCCGGTAGTCCAGAAAGGCCCGCACCAGGTCGTCCTTGGACGCAAAGTGCCGGTAGAAGGTGAGCTTGGCCACGCCCGACGCCGCAATGATGCGGTCCACGCCCGTGGCGCGGATGCCGTCGCGGTAAAACAGGTCGTGCGCGGTGACCAGGATGCGATCACGCGCGCTCAGGGTGGCAAGGTCCATGCACGGCATTGTAGACAGGTCTGTCTACCTGATGGCAGAATCGAGGCAAGGTAGACAGACTTGTCTACATTCAAGGAGCCCTCATGGAAACCAAACCCCCGCTGCCCCCCTTCACGGCCGAGACC
>CALRYY010000099.1:0-15514 GCA_943372515.1 Ramlibacter sp. 2FC | reverse complement strand
CGGGCAGGTGGACATGATGTTCGATGGTCTGGGTTCTTCGGCTGCGCACATCAAGGGTGGCCGCGTGAAGGCGCTGATGGTGTCTGGTGCCAAACGCAGCCCGGCATTCCCCGATGTGCCGTGCGCTGCTGAGGTGGGCATGCCCGACTACAACGTCACCACCTGGTACGGTGTGTGGGCCCCCAAAGGCACGCCGGCCGATGCACAGGCGCGTGCCGTCGACGAAATCCGCAAGGCCTGCAGCACCGACGAAGCCAAGGCGGTGTGGGCGGCGCAGGGCGCCGAATTTTCCAACCTGGCAGGCGCGCAGTTCGGTGGTTTCATCAGCGCCGAAGTCCGCAAATGGGCCCAGGTGGTCAAGGCCTCTGGCGCCAAGATCGACTGACGGGAACGCTGCATGACAGGATCGGTCCGCGTAGACATTCACGATGGCATCGCGGCCGTCACCTTGGCCCACCCGGGCAAACTCAACGCCATGTCGCGCGCCATGTGGGGCGCGCTGCGCGATGTATTCACAACGCTGCAAGACAGCAGTGCGAGGTGCGTGGTGCTGCGCGGGGAGGGTGGGGCGTTCTGTGCGGGCGGTGATATTTCTGAATACCCCGGTTTCCGGTTTGAAGAAGCGTCGCTGCGCAGCTTTCATGAAGACGACGTCTGGGGCGGCCTGCAGGCCATGCTCGCCTGCGACGTGCCCATCGTCGCGCAGATCGACGGTGCCTGCATGGGCGCCGGCATGGAAATCGCCAGCACCTGCGACATCCGCATTGCGGGCGAATCAGCCCGCTTTGGCGCACCCATTGCCCGCCTGGGTTTCCCCATGGCGCCACGCGAGGCGCAGCTGGTCGCGCGCGCTGCCGGCGAGCTGACCGCGCGCGAGATGCTGCTGGAAGCCGCCGCATTGGGCGCAGCAGAGATGAAACAACGCGGCTTTTTGAACCGCGTGGTGCCTGATGCCGACGTGGCCACCCAGGCTATGGCCAGCGCCCGGCGCATCGCCGCGTTGGCCCCACAAGCCGCGCGGCTGAACAAGCAGCTGCTGCGCAACCTGGCGGGGCCGCATCATTCGGCTTACCGCTATGCTGACTCGCCCGAACACCGCGAAGGCATCAGTGCCTTCCTTGAAAAACGCCAACCCGCTTTCTGACCTCCATGACTGCAACCAACGCCAACTTGTTCGCTGCCCTGAGGGCTGCGTTCCCCAAAGACCTGGACGCCACAGCGGTCGAAACGGCCGATCCCGGCCAACCCGTGCTGACCTACAGCTGGCGCGACCTGGACCGCGCCACCGCCATGATGGCCAACCTGCTGGCGTCTCTGGAGCTGCCCGTCGGCGCCCGCATCGCCGTGCAGGTGGAAAAATCGGTCGAGGCCATGATGCTGTACCTGGCCACACTGCGCGCAGGCTATGTGTTTCTGCCGCTGAACACCGCCTACCAGAGCGCCGAGATTGAATACTTCATCGCCAATGCAGAGCCGTCGGTGGTGGTGTGCAGTGGCAAAAACTTCGGCTGGGTCAGCAAGATCGCCTTCAAGGCCGGCACAAAGAATGTGTTCACGCTCAATGAGGACCGCACCGGCAGCTTGCTGGAGCGTGCCGCGCATTGCAGCGACCAGCACACCATTGCCGTCAACAAGCCGGACGACATGGCAGCCATCCTGTACACCAGCGGCACCACCGGGCGCAGCAAGGGCGCGATGCTCAGCCACGACAACCTGCTGAGCAACGCGGCCATGCTCAAGGACTACTGGGGTTGGACGGCTACCGGAGGGCCTGAAGGCCGGGGTGACGTGCTGATCCACGCGCTGCCCATCTTCCACGTACACGGCCTGTTTGTGGCGCTGCACGGCGCACTGCTCAACGGCAGCAAGATGTTCTGGCTGGGCAGGTTTGACCCCAAGGCCGTCATTGCGCTCATGCCGCGTGCGACCGTGTTCATGGGCGTGCCCACGCTGTACGTTCGCATGCTGGCCGAGCCCGCGCTCAACCGCGACGCGGTGCGCAACATGCGCCTGTTCATTGCGGGCTCCGCGCCGCTGCTGATTGAAACCTTTGCCGAATGGCAGCAGCGCACCGGCCACACCATCCTGGAGCGCTACGGCATGAGCGAGACCGCCATGCTCACGTCCAACCCCTATGCGGCCGACAGGCGCTACAAGGGCCAGAGCGAACGGCGCGGCGGTACCGTGGGCTTCCCGCTGCCGGGCGTGTCGCTGCGCGTGCAGGACGACGAAGGCAAGGCGTTGCCCACGGGCGAGATCGGCGGCATCCAGGTCAAGGGCGCCAATGTATTCCAGGGCTACTGGCGCATGCCCGAAAAGACCCAAGAGGAATTCACCGCTGACGGTTACTTCAAGACCGGTGACGTGGGCAAGGTAGACGAGCGCGGCTACGTGACCATCGTGGGCCGCAGCAAGGACCTGATCATCAGCGGCGGCTACAACGTGTACCCGGCTGAGATCGAGGGCTACATCAACGAGCTGCCCGGTGTGGCCGAAAGCGCCCTGGTCGGCGTGCCGCACCCCGACTTTGGCGAAGTCGGCGTGGCCGTGGTCACGCCCAAGCCCGGCGCCACGCCCGATGCCGACGCGATCATTGCCGCGCTGAAATCGAAGCTGGCCAACTTCAAGATCCCCAAGCGCTGCTTTGTGGTGGCCGAGCTGCCGCGCAACACCATGGGCAAGGTGCAAAAGAACCTGCTGCGCGAGCAGCACAAGGCGCTGTTCAATTGAAGCCCATTGCAGAGTTCACCGCCGCGCAGGCCGCGGCAGTCCACACCGTCATCACCGACATCGACGACACCATCACCACCGGGGGCAAGCTGACCGCCGCGGCCTATGCGGCGCTGGAGCAACTGCGCAACAGCGGCCTGCGCGTGATCGTCACCACGGGCCGCCCGGCCGGCTGGTGCGACCACATTGCCCGCATGTGGCCGGTGGACGCCGTGGTGGGCGAGAACGGCGGCTGCTGTTACTGGTACGACCGTGCCACGCGCAAGCTGGCCGTGCGGCATTCACTGGGACCGGACGCGCTGTATGCCAATCGGATGCGCATGAACGCCGTGGTACAGCAGGTGCTGGCCGACGTGCCCGGCACCGCTCTGGCATCAGACCAGTTCTGCCGTCTGTACGACCTGGCCATCGACTTTTGCGAAGACGTGCCGCACATCGGCGACGCTGGTGTGCAGCGCATCGTGCAGATCATGGAGGCCGCCGGTATGACCGCCAAGGTCAGCTCCATCCATGTGAACGGCTGGTTTGGCCGCTACGACAAGCTGTCCATGAGCCGGGAAATCATGCGTGACTTGTACGGCGTGGACCTGGACGCGCAACGCGAGCGGTTCATCTACGCAGGCGATTCACCCAACGACGCGCCCATGTTCGCGCACTTCCCGAACGCAGTGGGCGTGGCCAATGTGCACGACTTTGTGGGCAAGATGGATGCGCTGCCTGCGTATGTGACGCAAGGGCGGAGTGGGGAGGGGTTTGCGCAGCTGGCGGAACTGTTGATGCGGTTGCGCGCGGAGTGAGAGGCTGCGCAGGGCAGCCATCAGGATTAACCCCCCGGCTGCACAGCGTGCTGCAGTACTTCAGTAGCCCACTGGTTCAGACTCTTTCCCTCTGCCTGCGCGGCAACCAGCGCACGGCCATGAATTTCAGGCGGAACGCGCAGCAGCAGCTTGCCGGAAGCAGGCTTTTCTGGCGCTACGCCTTCTTTCTTACATTCGGCCAGATAGTCCTTGACCGCGTGCTCGAACTCATGGCGCAGTTCGCCCACAGTTTCACCGTGAAAGCTGATGATGCCGCGAATGCCCAGAATGCGGCCGACGAGGATGTTGTCTCGCTCGTCGTACTCGACGCGAGCGGTATAGCCTTTGTGAGTCATGGTGTTCATGGTGTTACTCCTGCACGTACCAACAGTTCGCGAGCCTCTTCGACCTGGTAGCGCTTTGCCTCTTTGCCTGGATGCGGGCGATGGCAGCGCCATTGCTCGCCCACAAGCTCGATCTTTACGCGAGAGCCTTCGCGCTCCGACACTGAGCCACCAAGCGCCTTGATGAGAGACTCGATGTCAGAAAATGGAATGGACGCTGAAGTCGGGCGCGTGAAGATGGCGATAAGGGTCTTGCGCTGCTTGGCGTTGATGTGAGAATGATATCAAAAAGTGATATCAACTGCATCTAGATTGCATCACTTCGTCTTCTTCACCAAGTCATCCAGTGCACCTGCCAAGGACGGATACGCAAACCTGAACCCAGCCTTGAGTGCCACAACGGGCACGACGTGTTGCCCGTGGGTCAGCAGTTGCGACATCTCACCCAGGCCGCCGCGCAGCAGCCAGGCCGGGATGCGCAGCCAGGCGCGGCGTCCATGGGCGGTAGCCATTGCCTGCGAGAACCGGGACTGGCTTACCGCCTGCGGGGCCACGGCATTGACCGGTCCATGCAGGCCTGCCTGACCCATCGCAAACTGGACGGCGGCCACGGCGTCGTCGATATGCACCCAGGGCACGGGCTGTGTACCGCAGCCGATACGGGCGCCAAGGCCGAGCCGTGCCGACAACGAAAGGCCGGGAAATGCACCGCCTTCGCGGCCGAGCACGATGCCGAACCGCATGCGAACCACCCGCACGCCCAGCGCCTCTGCGCGCAGTGCTTCGTGTTCCGCTGCCAGGCACAGATCAGACTGAAACCGGCCGGGGTCCGGCGGCGATGCTTCGGTCGTTGACACATCAAAGCCCGGCAGCCCGTAGTAGCCCACGGCCGATGCCGCAACCAGAGCGTTGGGGGGCTCATGAAGCCGCCGCATCAACTGCATCAGGCTTTCCATGACCCACGTTCGGCTTTGTACCAGCAGGGCGCGGCGCCGACGCGTCCAGGGCATGCCCAGCACGGGGGCGCCTGCCAGATGCACGATCGATTCGATCCGCACCTCTGCGGGAATGTCGTCCAGACGGTCAACAGCCCAGACACGGTCATTGAACATCAGCCGGGTCTGCCGCACGTCCCGCGTCAGCACGATGACGCGCCGCCCTTGCGCCATCAATTGCCGCACGAGCGTGGCACCGATGAACCCGGTTCCCCCGGTCACCAGGACGGCGGGGGCACCGGGTCGCGCGGCCAGGTGCCTGTTCGCGCCGGGCGAAGGGTTCGCGCGCTTTGCGGGCTCGCGCCGCCATTGCCACGAAGCAAGTGCATTGCGCGCGCTCCAGAGCATGACAACAAGACCGCTTGCGGTGAACAGCCAGCTCACGATGCCCGGGGATGTGAGGACTATCCCCGATGGCAACTGCAGCCAATGCAGCAGCACCGGGGCCAGAAAACCCAGCAGCAGGCCAAAGCTCACCGCCAGCAGTGTGTGAAGCACCCTCTCCAGTGGCGGCAGGTTGCGGCTGCGGTCTTCCTCCAGAAAATCGGCACAGGTGATGATGAGTTCGGTCAACAGCAAGGCAGCGGGCAGCAGCGCCCAAAGGCCATGCCACTCAAACCACCCCAGCCCGATGAACAGCAGGCCGTAGATGGCCTCCCTGGCCGCGTGCAGCGCGAGCTCGTGCTGCGCGGATGCGCGCTGGGGCAGGCGCGCGCCCAGCTCGTGGTGCCACAGGTTGTCAAAGGCACCCATCAGCGCCTGCAGGAAAAGTATGGAATAGACAGCGTTCATGCGCAAACCTCCTTGGGGTCGTGAAATACGCCGGACTGGCGAAACGTCGTGCCCCACCACGGGTGCACCATCGACAGTTCAAAGCTGAACCGGCCGGCGCCGAGGTCGCGGTGTTCCACGCGGCAGGTACCTGGCGTGAAGGCGGTGGGGATGGGCAGTTGCCTGCCGGCAATGTCAAAGAAGTAGCGGCGGCTGCGAAACACCAGGGCGCCGTCGGCTTCGAACACGTCCAGTTCCATCGACAACCCGCCGTCGGTTCGCTCCACCAGCACGTTGTCTGCCGCGAGCTTTCTGGAGCGCACGACCCTGTCGCGGCCCGCCAGGGCGAGGTGCCTTTCCCAGACCACGGCCCCTTGGCCGTCGCCATAGACGCATACCCGTGCTGGCACCTGGCCGTGCGCAGTGGTGAGCGGGCCGCCGAGCAGGCGGCTGACCCATGCGAACAGCCTGCCTGTGCGTGAGCAGTGCAGCGTCAGTTCGCCCGTGTACGCGGTGTTGTGGTGTGCGGCGGCAAAACGCCGCTGCACCGCCGCCGGCAGACGCTGCCAGCCCCCTTCGCCGACAAAGGCGGCCAGATCAAGCGGGTGGGGTGCGTCAGGCGCGGGGCAGTCTGGCAATGCGGTGGACATGAGGTTCATGCCTGCTGTTTTGCAGGACCCATGCCAGCGCCTAAGTCATTGATTTAAAAGGAAAATATAAAGAGAATGTGCCTGTCGTTGACAGCTTTATCAATTGGACTGTAAACGTCGTATACAGTGTGGCGCAGCATGGCACTTCATCTGGTTCTTGCCCTCTCGCTTGCGCAGACATTGGCGCTGGCCGGCCTGCTTCTGTATTGGGCCAAGGAGGTGCCGGGTGCTCGGCTTTTGACCGTGTTCCTGATGGGGGTGGCGGTCTGGATCGTTGGCAATGAGTTGCCGAACTGGCTGGGCCCCGCAAGCATGCCCTGGGCATTGCGATTGCTGGCGACAGTCCCGCTCACGTCCGCCGCATTTCTTCACTTCTGTCTGCGGTTCTGCAAGGTCGAGGATCTCTACAGGCCTCAGGTGCCCTGGATCTACTGTGCGGCCACCGCTGCAACATTGTTGTCATTGGCCGTGGCGCCGGGCGATTTTGTTCATTTCCCCGCATTCACGGGCGTTGAGTGGGTCGTGGTGCCCAACAAGACCGGCTGGATCACGTCCATGGTCTGGGCCCTGCTCGCCGCCACCGGTGTGATCGTGTTGCTGCACCAGCTGTGGCGCACGCAGGATGCGCGCGAGCGCCGCCAGCTCGCGGCGGTGGCCATCTCTTGTGGTTGGGGGCTCCTCTGTGTGTCGGGCTACGCGTTTGCGGCGCTGGGGATCGAACAGTACCCATGGCAGGTGTGGGCCTTGCCGGCGTATCCCGTGATCCTGGTCTACGGCATCCTGCGCTACCAGGTGTTCGTGGCCAACGCCTGGGCACGGCGCGCGCTGGCGTGGACGCTGCTTGTGGGCCTGGGCCTGCTCAGCGTTCCGGTCACGTTGCTGCTGCCGCTGGACTCTCGCTGGGTCAGTGGGGCGGCGGTGGCCGTCGTGTGCCTGGCGCTCAACGGGCCCGCGCGCCGGTTCGCCGAGCGCATTGTTTACCCGGGAGGCAATGCGACGGCGGCCGACCTGCAGGAATGGCGCCGGGACCTGGGCCAGGCCACGGACTGGAGCGGCCTGGCGTCGCGCGCGGCCCGCTTGCTGTCCGGCCGTGTCGGCCTGCAGGTTGACGTCCGCGTGGCCGATGAAGGCAGCACGCCCTCGGCGGCGCCTACGCTCACCTGCCGTGAATCAGCCACCGGCTGGACGACAGAGCTTTCTGGCTGGGAGGCCGCGCCACCCGGGCCCCGGCGGCTGGTGGAATTGTTCTCGGAAGTGCTGGCGGAGGCGGCGGGCCGCCTGCAGCAGATGGCACTGGCCCGGCAACGCGAACGCGACACCCAGTTGCAGGCACGGCTCGCCGAACTGGGCAAGCTGGCGGCCAGCGTGGCGCATGACCTGCGCAACCCGCTGAACATCATTGCCATGGCCGTCGCTGGCGCGCCTCCAGACGTAAGGCATGAAGTGGCCGGCCAGGTCGGGCGAATTTCGCGATTGGCCGACGACCTGCTGGACTACGCCCGGCCGTGGCAGGTTCACCCCGTGCCGCTGGACATGGCTGCCCAGGTCCGCGAGGCCGCGCGCCACGTGCCCGGGGTCGAGATCGGCCCCGGTCTGGCGCACGACATGCCGGTGCTGGCCGACCCCCAGCGACTGGCCCAGGCGCTTGGCAACCTGCTGTCGAATGCGCGCTGCGCGCCCGGTGCTACTCGCGTGATAGTCGATGCCGAACGCGAAGGCGGGCGTATCCACCTTCATGTGTGCGATGACGGCGCCGGTGTGCCGGCAGATTTGCGCGATCGTCTTTTCGAACCCTTCGCCTCGCGCAGCCCCGGCGGCACCGGCCTGGGCCTGGCCATCGTGGCGCGCATCATGGCCGCACACGGCGGCGCAGCCCGGCTGGGCGAGCGGGCGCCCTGGACGACCTGTTTCACCCTTACTTTTCCGGCGGCCACATGACATTGACACCTGCCCGAGGCCACGTACTCTTGGTGGACGATGAGCCGGCCTACCAGCGCCTGGGCAGTTCCTTCCTGAGCAAGCTGGGTCACCGCGTCACGGTCGCTGGCGATGCAGATGAGGCAATCCTTGCCTTCGAGGCGGACCGGCCGCACGTGGTGCTGCTGGACCTTGCCATGCCGCCGCGCATGGAGCCGCAGGCGGGTCTGGACCTCATCCCCAGGTTCGCACCGGCGGTGGTCGTGGTCCTGTCCGGTCATGGTGACCGCGAACTGAACCTCAGGGCCGTGGAGCTTGGCGCCTGGGACTTCCTGACCAAGCCCATTGACCCGGACATGCTGGGCTTTGTCGTCGCCAGGGCGTTGCACAAAGCCCGGCTGGAGGCCGAGCTGAAGCAGTTGCGGGCCCAGGATGCTGACCAGGACCTGGGCCTCATCGGGCAGACCCAGCCCATGCTGAACCTGCGCGCCATGATCCGGCGCGTGGCACCCACCCATGTGAGCGTCATCGTCCTGGGACCCACCGGCACAGGCAAGGAACTGGTGGCGCGGGCTATCCACCACTGCAGCACCCGCAGCGACGGCCCGTTTTCGGTGATCAACTGTGGAGCGCTGTCCGCCGAGCTGCTGGAAAGCGAACTGTTCGGCCATTTGAAAGGCAGCTTCACGGGGGCCTACCGCGACCAGCCCGGCCTGGTCGAAACGGCACATGCGGGAACCTTGTTCCTGGACGAAGTGGGGGAAATGCCGGCTCCCATGCAGGTGAAGCTGCTGCGCTTCCTGCAAGAAGGCGTGTACGTCCCGGTCGGCGGCAGGACGCCCAGGCAGGCCGACGTGCGCATCGTGGCGGCCACGCATCGGGACCTGGAGCAGATGGTGCGCGATGGAACGTTCCGCGAAGACCTGTACTACCGCCTGAAAGGCATGGTGCTGCGTACGCCGGCGCTGGCTGAGCGGGGCGTGGACATCCCCATGCTGGCGATACGCTTTCTTCAGCGCATTGCGCCCAAGGCCGGCATGGAACCGGATGCCCTGGCCTGGCTGCGCGCCCAGGAATGGCCCGGCAATGTGCGCCAGCTGCGGGCAGTGGTCGAAGCGGCGGGCGCCCTGATCCTGCCGGGCAGCACGCAGGTGTCTACCGACCTGCTGCGCCTGGCCAGCGGAGACATGCAGGCCATTGAAGAAACGCGCGCGCAGCCGCTGCCCGACAAGGATGGGCAACAAGGGTTCCTGGATTCGGCGCTGGCCGAACTGGAGACCCGGCTGATCGCGGAGGCACTGGGTGCCGCTGGTGGCAACCAGTCGGAGGCCGCCAGAAGACTGGGTATATCAAGGGTGGGCCTCATCAAGAAGATCGGCCGTCTGGGCTTGAAAGGGGAGGGCAAACCGGCAGGCTGATGTGTGGCGCCGCGGATGCGTTGGACCCATGCTGGCCGCTCAAGGCGCAAGCCCGTCAAACACCAATACCGTTGCCTCGCCCTCTACCCGCGACCGGTGCCGAAGGCCCGGTGGGACCTCGAAGAACTGGCCGGGGGCAAGTGTGACTGAGCCCGCATCGGTATCGATCGTCACCGTGCCAGACAAAACAAAGAAGCACTCCGGGCCATCAGGATGCATGTGGAAGTCGGCCGTGGTGTCCCGCATGACCCGGAACTTCAGGTTGGCACCCCCATAAGAGGCCAGGGTCTGGGCAAACCAGGGCTCCCCGTGGGCACGAGCAATGGTGTTGGTGTCGATCGGCGTGTGCATGGTGTGAATTACTCCCTCAGCCACTTCAGCATGGCCGGGTATCGGGTTCCGCAGGCGTGCGGGCCTACATACGCAAGCCCCAGCTCGGCCAGCGCTCCCGCGCCGGGGTACACGCCCAGCTGGTACGACAGCAACAGGGCCTGCGAGCGGCCGTGGTACCCGCCGGCATGAAACAGCACTTGCGCATCAATGCCCAGGTGCAAGGCCGCCGCGTAGCTCCATGCGATGACTGCGGCCTCCGAAACCTGCTCGTTGTCATGCTCGACCGCATCACTGGCCACCGCGCGCTGCGCAGGCGACATCAACGCCAGGTGTCCACCCTCGTGCAGCAGGTCGCCGGGGAACCGCAGCCGTGTCTCATCGACCAGCAGGGTGCCGTTGTGCACAGCGATGCCGGGCAGAAAGGTCCCATCGGGCAAGGCCTGTGCCTGCACGTGGATACCGATCGATCTCAAAAAGTCGACCATTCGGGCGGCGGGTTCGTGGGTCATGTTGCGGTTCTCTCGTTAGTTTGTCAGGGTACTTTTTGAAAGCGGGCCTCAGTGGCCCTCTGACTGGAATCGAAACGAATGATCAGTCCGCTGTCGTGCCATCCAAACCCGGAGCATTGACCAAGGGCATACGTCCACTCTGTACCGAGTTGGGTCGGGGTTCCAAGCAACATGGAAATCTGCCCGGGTGTCATGCCCACCAAATGCCGGCGAGCGATGAGGTCCAGGGCCATTCCACCTCGTACGCAGCCTGGATCCCCCACACCAGCAGCCGGGCCTGCACCTTGCAACCAACGCCAGCTGTCGAAAGGCTGAGCCGACACAGTGGGTGCGCGAAAGTGCCATGCCGTCCAGATTCCCGCAGCGAAAACCAGTGTCGCAAGACCCAACGCGAATTTCGTTCCAGGACGCATCAAGCGTTGCTTCGCAGGTTGACAGGCTCTATTCGGTTTGCCCTTGGTGTCGGTGCCCTTGCCTGACACATGGATACGACAGGTGGTGCGAGCCACAGCAGCGAGGCGCGGCCCGCGCAGATGGAGCGCCACCCTTGAGCCTCTTCACTGGCTATCCCCAGCCCAAATGTGACCGGTATCAGCAGAAGCATAACGATGATTCCGACACCGTATTTCTTGCGCGACATCAACCCTAGTGAGCCACCGATGCAGGTGCAGGCTGCCAATGCCGCAATGCCGATGACGAGAACCATAGACACGCCTGGCGCAGCGGTGCTTGCAGTAACAAGGAATAAGAGGATCGCGGTGCCGGCAGCAGCCGTGACAAACCAAACAAACCACAGAAATCCGTCCATAGAACACTCCGCTCCACAAGTTACGAAGCTTAGTTTGCATCAGCTGTGTTTTAAGCCACGCCGGGGACCTGTCGACCAGTGTCCATACCCTCCATGGGAAAACGGATTCGCTGCCGGTCTGCGTGTCGGGGGGCAGCATTGAGGTGTTCATCCCTGATGAAACACTCAAAAAACTTCGACAGCATGGTCAATGAATGACCGCACCTTGGGCGTCAGGTACCGCGCGCTCGGGAACAAGGCGTGCACCGGCACATCCGGCGGCCGCCACTGGGGCAAGACAGGCCGGAGGGCGCCGGCATCCAGCGGGTCCTGTGCCACCACCACCGGCAACTGCGCAATGCCAAGTCCCTGCTGTACCGCTTGCTTCACCGCAAAGCTGTTGTTCACCGACAGCCGGGGCGCCAACGCCACAGTGACCTCTTGCGCTGCGTTGCGCAGCCGCCAGTGCTGCGGCTGGGCGCCGCCGCTGAAAGCCAGCAGGTCGTGCCCGTGCAGCTCATCGGGCGTATCGGGGTCACCCCGCCGGACAAGGTAGGCCGGGCTGGCATAGAGCCCGTATTGCATGTCGCCCAGCTTGCGCGCAGCAAGACCGGAATCCGGCAAATGGCCTATCCGGATGGCCAGGTCAAAGCCTTCGTGCACCAGATCAACCAGGCGCCCGGTGAAGTCAGCCTGCACCTGGACGTGGCTGTATCGCTGCAGGTACCCGGCAATCCAGCGGGTGACTGAGATCATGCCGAACTCAACCCCGCAGGTCAGCTTGAGCACGCCCCGTGGCTCGGCCAGTGTCTGCTGCGCGGCGCGCTGCGCTTCGTCGACCGCGCCCAGGATGCCCACTGCGCGTTCAAACATCTCGCGCCCAACCTCGGTGAGCGACAGCGAACGCGTGGTGCGTTCCAGCAAACGAACGCCCAGCTTGCTTTCAAACTGGGTGATCACGCGAGACACATGCGCCTTGTGCGTGCCCAGCGTGTCCGCCGCACCGGTGAAGCTTCCTGCCTGGACAACCTTCACAAAGGCGTTGAGTTCATGCAACTCCATACGGACTTTCTTTGTTGCCAATATTGGCAACAGTATGTCGCATTGCCGGGTATTTATCTAAAACTGAGGTCGCTTGAAACTCCGGTCTCACGCCGCGAATGCGCGGCACCAACCCCCACCGGAGCCAGCCATGAGCCTGAAAGACCCCAACGTTTCGAACCCCAACGCCAGAAAGCGCATTGCCATCGTGATCGCCAATCCGGCGGTGTCCACCACCACAGGCTGGCCGGTGGGTTTTTGGTGGAGCGAGCTGACCCACCCTTACCTGGCGTTTGAAGAGGCTGGCTACGAGATTGAAATTTTCAGTCCCGACGGCGGCCGGTGCGATGGCGACGCCATGAGCGACCCCAACGATGCCAGCGGCTACAGCAAGACGGACCTGATCAGCCAGGGCTTCATTCACACGGCGGAGCTGAAAGCGCTGGTGGACAACACGCGCAAAGTGGCCGATCTGGAGGTGGCCCGGTTTGACGCCATCGTGGTCGCCGGGGGGCAGGCCCCCATGTTCACTTACGACAAGGCCAGCGCGTTGGCGGACAAGTTCGTCGCGTTTTATGAAGCTGGCAAGGTGACGTGCGCGTTGTGCCATGGCACCGCCATCCTTGCGTTCGCCAAGCTGGGCAATGGCGAGCACCTGGTCAAGGGCAAAACAGTCACCGGATTTGCCAATGTCGAGGAGGACTTTGCCGACAACGCGGTGTGGAGCTACGGCATGCTGGCGCGTGACAAGCACCTGATGCCCTGGCGCATTGAGGACCGTTTGAAGGAGCTCGGCGCCAACTTCGTGCAGGCGGGTCTGTGGCGCGGCTTTGCGGTGCGCGACGGCAACCTGATTACCGGCCAGCAGAACTTTTCGGGCGCCGACACGGCCAGGCTGGTCATTGAAACCCTGGGGCGCTGAGGTTCATCATGAAAAAAACGCTCAAACTGCCGCTGGCTTTCGTTGCGGCCGCTGCCGCCCTGGCACTGACCGCATGCACCACAACGCCTGGTGCCACCGCTACAGCCACCGCCACAGCCACCACTTCACCACCCGCGCGCCCGGTCGTTCTGGTGCACGGCGCCTGGATGGGCGCAGCGTCATGGGACCGGGTCAGCAAGGAATTGCGCGGGCAGGGGATCCAGGTGACGGCCGTTGAACTCCCGGGCCACGGCGCAGACACCACACCGCCTTCACAACTCACGCTGCAGGCGTACGTCAAAGCCGTAGCTGCCGCCTTGCCTGTCAGCGGCAAAGCCACGGTGGTGGGCCACAGCATGGCGGGCATGGTGATCTCGGCCCTCGCCGAAGCGCAGCCTGGCAGGCTTGCCAACCTGGTCTATGTCGCCGCCTACCTGCCCCAAAATGGCGACAGCCTCTACAAACTGTCCATGTCCGACAAGGACAGCCGAGTGGGCAAGTACTGGACCCAGGCCGATCCCAAGGCCTACAGCCCGGCCACGATCAAGCCCGAGGGCATAGCCGAAGTCTTCTGCCAGGACTGCTCGGACACCGACAAGCAATGGCTGGTCGCCACCCACAAGGCTGAAGCCGTCCCCCCGCTGGGCACGCCCGTCAAGCTGAGCGCCGCCCATTTTGGCCAGGTACCGCGCGTGTACGTCCACACCCGACAGGACAAGGCGGTTTCCTTCAGCCTGCAACAGGCCATGCTGGCCGCGGCGGGCGGTGCATCCACGGTGCATACGCTGGACACGTCGCACGCACCCATGCTGACCCAGCCTCAGGCCCTGGCGCGAATCATCGCGCAGGCCGCCAGGCAGCCGTAACAACCCTCACTGACACCTGAACACAAGGAGACTGAGCGTGCGCATTTCAATCATTGGTGCCGGCAACGTAGGCAAAGCGCTGGCCGGGGCGTTTGTCCGGCACGGCGAACAGGTGTATCTGGGGGTTCCCGATCCAGAAAAATACCAGGGCACTGCTGGTGCCCTGGGACCGTTGGCGCAACTGGGGACCGTGGGGCAGGCTGTCGCCGCCAGCGACGTGGTGATACTTGCCGTGCCGTTTGCCGCGACCGAGTCCATTGTCCGCAGCGTCACCGACTGGCAGGGCAAGGTTCTGGTCGATGCAACCAATCCGCTCGCACCGGGCCTGGCCGGACTGCTTCCTGGCACGACGACATCGGGGGCTGAACAGATCGCCGGGTGGGCGCCAACAGCCAGGGTCGTCAAGGCGTTCAACAGCACCGGCGCCGAAAACATGGCTGACGCGACTTATGGCGGTGGAGTGCCCTTCATGCCGGTGTGCGGCGACGACGCCCCGGCGCGTGCGCAGGTCATCGCGCTGGCGAAGCTGATTGGATTTGACGCGGTCGATATGGGGCCGTTGTCGGCTGCGCGTTATGTTGAACCCTTCGCGATGACCTGGATTCACATGGCCTTCAAGCAGGGCCATGGGCGCAAATTTGCGCTCAGTGTCCTGCGCAGGGACTGATGCCGCAGCCCCTGGCGCCTTACTTCACCAGCAGCACAGGCACCGTGCAGCCGGCCACCACGCTCTGCGCTACAGAGCCCATCAGCGCGCGGCCCAGCACGCCGCGGCCATGCGTGCCCATGACGATCTGCTGGGCTTTTTCGCGCTTGGCCACGCGCAGGATTTCTTCGGCCGGCGCGCCCACCACCCACAGCACGCGTGAGGGCATCTTGTGGCGCTTCAGGAATTTCTCGATCGGGCTGATGACCTTGTTGGCTTCGTCCTGGTGGTAGCCCTTGACCACGTCGGCACCGAGGGCGGCGCGCGCGCGCGGTGGCAGCGGCGGCTGCACGTTGAGCACAACGAGTTCGTCGCCGGGCTCGGTCAGCATCTGGTTGACGGTGAGCCAGGCGAGGGCTTTCTTTGTGTAGGGGCTGCCATCAACGGCGAGCAGGATCTTCATGGGTTTGCCTTTCTTTCACTGTGTCACGTTCAGCGCAGCACCAGCACGGGCACGTGCGAATGCGTCAGCACATGCTGGGTTTCGCTGCCCAGCAGTATGCGCTTGATGCCCTTGCGGCCATGGGATGCCATCACGACCAGGTCGCACTTGTGTTTTTTGGCCGCAGCAATGATGGCCTCGGCCACCAGGTCGGAGCGTGCCGTGACGCCCCGCGCGGTGACGCCCTTTTTGGCGGCGGCGGCCTTCACGGCGTCCACAACGGCCTGGCCGTCGTCGGCCCACTGCTTTTCAATGCGGCCCACTTCCTGGGGTGCCAGGGCGATGG